>JBDGTD010000085.1:8741-17655 GCA_042217165.1 Haloferacaceae archaeon | reverse complement strand
TCGCGGGTCGGCGAGAGGTTCGGCGGCACCTGGACCGACACCTCCGGCGGGAGCGCCGCGCGCGCCATCGCCACGGTCTTGCGCATCGTCGCGGCGTCGGGCCGTGCGAAATCGGAGCGCTCGTTCGGCGTGACGTTCTGGACTATCACCTCCTGTACGTGGTCGTACTCGCGGTGGAGCGCCGCGACCGCGAGCAGGCTCTCCGCGCGGTCTCGCGGGGTCTCTCCGATGCCGACGAGGATCCCCGTGGTGAACGGGACGCCGGCCTCGCCCGCGGCGCGGATCGTCGCCAGCCGTTCCGCCGGCTCCTTTCTCCTGTCGCCGGCGTGGGCCGCGACCTCGGCGGTCGTCTCCAGCATCGTCCCCATCGACGCCGCGACGGGCGCGAGCCGTTCGACCGTCTCCCGGCCCATATCGCCCGGGTTCACGTGGGGGAGCAGCCCCTCCTCGAGCGCGATCTCACACGCGCGCCGGAGGTAGCCGTAGATCGAGTCGTGGCCGCGGTCGGCCAGCGCCGCCGCGATTCCCGTGTACCGCCCGTCCGGGTCGTCGCCGAGGGTAAAGAGCGCCTCCGTACAGCCCGCGTCGGCGCCGCGCCGGACCGTCTCGCGCACCTCGGCCGGGCTCATCAGCGTCGCCTCGCCGGGGACGTCGTAGAACGTACAGTACGTGCAGGTGTAGCGACACGCGGTCGTCAGCGGGAGAAAGACGTTTCTGGAGAACGTGAGCGCGTCCGCGCGCTCGGCGTCTGCGGGGTCGACCCGGAGCAGCCGCTCGACCGCGTCGTCGTCGACCTGAACCGGGTCGCCGCCGGCGACCGCGTGCCGCGCCATCGACGGGCTCAGGTGGGCGAGGTACAAAAAGCGTCCGCGTTGGCTACCCGCCACGGGTCACGGTCGCCCGACCGTCCGCGCTCCGGAGGGTGAACCCGGCGTCCGCGAGCCACTCGCTCGCCCGGGTCGTCTCGCCGTGGACGAGGACCTCCACGAGGTCCGCCGGCTCGTCGACGTCCGTCGCCAGCCGTCTGGAGTCCACGTCGACGACGCCCGCCCCGACGGCACGCGCCGCCTCGCGGTGGTCGCGGTAGGAGACGCCGTGGTAGTCCACCCTGAACTCCTCGTGACGCGCGACGAGGGCGTTCGTCCCGCCGCCCCGGCCCGCCGCGAGGACCACGTCGCCCGCTCCGCCGGCCGCGAGCAGTCGCTCGACTGTCGCGGGCGTCGCGAGCGGCAGGTCGGCGGTCAGGACCGCGACGGGCGGGTCGTGGGCGTCGAGGACGGCGTTTACCGCAGGGGTGAGCGCCCGGTCGTCGGCATCGACGGGGACAGACTCCGGAACCGCGTCGGTCGGCTCGGTCGAGAGTACCCGGAGTTCGTGGCCGTGGTCGGCGCGCTCGACGGCGCCGAGGACGTCCGCGAGCATCGCGGCCGCGAACCCGGCCCGTTCGCGGGCGTCGAGGGCCGGCGCGAGCCGGGTCTTCGGGTCCGTCGCGTCGAACGGGACGAGGATCACGGGGTCAGGCCAGCTTGTCGTAGCTCTCCTGCCGGGAGCGCCAGTAGTAGACGCCGCCGACCAGGAGCGCGAGCATCACGACAGCAGCGCCGCCGTACAGCAGGAGCCGGCGCCGCTCCGCGCTCGACTGTGCGCTCTGTGCCTCGCGCTGTGCCCGCTGGGCGAGGCTCCTGGCGTTGTCGAAGTTGCCGTCCTCGTACGCGTCGACCGCGCTCGCGAACGTCTCCTCGGCCTCCGTGGGGTTCGCGCCCGCGGACCGCGCGGCCTCGATGGCGGCCCGTGCGTCGTCTATCGCCGTCCGCGCGGCGTTGCTGTCCTGCGTGAAGTGGTGGACCTGCCACGTCTGTACCGTCGACGACGCCCCGTTCTGCTGGCCGCGCGTGAGTTCCATCAGCAGGAACTGCTGGGGCGGGTCGTAGCTGAACTCGGAGACGGGTGGAACCGTCCCGGTCACGCGGACGACCACCTTCGCGGTGCCCGTCTCTGCGGCGACCCGCGCGCCGGAGAACTGCTGCCCGGTGAACTCCCGCTGGTCGACCCGTGCGCCGGTCTGGTCGTAGTACTCGACGACCCACGTCACGTCCTGGAGCGCCGTCTGCCCCGAGAGCTGCCAGCTCTCGAGCGTGGGGTTCTGGTACAGCTCGGTGAGGGTGACTGTCGCGGTCACCTGCTCGCCCACCTGTCCCTCCTCCGGGACGGTAGTCTCGCCGACGCTCACCGCCGTCGCGGGCGCGGCGAGCGCGAGGACGAGCAGGAGACCGACGACGAGCTTAGAACAGCGACTCCAGCTCGTCCTCGTCATCACTCACTAAGTCGTCGAACTTCTCGTCGGATTCTTCGCGGATCTCTTCGATGTTGTCCTGCGCCTCGATGGCGACCTGCTGGAGTTCCTTGATCCGGGGGACGTTCGTCACGCCCGAGAGCAGGACGGCTCCCGCGACGTGCCCGGAGTCCGGGAGCGGGTAGTCCCCGCCGCGGACCTCCATCGACCCGGTCTGCTCTTCGAGCCACTTCCGCCCGCGCTCTATCCCCTTGCGGTTGAGGTAGGCGGGCGGTCCGGCCATCACGAGCAGCGCCCGCTCGGCGCCCTCTAGCTCGCAGGGCAGTGTCAGCCGGCCGAGCGCAGCCTTGCGAACGAGGCTGGTGATCCGGTTCGTCGTCTGGGCGGAGTCCAGCTGGTCCTCGAGCGAGTCGCTCCCGCCCCCGGTGAGCCGCGAGAGGATCCCGCCCGATTCGACCGGCTCGACCGCGTCGCGCGCGTAGCCGACGGTCGAGACGCCGCCGCCCGAGAGCGTGTTGATGATCTCGGAGGAGTCGACGACCGACTCGGCGATCTCGTCGCCGGAGGTGACCTCGCCCGCGCCGAACAGCGCGCCGAAGCGCTTGACGATCTCGGAGTTGATCTCGTCGTAGCCCGTCTGGACGGACTCGCCGGTCTGGCGCCACGCGTCGTTGTCGAACACCAGGAGGTTGTCGACCTCGTGGACGAACGTCTGGAACGACCGCGCCGCGTTGAGGGTGTAGATCCCGCCCTCGTCGCTCCCCGGCAACACGCCGAGGCCGTAGACGGGTTCGGTGTAGATCCGCTTGAGGTGTTTCGCGAGAACCGGCGCGCCGCCGCTCCCCGTACCGCCGCCGAGCCCCGCGATGATCAGGAACGCGTCCACCTCGTGGACGGGCACCTGGTCGATCGCGTTCTGGATCTCGTCGACGTCCTCCTCGGCGATCTCCGCGCCGAGTTCGTTGTCCGCCCCGACGCCGTGCCCCTTCACGCGGGACTGGCCGATCAGCACTCGGTTCTCGTCAGGGATCCGCTCCAGGCCCATCAGGTCCGCCTTGGCGGTGTTGACCGCGATCGCGGCTCGCACTACGTCGCTCCCCGCGGTCTTCTCGTCGTACTCGAGGAACTTGTCGAGTATCTTGCCGCCGGCCTGACCGAACCCGACCATCGCGAGTTTCATCCGTTAACTCCCCACTCCATCGCTCGGAGCCACGCCCAAGAGCGGAATAAGCCTTATGCCGATTCCGGCGTCAGACGCCGAGATACGCGTGAAACGCCGTCAGACGCGCGTCATCGGCACCGAACGCGTCCACGTCGTTATCAGACGTGGTGTTGTCGAATTTCAGCGAGCGGTACTGGTCTCTCCCCATCGGCATCCCCGGGACCGCGTCCATCACCGACAGCCCGACGCCCGCGAGCGCCATCGGGAGGCCGACGACGCTCACCGACGTCCCCTCTGCCTCGTACACCAGTTCGACCACCTCGCGGAGCGTCAGCGTGTCGGGGCCGCCGATCTCGTAGACCTCGCCGGCGTGTTGTGCCTCCTCCAGCGCGTCTCCGATCATCGGTACGAGGTCACCGACCCAGACCGGCTGGAAGCGAGTCTTCCCGCCGCCCGGGAGCGGATAGACCGGCACGCCCGGTGCGAACAGCCGCTTCAGGCGCTTCGTGAACGAGACGAACTCCCCGCCGTCGCCGAAGACCACGGAGGGTCGGAAGATCGTCCAGTCGAGACCCGACTCGCGAACGATCTCCTCTGCCCGTCCCTTCGCGCGGATGTACGCGGTGGGGCCGTTCGGGTCGGCCCCGAGCGCGCTCAACTGGACGAACCGCTCGACGCCGTGTGTCTCTGCGGCCCGCACGCAGTGGTCGGTTCCCTGCCGGTGGACGACGTCGTGCATCTCGTCGCCGCCGTCCGGCTTGAACAGCGGCGAGAGCGCGACGAGGTTCACGACGCCGTCCCGTCCCTCGAACGCCCCCTCGATCGAGTCGTACGCGGTCACGTCGCCCGTGACCGTCTCGACGCCCTCCGGCGCTCCCCCGGGCGTCCGCGACATCGCCGTCACCTCGTGGCCACGGTCGACCAGCTCCCGACAGAGGTGTGTGCCGACGAAGCCCGTGCCGCCCACGACGAGTACGTCCATATATGCTCGTGCCGACGACAGCACCTAAAAAGGTAGCGTGGCTGCGTCGGGCGACGTTCGCCGCCGTCTATCGGGCGCCGGTCCGCCGCCCGGACCGCACACCTTTGCCCACGCCCCCCGCAGCCCCCCTATGCTCGTCACGCTCGAGGGCCCGGACGGGAGCGGGAAGTCCACGCTCGCGGCCGGCCTGCGCGACCGCTTCCCGGACGCGACGTTCACCCGAGAGCCGACCGACTCGTGGTACGGCGAGGCAGTCGCCCGCTCGCTCGGCGACGACGGCGCCGACCCGGTCGCGGAGCTGTTCCTCTACGCCGCCGACCACGCCGACCACCTCTCCCGGGTCGTCCGGCCCGCGCTCGACCGCGGCGACCTGGTGGTCTCCGACCGCTACGCCGACTCCCGGGTCGCGTACCAGGGCGCGACGCTCGCCGACGCCGAGTCGTTCGCGGGCGACCCGGTCGAGTACGTCCGCGACCTCCACGAGCCGTTCTCTCTCGCGCCAGACCTGACCGTCCTGCTCGAACTCGACGCCGAGACGGCGGCCGAGCGCTCGGCGGCCGCGAACAAGTTCGAGCGCGCGGACTACCTCGAGCGGGTGATCGAGAACTACGACCGGCTCGCGCGGGCAGAGCCCGAACGGTTCGTCCGGGTCGACGCGACACGCCCTCCCGAGACGGTCCGCGAACGCGCTGTCGCGGCGGTCGAGGCGCGGCTGTAGGCTACTGGGGCTCCGGGAGGTCGTACTCCTCGGGCGGGCGCATGTAGAGTACGTCCACCGTCACGCCGACCGCGAGGGGGAGACCCACCATCACCGCGAGCGCCGTCGTCGGACTCCCGAGGTTCGGCCCGATGTCGAGAATCCCGGTGAACACCTGTGTCAGGAGTACGAGTACGACGGGGACGAACAGGAGGGTGTAGACGACCGTCCCCCAGTCTGTCGCGAGCCGGATGCGGAAAAAGCGCGTCATCACCGCCGCGACGAGCGCGTGGACCCCCAGTACGACGGCGGTGAGTACGAGGTCGACGACCATACGACACGCAGGGCGGGGACGGACTTCACTCCCGCGTTCGGGGCGGCGCGAGCCCTCGGTGACAAGACGAAAGTACGTCGATCCCCTCCGATCGGTCGGTGAGCGGAGACACGAGCGAGGCGGTAAGCGCGTCGGAGCCCGAGGCAGCGTACACGGAGTGGCGGTGTACGAACTGCGGGCGGGGCGTCCCGAAGCACAACCCGCCCTGCAAGCGCTGCGGGAACATGAGCTTCGAGCAACACGAGGTGCGCGCGAGCGACGTCGACGTCGGGACCGCGAGCACCCGCGAACTCCTGCGCGAGAACGCCCGACCCGTCGGCGCCGGGCTCGTCGTCCTCGCTCTCGTCGCCGCCGTCTCGCTCGCGAGCGCGGGCGTCTTCGTCGTCTCGGACCCGTTCGGTCTCGGCTACCGCTACGGCGCCGTCTCGCCGGTCGCGACAGACGGCGACTCGCAGTTGACCGCCGCGGAGTTCCACGGACGGGTCGCGGGCGACTACCGCGACACCTCGCTCTCGTGGTCGGGCCGGACGCTCCGGCTCTCGTACGCCTCCGACGCGGCGTCGAACGGCGCGCTCGCCGCCGAACTGGTCGGTATCGCCGTCGTCTACGCGACGTACGTCGACGACGGCGGCGACGCGGCGCGGCTCCGGATCACGGCGACCCTGGAGGGCCGCGGGCAGGCCCGCGTCGTCGTCGACAGCGCAGACGCCGCCGCCTTCGCCGCCGGCGAGATCTCCCGGCCGACCTACCGCGAGCGCGTACTCGCCCCGTCCGACGGCTGATCACTCCATCGAGACGTACGTCTGGCTGTCGAGAACCCCCTCGATCGACCGGAGGTCGGCGGCCGCGCCGACGACGGCGTCGACGCTCTCGCCCTCGACCTCCGCTATCACGTCGTACTCGCCGGCGACGACGTGGGCCTCGGCGACGGGGTCACGCGCGAGCGCCGTCTCGACGATCGACCCGGCCGCGCCCGCCGCAGTCTCGATCATCACGAACGCGTGGACCACGCCGGCGGTACGCGAGCGGAGGGTAAAGTCGTGAGGGAGGTTTTTGCCGCGGGCGCCGTAGGCGGCCGCATGAAAGGCACGCCGCTCCGAGTGAGGGGTGACCCGTGGTAGTCGCCTACGTACTCGTCGAGGCCTCGACGGGCGAGGCCGACCGCATCGCGGCGGCGATGCGCGCGGTCGACGGCGTCGAGAGCGTCCACGTCGTCGCCGGCGACGTCGACTTCGTGGTCCGCGTGCGGGTGGACTCGCCCGCCGCCGTCCGGGCCGCCGTCGTCTCTGCCATCACCGGAATCGACGGCGTCGAGAACACCCGCACGTACCTCGCGATGGACGCGTAGTTACTCGGCGCCCGCCGCGCGCCGCCCCTCCGCGACCAGTCCCGCGACGGGGTCCGTGTACTCGTAGCCCGGGATCACGCCCTGGACGTAGGTCCCCTCGACGAAGTCGACGAAGGCCTTCGCGTCCGCGACGCCCCGCGTCGGGTCGATGTCGGAGAAGTCGACGCTCGCGACCGCCTCGCCGTCCGCGCGCTCGACCGTCGGGTCGAGGTCGTGGTCGCCGGCCGTCACGCCGCTGACGTCCGCGACCCGGAGCGCGAACGTCTCGTACCAGCCGTCCTCGACCACGTCGGCCACGCCGCCGTCGACGACCGCCGAGAGCATCGGGACGCGCACCGACACCGAGAACCGCGTCTCGCCGTCCTCGCCGACCGACGCCGCGACCTCGGCGTCGAACGCCGTCGTCGTCTGTCGGTACGTCCCGTCCGGCGTCGGCTCGAAGGCGTCGACGTCTCCGAACGCTCGCACCACCCGTCGCGGCAGTTCGCTCACGGGCGAGCGAGGGCCGCACGACTCAAAAGTCCGCCGTTCGCGACGGGATGTTCGCGCACTGAAACCGCGTGGGTGGGTTTAGATTCCTGCCGTCCGTACCGTCGAGCGACGCTTCGTTCGAGGGCCGAAGCGTCACTGCGGCTCCGACAGGGCACCGCGGCCGCGCTCTTCCTTTTCGACCCGACCAGTGCGGGGGCTGGGATTCGAACCCAGGATCTCCCTACGGAGAGCGGATCTTAAGTCCGCCGCCTTGGGCCGCTCGGCCACCCCCGCGCGAGGAGACGTTCTCCCGGGGGTCGCAAGTGGCTTGCGTTCCGACCGCGTTCTGCGCCTCTGGCGGGTCAGTTCGCTCCCGCTCCACGCCTCTGGTGGGACACACTCCGTCTCCGGCCCCGGACTCCGCTCGTCGCTCGAACGGCTCCTGCTCTACGGCCCACATCGTCTGTCGCCCGTCGCCTCGCCTCACGAGATTCCCGTCGCGGGGCGCGAGCGAACGGGTCGGGCACGCTACGCTACCAGTCTACGCTCAGCGTCCCGTCTCCGTGCGGGTCCGGCGCGATCTCCTCGTCGGTCCGCCGGTCGACGACGTGGATCACGCCGCGGCCCTTCTTCGCGGGACAGTCCTCCGCCGCCTCGACGTTCTCGTCGAGTTCCGCTTCGGTGATGTAGTACGACCGCGGCCGCGCCAGCCCCGTCTCGATGTCCATCTCCCAGTTCGTCGCGACCTGTGCACACCGGCCGGCGCCGAAGCAGCCGCTGGCCTCGAAGATGATCTTGTACGGTTTCTCCTCGACCGGCGGCCCCTCGCCGCCGACGTCGCTCGCCCGGACCACCTCGGAGTCGTCCGTCTCCGCGGTCATACCGTCGTTCGAGGCGCGAGTGGCTTTCGTCTGTCGGTCGACGTCGCCCTCACGCCTTGTCGTCCCCGTCGCCGCGGATCTGATCGCGCAGCGTCTCTAGCTCTGCCTCCACCTCGCGCCCCGTCTGTTCGCGCGCCAGTTCGCCCCCCGGCGACGCGTCGAAAAACCCCTCGGCGCGCAGCTCCGCCAGCGCGGCGGCGCGCGCCTCCGCCTCGTCGACCTGCCCCGGGTCGGCGAGCCCCTCGACCGTCGTCTCGGCCCGCGCGACGCGCTCTTTCGCGGCCTGCTCGGCGGCGCTCGTGCGGCGGCGTCTCGCTCGCTCGTACAGCTCCTCGCGGCGGGCCTTCAGTTCGGCCTCGGCCTCGCGGAGTTCCGCGGCGCGGCGCTCGGCGTCCTCTCTCCGCGCCGCGTCCTCGCGCTTCCGGCCGATGATCTCGCGCGCGAGATCCTCGCGCCCCTCGGCGACGGCCCCGCGGGCGCGCTCCTCGTGGTCGTCGACCGCCGCCGACAGGCGCTCGGCGCGGCGCTCCTGTCTCACCCGCTCGGTCACGAGGTCGACCACCGCGGCGTCGACCTGTTCGAGTTCGTCGTCCAGTCGCCGCTGGTCGTACGCCGCGCTCTCCGCGGGGTCTTCCAGATCGTCGAGTAGTCGGTCGATCTGTCGGGTCGCGAGGTCGGTCGTGCGGTCGAACAGGCCCATACTGTGAGAGGGCGAGCCGCGGCCTTAGCGGTGGCGCCGCCTTGGG
>JBDGTD010000085.1:6167-8641 GCA_042217165.1 Haloferacaceae archaeon | reverse complement strand
GCGGCCCGGAGCGCCGCCCTGGGTCCGGCGGCCCGGAGCGCCGCCCTACTCGTCCGGTCGCGACAGGTCGAGGTGGTCGTAGTCGTCGTGGACCGCCACCGACTCCAGCACCGCATCCTGCATCGGTTCGTCGTTCCGGTCGGTCGGGAGGCCGCCGATCTCCTCGACGACGTCCATCCCGTCGGTCACGCGGCCGAACACCGCGTGTCGCCCGTCCAGGTGTGGCGTCGCGTCGAGCGTGAGGAAAAACTGCGAGCCGTTGGTGTCCGGACCGGAGTTCGCCATCGACAGCACCCCGGGGCCGTCGTGGGTCAGGTCGTCGTGGAACTCGTCGTCGAACTCGTAGCCGGGCCCGCCGCGTCCGGTCTCGGTCGGGTCGCCGCCCTGGATCATGAACTCGTCTATCACGCGGTGGAAAGCGACGTCGGCGTAGAGCGGGTCGGTCCGTCGCTCGCCCGTCTCGGGGTCGTCCCACGGCCGGTCGCCGGTCGCGAGTCCGACGAAGTTCGCGACGGTCCGCGGCGCACGGTCGTCGTACAGTTCTACGGTCACGTCTCCGCGGTTCGTGTGCAGCGTCGCCTCGATCACGACCACAGGTGGGCACCCGCCGGCGAAAGCCGTTGTGGTCACCCGTCGAGCCGGTAGCCCTCGACCCCGTCGGCGCCGAACCGGAGGCCGAGGCCGTCGGTCGGGAGCGCCTGTCCGCGCGCCCGCCGAACCCACAGGCGCGGCTCTGCCGTCGCCCGCGTGCGTTCGACGGCGAGCGACCAGACGTGGTCCGCGAGGCCGAGCGTGAGGTCTCGCCGGAGCGTCGGCGGCGTCGTCCGGGGACAGTAGAGGAGTCCGACGCTCCCGGTCTCGCGGAGCCGTCGCTTGAGCGCTTCGAGGAAGTCGCGGTAGGCGTCGCGCCCGCCCTGTTCGGCCTCGGTCACGGGGTCGACGACGAGCAGGGTCTCCTCGCCGAGCGCCGCGAGGTGACCGGCCGGGTCGGCGAGCAGGTCGGGGCCTTCCACCGCCGCGACGGTCGTCGACTCGGCACCGTGGGCGGCGAGGCCGTCTCGCACCTCCGCGGGCGGGCGCAGCGCCGTCAGGTACCGGGTCCGGTTCGCGGCGCTCGCGGCGTAGAGGAGGCGTTCGGCGGGCGAGCCCGGGTCGGCGAGCAGGACGACGACGCTCCCGGCGGGCACCCCGCCAGAGAGCAGGTCGTCGAGCGCGTCGACGCCGGTGTGCCGGGCGGTCGTCACGGTCGCTGGTCGCCCGCGCCGCCGAAAACGGTTCGGGTCCCTACCGCGCGCGGCAGGCGTCGAGTACGTCGGCCGCCTCGCCGGACGCGAGGACGTCTCGGGCCGTCTCCAGCCCCTCGTCCAGCGTCTCGGCGTCGCCGCCGGCGTAGATCCGGAACGCGGCGTTGAGCGCGACCGCGTCCGCGAACCCGTCCGTCCGCTCGCCGGCGAGGACCGCTTCGGTGATCTGTGCGGAGTCCCCGGCCACGTCCGTCGGGTCGACCCCGAGGTCCTCGCGCTCGAAGTCCATCCCGTACTCGGCGGTCTCGATCTCGTAGTCGTCGAACGACGCCTCGTCCCACTCCGCGACCTTCGTGTAGCCGGGCCGGATGTCGTCGTACCCCTCCATCCCCTGGAACATGATCACCCGGTCGAACGCAGCCGTCTCCGAGCGTTCGATCGTCTCGCAGATCTTCTTCGCGAACGCGAGGTGGTAGAACGAGCCGAGATGCACGGACGCGCCGGCGGGGTTCGCGAGCGTCTCGACCGTGTTGACGAAGGTCCGGACGCCCATCTGGTCGCGCCGGTCGCGGAGGCCGTGGACCGCGGGCGCGAAGGTCGGCTGGTAGTAGAAGCCAAAGCCCGTCTCGTCGACCATCGCGGCAGAGTCGGCGGGCGTTACCTCTGTCTCGACGCCGAGCGCGTCGAGTACGTGCTTGTAGGCGTCCTGCTTCTGGGTCGGGACGCGGTCGCCCGAGTGGACGACGACCGGCGTCCCCGCCGCGGCGGCGACGAGGCCGGCGCCGACGCCGAGGACCGCCGTCTCGCCCTTGCCGTCGTAGTTCGCGCCGCAGTCGACCGGGTCACAGTCGGGGTGGACCGACTCGACAGTGTCGGCCATCACGTCGACGTAGGCGGCGAGTTCCTCCGGAACGTTGTGCTTCCAGCGGTTCGCGAGCCAGAACGCGCCGAGGGTGGTGTGGTCCGGTTCGCCCGCGAGGATCCGCTCGAACGCCTCCCGTGCCTGCGCGCGGCTCATGTCTTCTGCGGACTTCGTGCCGGAGCCGACTACCTCGGTCATCAGGCGCTTCAGCGGCCAGTCTCCGAACCGCTCGTCGGATGTCGCACTCGCCATAGATGCTGTTGGGGCGGACGGCATATGAACGGACCGCCGCCGAGAGGTCAGCGTCCGGGGACGACGGCGGCCGAGACGGAACGCGTCCGTGCCGTGGTCTGCCGCGGAGGTCGGCT
>JBDGTD010000085.1:0-6067 GCA_042217165.1 Haloferacaceae archaeon | reverse complement strand
GCGCGGCTCAGTTCGCGCCGACCGACTCCGCGGGTGCCACGGCCGTCGTGTTCACGGCCGGCGTCTCCGTCTCCCCGCCGCTCGCGAGCGACTGGCTCGTGTCTCGCTCCCCGCTCGCGAGGAACTCCACGAGGTAGGTGAGGAACGCCTCGTTGTCCGCGACGCGGTAGCGGTCGGCGCGCATGAACGTCTTGTCTCCGAGGAAGACGACGTTGTTCCGGCGCACCGCGACCGGGTGCCGGCCCTGCTCGTCGTCGGTGCTGGACTGGATCGTCCCCGGCGCCGACCGGAGCAACACCTCGCCGCCGCGCATCTGGACCGCGGTGGCGGTGTACATCGTCGTCTGCTCGACGCCCTCGAGTCCCCCGGCGCCGGTCGGCGCCGTCTCGATGTGCTTGTAGTTCGCGTCGGCGTTCTCCTGGTTGTAGAGGTAGCCCGTCTCGACGCTCGTGCCGTAGGCGGCCCCGAGCGTCGTCAGCGCGCTCTCCTGTGTGTTGATCGAGGTGCCGAACAGCGAGGCGCTGATCCCGATCCGGTCGGGTTCGCCGACGACCAGCAGCCGTCCGCCCTGCCCGGTGAACCGCCGCACGTCGTTGATGTCGCCCGACTTGTACTCCGTGGCCGGGTCGATGACGACGAACGCTTTCGCGTCCTCGAGCGCCGCCGCGAGGTCGCCGTTCCGGTAGAACTCCACGTCGTACCCCATCCGGGTCAGCCCGCGGACCAGCGGCTCGATCGTCGCCCGACTGAACCGGTTACCGTGTCCCCTGTCGATGACGACCGTCCCGCTCCCGACCGCGACGTCGCTGTCCGGCGAGAGTTTCCCTTCGGCGGGGATGGGCTCGACCGAGACGTTCTCGGGCTGGTACTCGGGGATCGCGAGCGACCCGTCCGGCTCGTTCTCTCCGCCGTCCACGAAGGCCGCTCCCCCGGCGGCGACCCCGACGACCACGCCGGCGGACAGCACGAGCGCGAGCAGGCGGGTCGCCCACCCGGCGGTGCCGGGCCCGTCGCTCATCCGCGCACCTCCGCCGTCCCGGCAGACGCGCGCGGCGTCTGTGGCGTCCGGCGGGTCGCGTTCGCGGACGAGATCGCCTCTCCCCGTCTCCGGTCGTCGGCGACGTACGACGCGGGCAGCATCAGGAACGTCGGGGTAGCGTCGTCCTCGTCGAAGAAGTAGTCAGAGGAGACCATCCGCCCGTCGGGCGCGTTCGCCGCGAGGTAGTTGTTCCGCGAGAGAAAGACCGTCGGCCCGTCGGGCCGGAGCGTCCGGACCTCGTAGTTCTCCAGCCCCGCCCGCTCGGCGGCGGCGCTCACTGCGGCCTGTCGTCCGCCGATCCGGTCGGCGAGCCCGTTCTGGACGGCCTGTGTCCCCGAGTAGAGCTCCGCCTGTGCGAGTTCGGACCGACTGAGTTCGAGGCGGTCACCGCGGCTCTGCTCGACGGCGTTGTAGAAGCTGTTCCCGAGGGTCTCCAGCAGGGTGTAGAACTCTCTGTCGCTGTAGCCGGAGAGCTTGTTCGACCCCGTAGTACCGACGATACTGTTCGGCTCGAGCGACCGGGGGGCGTTCGCCAGCACGCCGACGCTCCCGACCAGCGAGGCCGGCTTCGCGTAGATGACGTCGCTCGGCGCGATCGTGTAGTACGCGCCCGAGGCCGCCGCGGCGTCGACGGAGGCGACGACGGGCATCTCACTCATCTCCGCCGTGCGCTTTGTCTGGAGATACAACTCCTCGCTCGCGGCGGCGCTCCCGCCCCCGCTGTTGGCGACTATCACCACCGCCTTGATGTCGGGGTCTTCGCGCGCCTGTTCGAGCATCGAGCCGACCGACGCGGCGGTACTCCCGGTGATTCCACCCGAGAGCGGGATCACGGCGACTGTCCCCTGTGATTCGGTGGCCTGGAAGGCAACGGGAGCTATCGCGAGCCCGACGACCAGCCCGAGTGCGACGAAGACGACGTAGGACCGGCTGGCTCGTCGGAGGACCGACCTGATATCCACTGACACGAGCCACGGTACCGGGTCAGCGTACAAAAACGGACCGCCCGGAGAAAGGGGTTAAGACGACGCGGAACCGGAACTCGGCTATGTCCGAGGACTGGCGCGACGGCCTCGACGAGGTCGACGCCGCGCTGATCGACGGCTTCCAGTCCGGCGTCCCCGTCGCCGAGCGGCCGTTCCGCGGGATGGGTTCGGAGCTCGGCGTCTCGGAAGACGAGACGCTCGCGCGCGTCGAGGCGCTCCGCGAGCGCGGCGTCTTCCGCCGGTTCGGCGCCGTCCTCAACCCGCCCGTGATCGGCTCCTCGACGCTCGCCGCCGTGCGGGCGCCCGCTGACCGCTTCGACGAGGTCGCCGCGGTGATAAACAGCTACCGGCAGGTCAACCACAACTACCGCCGCGACCACGCGTGGAACATGTGGTTCGTCGTCACCGCGGGCTCCCGGGAGCGCAGAGACGCGATCCTCGCGGCGGTCGAGGAGCGAACGGGCCTCTCCGTGCTGTCGCTCCCGATGCTCACCGACTACTACATCGACCTCGAGTTCCCGGTGGTGAACGACGACCGGTTCGCCCGAGAGAGTCACGACGTCACCGACGTCGACGCCACCCGGATCAGCGAGGACGCGGCCGGCGGCCTCTCGCCGCTGGAGGCCGACGTCCTCCTGGCCGTGCAGGACGGCCTCCCGCTCTCTCCGACGCCGTACGCCGACGTGGCCGCGACGGTCGGCGCCACGACGGAGGACGTGTTACGGTCGGTCGCGTCCCTCCTCGACCGCGGCGCGATAAAGCGGATCGGCTGTGTCGTCAACCACGTCGTCACCGGCTTCGACGCGAACTGTATGGTCGTCTGGGACGTGCCCGACGACCACCTGGACGACCGCGGGCGCGCCGTCGGGTCGCTCCCCTACGTCACGCTGTGTTACCACCGACCGCGTCGACCCGACCAGGGCTGGCCGTACAACCTGTTCACGATGGTCCACGGCCGCGAACAGGCGGCGGTCGACGCCAAGGTCGACGAACTGGCGGACGAACACCTCCCCTACCCGCACGAGCGGCTCTACTCGACCGAGACGCTGAAACAGACCGGCGCGCGCTACGACGACCTCGTCGGCGCGGCCCCGGAGAGCGCCCGCGCGGACGACTGACCGGGGTCGCCCGGGACGGAAGCGGCGAGCGCGAGCCAGCGTCCGGACGCCGTCTCTCGGTCTGTCCTCCGCCTGTCTTCGTTCTGTGGCCCGCTCCGCTCACTCGAGCCGCGTCGCGACGTCCAGCCCGCTCCGGAGCGCCGCGTCGACTCGCCCCTCGCCGGCCACCCAGTCCCCGGCGAGGTAGAGCCCGTCCGGCTCGCCGGCGTCGAGCGCCGCCGCGGGCGGGGGAGAGGCGGGCCGGGCGTACCGCCAGCGCTGGTCGTCCGTCCACGCGGGCGCCGCGAGCCACGGCTCGTCGAGGAGCGCCGCGACCCGGGCTGCCACGGCGTCCGCGACTGCCTCCCCCTCGTGTTCGCGCGTCCACGCGCTGCCCATCTGGACGACGAGTATCTCCTCGCCGTCGGGGACGCGGCCGTCCTTGACCGACTCGCGGCCGACCCACCGGAGCGGCTGGTCGTCGGTCGCGGCGCGGAGGCCGAACCACTCGCGGTCGAGCGGCCGGTCGTAGCCGAGGACGACGGTCCACGCGCCGTCGTACTCGACGCTCCCGACCGCCTCGCGCAGGCGAATCGCCCGCTCGCTCGACCACCCGGTCGCGGCGAGCAGACTCGCCGTCTGGGGCGCCGGCGGGGTGAGGAGGAGGCTGTCGAACGGGCCGTAACTCTCGCCGTTCTCGGCCGTGAGGCGCCACCCGCGCTCGTCGCGGTCGAGCGCCGCCGCGCGCGTCTCGCGCTCGACCGTCGCCTCGGTCGCGCCGAGCGCACGCTTCGCCAACTGGGTCATCCCCCGCTCCCACGTCACCCGGCGGGTCGGCTCGCCGTCCGTCTCGTCGACCGTCCCCGACTCGTCGACCGTCCAGACCGGCGCGTCGATCTCGACCAGTCCGTCCGTCCCGAGGGCGTCGACCAGCCGTCCAACCCGCTCGTCCGCGACCGGGAGGTGGCTCGCGCCGTGGTCGTACCGCCGTCCGTCGCGCCGGCGGGTCGCCGCGCGGCCACAGACGCCGCGGCTCTTCTCTAGCACCGTCACGTCCACCGGGGATCCCCGGAGGGCGTACGTCGCCGCGGCTCCGGCGGCGCCGGCCCCAACGACACAGAGCGAGCGTGTCATGGAGTCCGGTCGCGCAGTCCGTCGAGCCAGTCTGCTCTCTCGCTCACGTCGTTCGGCACGGCCCGACCCCGCAAAAACGTGGGGTCGGGGGCAATGGGCGCGACAGGTCTTTCGGGTGGCGCGCCCATCTACTGCTATGAGCGATCACGAGGCCGAGGCGGTAGACTGGAGCGCCCTGAGCGAGGACGAGTGGCGCGAGCGCCTGTCCGACGAAGAGTACGAGATCCTCCGCGAGCGTGGGACAGAGCCGAAGTTCAGCGGCGACCTCCTCGACGCGAACGGCGACGGCACCTTCCGGTGTGCCGGCTGTGGCACCCCCCTGTTCGACGCCGACACGAAGTTCGAGTCCGGCACGGGGTGGCCGAGCTTCCACGACGTGCTGGCGGGCAACGCCGAGACGGAGGTGGACACCAGACACGGGATGAAGCGCGTGGAGGTGTGCTGTGCGACCTGCGGCGGGCACCTCGGGCACGTCTTCGACGACGGCCCGGAGCCGACGGGCAAGCGCTACTGCATCAACTCGGCGGCGCTGGAGTTCGACGCCGAGGAGACCTGAGCGACGCCGAGCGGAACTGCCGGACAGCCGTCGGTCCGGACGTACGTGGGAGTCGCTACCGCGGAACGCGGACGACTTAACACGCGGCCGCCACAACTTCAGTTGTGAGCGACGAGACTGGCCGAAAGCCGCTCCGGATGCCCGACGACAATCAGGTGTTCGGGACCGTCACGGAACACCTCGGGGGGAACCACGTTCGCGTCCGCTGCGCGGACGGCGAGACACGCCTCGGCCGGATCCCCGGCCGAATGAAGTACCGGACGTGGATCTCCGAGGGCGACGTGGTCCTCCTCGAGCCGTGGGAGTGGCAAGACGAGAAGGGGAACATCGAGTGGCGGTACACGGAACAGGACGCAGAACAGCTCCGCCAGGAAGGGCACATCGAGTAGCCCGCCCCCGGCCAGTCTCCGTCGCAGTCCGTCGATCCCTGCGTTGCGCGCCGCGCCCCGGAGCGCGGGGTACGGCGGTCCAGACGCGAGCGCCGGTCGGTCGACGGGGTTAACCCGCTTCTCCGAGGTTCTCGAACGTGAACGAAGAGGCCGTCCGCCGCGAGTGGGCCGAGCGGTCCGGGGAGTACTCCCCCCGGTACTACGCCCACCGCGGAGCAGACGAGACGAGTGTTCGGATTCGCGAACTGCTAGAGCGCCACGTCGGCCGGGACGCGCGGGTGCTCGAGGTGGGCTGTAGCGCCGGGCGCCACCTCGCGCACCTCCACGACCACGGCTTCGAACACCTGACCGGTATCGAGGTGAACGGCGAGGCGTTCGAGGTGATGACGGAGACGTACCCCGGCCTCGCGGCCGCGGGGCAGTTCCACCACGACGCCGTCGAGGGCGTCCTCCCGACACTCCCCGACGACGCCGTCGACGCCGCGTTCTCCGTCGAGACCCTCCAGCACGTCCACCCCGACGCCGGGCCGGTGTTCGCGGAACTCGCCCGCGTCACGGCGGATCTGCTCGTCACCGTCGAGAACGAGGACGGCCACGCGGACGGCGACGTGAACTACGTCGACGACGACCTCCCGCTCTACTACCGCGACTGGAGCGCCGTGTTCGAGGACCGCGGACTCGTCGAGGTGGCCGCCTTCGAGCGAGACCGCGACACCGTCCGGGCCTTCCGCCAGCCGGAGCGGACCAACTGACAGTCGCCGCCGCTCTCCCGGCTGGCGTCGAAAGTACGAACTCCGTTGACCGGTCTATGCGCGCGTGACGTTCGTCGCGCGCGGGCCCTTCGGGGCCTGTTCGATCTCGAACTC
>JBDGTD010000036.1:0-17813 GCA_042217165.1 Haloferacaceae archaeon | reverse complement strand
CGGGTGATACACCAGTCCTGGAGGTCGCCCTCGATCCACTCGCGGGGCTGGTTCTTCGCGTTCTCGGTGCCCTCCATCCGGTCGATGAACGCCTGGAGATACGTCTGAAGCTCCGAGACGCGGAAGAACTTGTGCTCGCGCTCGCGGTACTCCGCGGGGTTGCCCGTGAGCGTCGAGACGGGCTCTTCGACCTCGCCGGGTTCGAGATGCCGGCCACACCCCTCGTCGCACTCGTCGCCGCGGGCGCGCTCCCCGCAGTAGGGACAGGCCCCTTCGACGTAGCGGTCCGGGAGGTACTGGTCGCCGGTCGGGTCGTAGGCGACCATGATCGACTGCTCGTACACCAGCCCCGCGTCGTCCAGCGCGCGGACGATGGAGCGGGTCATCTCCGTGTTCGTCTCGTCGTGAGTGTGGCCGTAGTTGTCGAACGCGACGCCGAACCGCGGGAACGTCTCGGCGTACTGCTCGTGCCACTCCAGCGCGAACTCCTCGGGCGTGACCCCCTCCTTCTCGGCGTTGACGGCGACGGGCGTCCCGTGCATGTCCGACCCGCAGACGAACGCCGTCTCCTGTCCGAGCGTCCGGAGCGCCCGCGCGTAGGCGTCGCCGCCGACGTACGTCCGGAGGTGGCCGATGTGGAGGTCCCCGTTCGCGTACGGGAGCCCGCAGGTGACGACCGCCGGACGGTCCGTCGGGAACTCCTCGTGGCTCATACACGGCCGTGGGGAGTGGTGAACCTAAAAGCGGTCGTTCGCGCGGCGCCGGCGCGGGACGAGAGAGTACGGGGGATCGAGGCGAGCGGCCCGGGAGCCCGCAGGCAGAGAGACGCAGCGCGCGACCCGCCTCCTGCGGCTCGCTCTGCTCACCGCACTCGTATCGAGGCCCGCTCCCGTCGGTCGCGCGCCTCGTTCAGATCGCTACGAGTGTCCCACCCACCAGCGCCAGCGTCACCAGCAACCGGCCGACGCTCCCGACGAACGTCGCGGCCGCGAACCGAAGGTAGTCCTCCGAGAGGACCGAGAACGCGTAGATAGAGAGGGTATCGGGAAAGAACGGGACACAGAGCGCCCCGGCGAGCCCGACGAAGCCGTATCGCTGGACGAGCTGGATCGTCCGGCGTTCTGTCCACTCCATCACCTCGAACCGGGAGTTACGGAGGAAGCGCTCGACCGGCCCCGACTTCTTCGCCTCCTGCCCGATGTGGAACGCGAAGACGCTCCCGAGTGCCTTCCCCAGCCCGCTCACGAGGATGATAACCGAGAGGCGCGCCGGCCGCGACAGCCCGAGGTCGAGCGGCGCGAGGAGGACCACCTCGCTCACGCCCGGGAGCGCGAACGCGATGAGAAACGAGTAGACGAAGACGATGCCCAGCCCGGCCCACCCGGTCGCGGTACGGACGGCACCGGAGAGCAGCCCTCCCTCGCCGGAGGCGAGCGGGACTGTCTCGGCCGGGAGGGCGAGGGCGACCGAGTGCGTGATCGACACGACGGAAGCCACGCGTCGACGGTACTAAGCGATGCGATCGCAGTCGTCGAGGAACGCCCGGAGACGCTCGCGCGTGACGTGAGGCATCACGACGATTCGCGTCTCGCCCCGGCGCGTGCGGGCGATCCGCCACCCCTCGTCCCGGAGCGTGTCGAACAGGTCCTCGGGGAGGTCGACCGCGACCAGCGGGAGTTCCGGCTCGACGACGTCGAACCCGCGCGCGCCGAGTTCGTCGGCGAGCCAGCGCGCCTCGGCGGCCGCGCGCTCGGCCTCCGCGCGGTAGCCGTCGGGCCAGAGCGCCTCCATCGCCGCGACGGCGCCCGCGACGCCCGCGCCGGAGCGCGTCCCGGTGAGCGACGCCTGCGAGCGCGTCTCGAGGTAGGGCGTGTCGACGGCGAGCGCGTCCATCGTCGCGGCGTCGCGCGCGAGCAGGCCACCCGCGGGAACGGGCGCCTGCCCGAGTTTGTGGGGGTCTATCGTCATCGTATCGACGGGAGCGTCCGCGAAGCTCCACGCGTGGTCGGTGAAGGGAAGCGCGAACCCGCCCCACGCGGCGTCGACGTGGAACGCCGCCCCGACCTCGCGCGCTACCGTCCCGAGTTCGGGAACCGGGTCGACCCGGCCGTACTCCGTCGTCCCCGCGACGGCGACGACGAGGACGGTGTCGTCGTCGGCGGCGGCACGGATCGCCGCCGGGTCGGCACGGTGGTCGTCGTCCGTGGGGACGAACCTGATGTCGATGTCGAGGACGGCCGCGGCCTTCCGGAGGCTGAAATGCGCGCTCTCGGGGGCGACGACCCGCGGCGCGTCCGTCTCGGCACGGTCGCGGGCCGCACGGGTCGCCTGCAGGTTCGCCTCCGTCCCGCCGCTGGTGACGTAGCCGTGCGGGTCGGCGAGCGAGGCGACCCGGCCCAGACGGTCTACGGCCTGTCCTTCGAGTTCTGCGACCGTCCCGTAGGTCGCCGGGTCGCCGGGGTTCGCGGCGAGAAAGCGCTCCGCCGCGTCACGGGCGGCCGGGTGGGGCCGCGTGCACATCGACGAGAGGACGGCGTCGAACGACTGCGGCCGGACGGGCCGGGCCATCTCGCGCTCGGACACAGCGTGATACTACCGCCGGACGGTCAAAGCGTTGCCGGAGTCACGGGGCTGTCGCGACCGTGTCCCGGTCCCGGAGCGACAGTGACGGACGGCTGTCTCACCGCACCGAGTCGAGGATCAGGCGCTGTTCGACCCGCTTGACCTCGTGTTGCACGTCCCGAACGGCGTCGATGTTCGCCGAGATAGAGGAGACCCCCCGGTCGACGAGAAAGCGCACCATCTCCCGGTTGGAGCCGGCCTGCCCGCAGATGCTCGTCTCGACGTCGTGCTCGCGACAGCGGTCGATCACGTCGCCGATCAGCCGCCGGACCGCCGGGTGGAACTCGTCGAAGCGGTCGGCCACCTGCTCGTTGTTGCGGTCGACCGCGAGGGTGTACTGGGTGAGATCGTTCGTCCCGAAGGAGGCGAAGTCGACCCCTGCCTCGGCGAGGTCGTCGATCAGGAGCGCGCTCGCGGGCGTCTCGATCATCACGCCCCAGGAGACGCGCTCGGGGTCGAGGCCCGTCTCGCGCAGGTGTTCGCAGGCCGCGAGCGCGTCCTCGGCGTCGTTGACGAGCGGGAACATCACCTCGACGTTGTCGTAGCCCGCGTCGTGGAGCCGCGCGATAGCGCGGAGTTCGTGGCGGAACACGTCGGGCTTGTCGAGGCTCCGGCGGATGCCCCGGTAGCCGAGCATCGGGTTGTGCTCGCGGGGCTCGTCCTCGCCGCCCTCCAGTTGGCGGAACTCGTCGGTCGGCGCGTCGAGCGTGCGCACGCGGACGGGCCGGGGGTAGAACTCCTCGGCCACGCCCCGAATCCCGTCGACGAGTTCGGCGACGAACCCCTCGCTGCCGCGCTCGGCGATGAGCCGCTCGGGCGTCTTGCCCGTCGACAGCACCATGTGTTCGGTGCGGAGGAGGCCAACGCCGTCCGCTCCGGTGGCGGCCGCCCGTTCGGCCGCTTCCGGGATGGAGACGTTTACCTTGACCTTCGTCGCGGTCATCGGCTTGACCGGCGTGTCCGGGCGGACGGACTCCACCGGCTCGTACTCCTCCTCGCCGCCGGTGTCGTCGCCCGCACGGACGGTCCCGTGGTCGCCGTCGATGGTGACGACCTGTCCGTCGTCCAGTGTCCGGCTCGCGGAGCCGGTGCCGACGACGGCCGGCACGCCGAGTTCGCGCGAGACGATGGCCGCGTGGCTCGTCATCCCGCCTTCGTCTGTGACGATACCGACCGCCCGCTTCATCGCGGGCACCATGTCCGGCATCGTCATCTCGGTGACGATCACGTCGCCGTCCTGGACCTGGTCGAGGTCGTCGACGGACGTCACGACCCGGGCGGGCCCCGCGACGACGCCGGGGCTCGCACCGAGACCCTCGACGAGCGGGGCGTCGTCGTCCGACTCGCGCGCGACTGTCTCGCCGGAGCCGTCGCTGGTCACCGACCCAGTCGCACCGCTGGTCCCGGTCGCGCCGGCCGACGTCGTCGCCGACCCCTCGTCGATGGTCGTGATCGGCCGGGACTGGAGCATGAATATCTCGCCGTCGCGCATCGCCCACTCGACGTCCTGTGGCTCGCCGTAGTGGTCCTCGACGCGTTCGCCCATGCCGACCAGGGCCGACAGTTCGTCCGCAGAGAGGACGCGCTCCTCGCGCCGGCCGTCGGGGACCGTCTTCTCGACGGTCGCGCCGTCTGCGCCGCGGACGAACATCGTCTTCTTGTCGGCGACGGCGGTCTCGACGACGTCGCCGGTCTCGCGCTCGATCACGTAGTTGTCGGGCGACACTGCGCCGCTGACGACGCCCTCGCCGAGGCCCCAGGCCGCCTCGACGATGGCGCGTGGCTCGCCGGTCGAGGGGTGGCTGGTGAACAACACCCCGGACTTGTCGGCGTCGACCATCCGCTGGACGACGACGGCGATGTCGACCTCGTCGTGGGGGAACCCCTGTCGGTTGCGGTAGTAGATCGCCCGCTCGGAGAACAGCGACGCCCAGCACTCGCGCACCTGGTCGAGCAGCGCCTCGCGCTGGACGTTGAGGAACGTCTCCTGCTGGCCGGCGAAGGAGGCGTCCGGCAGGTCCTCCGCGGTCGCAGAGGACCGCACCGCGACGAACGGCTCGCCGGGGTCGAACGAGTCGTAGGCCGCGAGCACCTCCTCGCGGACGGTCTCGGGGAGCGGCGTCTCCACGATGAGTTCGTGTGCCCGCTCGTGGGCCGCAGCGAGCGCCGCCGAATCCTCGGGGTCGATGTCGACCGCCGCGAACAGCTCCTCGGCGATTCCGGTCTCCTCGATGAACGCGCGGTAGGTGTCGGCAGTGACGACGAAGCCAGGCGGCACCGGCAGGTCGGCGCCCGTGAGTTCGCCGAGCGACGCCGCCTTCCCGCCGACTCGGTCGATGTCGGTCGCGCCGACCGTATCGAGCCAAACTACGGCCATTGTGGGGTTAGATGGGCAACAGGGCGAGGCAAGAACCTTCCGACAACGCCGGCGACACAAGAAACACTGTATTCCCGAGTAAATACTCGCTCGCGCGGCCCGCTCCGCGAACGGGTGCTGCCGTCTCCACGGCTCGCCGCGCTCGCGTCGTTCGCGTCGTTCGCGTCGTCCGCACTCACCGCTCCCCTCGGGCTCGAGGTGTGTCGACGGCGCCGGCGGCACCGACACCGAGGAGGTGGCCGTCGTCGAGCGGTGCCGGAGCCGCGGTGGCGTCCGGCGCGTACGCCGGGAGTCAGGCCTCGATGATCCCGTCGTCCTCGTCGGGCGGTACCGTCAACTGCCCGTCGAGTGCCGTCGGCGCGCGCCCGCCGACCCAGACGGTCTCGGCGTCGCCGTCGGCCTCGAACCGCACCCGCACGGCGCCGGGGCGGTCGAGGAAATGCCCCTGTTCGCACCGGATCTCGTCGGGAACGTCGTCGTCGAACGCCCCGACCGCCCGACAGTAGGCCGCGACCGCGCCGCTCGCGGTCCCGGTCACCGGGTCCTCGGAGATGCCGAGGCTCGGGACGAACGCACGCCCGTGGAGCGTCGACTCGCGGTCGACCGCGTCGAACGTGAACGCGTACACGCCCGCCGCGTCGTGTGCCTCGGCGAGCGCCGCGACGGCCGCGTCGTCCGGGTCCGCGCCGCTCAGGTGTTCGAGGAAGTTGACGGGGACGACGAGGTACGGGAGGCCGGTCGAGGCAACCGCCGCCGGGAGGTCCGCGCCCACGTCTCGCAGGGCCGCGGGGTCGACCCCGAGCGCCTCGCCGACCCGGTCCAGGTCGGCATCGACCTCCGTCACCTCGGGTGCGGCGCCCGCCAGCCACGCCACGCCACCCTCCTCGACCTCGACGTCGAAGACACCGGCGTTCGTCTCGACGGCGTGTGTGCCCGCCGCGACCGCCCCCTCCCGGTGGAGGTGCGCGTGGGTCGCCACCGTCGCGTGCCCACAGAGGTCCACCTCGGCAGAGGGGGAGAAAAACCGCAGGCGCCGGTCGGCGCTCTCCGACGAGCGGACAAACGCCGTCTCACTCGCGCCGAGTTCGCGCGCAATCGCGCGCATCTGCCCGTCGGTCAGGCCGTCGGCGTCGGGGACCACGCCCGCCGCGTTGCCGGCGAGAGGTTCGTCCGCGAACGCGTCCACGAGGAGCGCGCGTCGGTCGGTCATGGGGCGGAGTGGGTGGGCGGAATCAAAAGCCCGGGGGTCGGCGGCTCAGGAGGTTTATTCCCCGGCCCGACGGACCCGCGCCCATGACTGGCGACGAGGAGTTCGACTGCACTGTCACCAACTGGGAGTATATCTACGGGCTGACTCGGGACGTGGCCGAGGCGGTCCGCGACGCCGAGTTCGAACCGGACGTCATCGTCGCGCTCGCGCGCGGCGGCTGGTTCGCCGGGCGGTGTCTCTGTGACTTCCTCGGACTCGACGACCTCACGAGCCTGAAGATCGAACACTACGTCGGGACCGCCGCCGCGTCCGGCGAGGCCGAGATTCGCTATCCGATGCCCGACGGGAGCGTGGAGGGCAAGCGCGTCCTCGTCGTCGACGACATCACCGACACCGGCGAGTCACTGCGCCGCGCCGAGACGTACGTCCGCGACCGCGACCCCGCGGCCGTCCGGACCGCGACGCTCCAGCAGGCCGGCGAGAGCGCCGCCGACCCCGACTTCGTCGGCGAACGGCTCGCCGAGTGGACCTGGGTCGTCTACCCGTGGAACTTCATCGAGGACATGTGCGACCTGATCGGGAGCGCGACGGCCGACGCCGACGCCGCGTGGTTCACGCCCGACGAGGTCCGATCCCTCCTCGCGGAGCGCCACGGGATCGAGCGGATCGAACTGGAGGTCGCCCAGCCCGGGCGACTCGAGGAGGTGCTCGCCGAGATGGAGCGCCGCGGGCTGATAGAGCGGGACGGCGAACGCCTGCGCCCGACCGCCGAGGCGACGTAGTCAGCCGTCGGCGGCGGGCGCGGGGTCGGCTCCGGAGTCCTCGTCTCCGTCGTCTCCGTCGTCTGCGTCCTCCGCGTCCGGATTCCGGATCCACAGGTCTCCGAACAGGTCGTCCTGGGCCAGACACACCACGCCGCGGCCGTCGAGAAAGAGCAAGGCGAGGAAGGTGTGGACGGCGTCCCCGCCCGCGGTCCGCACCTCGCGGAAGAGCACCTCGGTGCGCCCGGCGTCGTACTCCGCCGAGAGCGCCGCGCGGACGTCCGCGATGGTCGCCTCGATATCCTCGCTGTGGGCCCGCTCGGTCACCTCCGCGGCGCTCGGCTCGTCGTCCCGCCGGACGTCGTCGGCCGCGCGGTAGTCGAGGGTCTGGGTCCGCGGCGTCGTCTCGCCGCTCGTGTCGTAGCTCCGGGACTCCTTCCACCACGACCCGCGCTCGGCCTCGCGCAGGTCCCGCACGAGTTCGTCGAGCGTCTCCGGCGACCCGCGGGCGTGTTTCCGGTCCAGCCGCCGGTCCAGTTCCCCCTCGAGCGCGTCGACCGGGTCGACCCCGGCTCCGTTCGGCTCTCCCCCGCCGGTCCCCATCGCCGGCGCCTCGCCCTCCAGGCGCGCCTCCCACGGCTCCGGCTCCGGGTCGTCGGGGTCGTCCTCTCCCAGCAGTGCGTCGCTTTTCATCCGCAGGAGGACGCTCGCGTAGAACAGCGCCCGGCCCGACGTGCGGAGGTCCGCGTCGTCGAGCCGGTCGAGGAAGGCGTCGGTCACCTCGACGATATCGATGTCCCACGGGTCGATCTCGCCCTCCTCTGCCAGCTGGACGAGCAGTTCGACCGGCTCGACCTCGTCTTCGTCCTCGCCCTCGTCCCCGTCGGCGTTCGTCTCGGGGTCCTGCGACGGACCGGGGCTCGTCGTCCCTACAGCGCCGGGCAGGTCAGTCATCCGCCGGGGCCTCCTCTGTCCCCTCCGCGCGGAGGTCGATCCCAGTCACCCGGCTCACGTTGTCGTCCTGCATCGTCACGCCGACGGCGCGCTCCGAGCGGTCGAGCAGCGCAGAGCGGTGCGAGACGACGACGAACTGCGCGTCGCCCGCGAGTTCGCCGACCAGTTCGCCGACCCGCTCGGCGTTCGCGGCGTCGAGAAAGGCGTCCACCTCGTCGAGCGCGTAGAAGGGCGCGGGCTCGGTGCGCTGGATAGCGAAGATGAACGCGAGGGCGGTGAGGCTCTTCTCGCCGCCGCTCATCGCCGCGAGGCGCTGGACCGGCTTGTCGCCCGGCTCGGCCTTCATCGTCAGTCCCCCCTCGAACGGGTCGTCCTCGTTCTCCAGGATGAGTTCGCCGCTCCCGTCCGAGAGCCGGTCGAAGATGCGCCGGAACTGCTCGTCGACGGCCTCGAAGCTCTCCATGAACCGGTCGCGCTTCTGGGACTCGTAGCGGTCGATCCGCACCTCGATCGCGTCGCGCTCCTCGACCAACACGTCTCTGCGCTCCTCTAGGTCCTCGAGTTCCGCCTCGACCTCGTCGTACTCCTCGATCGCGAGCATGTTCACCGGTTCGAGCGCCTCCATCTCGGCGTCGAGTTCGGCCATCCGCTCCTCGACCGCCTCGTGGTCCGGCACCGCCGCGGGGTCGTAGTCGCCGACCGCCTCTGCCAGTTCGTCTATCTCCCACTCCAGCCGCTCGGCCCGCTCTTCCAGCTCGGCCACGTCCTCCTCGACCTCTCGGACCCGGTCTGCGGCCCGGTCGCGGTCAGAGCGCGCCTCGCGCAGGTCCGCGGCGAGTTCCTCGCGCTCCGACTTGAGCTCCGCGAGGTCCGCTTCCAGCTCCGCGACCTGTGTCTCCTTCGCCTCGAGCGTCTCCTCTTTCGTCGCGATCTCGTCCTCGAGCGTCGCGATCCGCTCCTCGGCGTCTGCCTTGCGTTCCTGTGCGCGGTCGACGGTCTCTCGGAGGTCCTCGACCGCCTCCGTCGCGTACTCGCGCTCGAGTTCGAGTTCGTTCAGGCGGCCGTCGAGGTCGTCGACCCGCGACTCGAGGTCGTCGATCTCCGACCGCACCTCGTCGGCCTGTTCGGTCAGCTCGGGGACCCGCGAGTCCGAGAGTTCGCCTTTGACCCGGTCGATCTCGTCTTCGACTCCGGCGAGGTCGGCGTCGAGGTCCGCGATCGTCTCCTCCAGGTCGCCCATCTCGTCGTCGACGGCGGCCCGCTCGGCGTCGAGGTCGTCGATCTCGTCTTCCAGTTCGTCGATGCGCTCCTCGGTCTCCTCGACCGCCGAGCGCTTCGCCTCGACCCGGGACTCGACCTCGCGGACCCGGTCTGCGGCGTCGCTCTCGCGCTCGCGGGCGTCGTCGAGGTCGCCCTCGACCTCGCGGAGCTCCGCCTCGAGCGACCGGCGTCGGTCCTCCAGTCTGTCGACCTCCTCCGCGAGGCGGGCGAGCCGCCCGCCCTCCGACTGCGAGAACGAGAACCGCGTCCCGCCGCCGCTCCCGCCGGTCATCGCACCCGACTTCTCGACGAGGTCGCCCTCGAGGGTGACCATCCGGTAGTCGCCCATCAGCTCCCGGGCGGTCGCCATGTCCTCGACGACGAGTGTCGCCCCGAGGACGTACGAGAACGCCGGCTCGTAGGCGTCGTCGTAGTCGACGAGGTCGCGCGCGAACGCGACGACGCCGTCGCGCGAGGGGAGCGAAGGGAGGCCACGCCGGTCCATCTTGTCGAGTGGCAGGAACGTCGCCCGGCCGGCGTTCCGGCTCTTGAGACGCTCGATACACGACTCCCCGACGCCGTCGTCGTCCACGACGACGTGCGCGAGGCGTCCGCCCGCGGCCGTCTCGCACGCGGTCGCGTACTCGGCCTCGACGCTCCCCAGCTCCCCGACGGGGCCGTGAACGCCGTCGATGCCGGACGAGCGCACCGTCGTCACCGGCCGGGGCCACGAGTCGTCGCCGTCCGTTCCCGCCTTCGCCTCCAGCTCTGCGTACTCGTTCTGGGCCTCCCGCAGGTCGTCCTCGACCTCGCTCAGCTCCGACTTTAGCGCCTCGCGGCGGTCCCGGAGGTCGGAGACCGCCTCGCGGATCGTCTCCCGGTTCTTCTCGGCCTTGTCGAGTTCCGACTCGAGGTCGGAGAGCTCGGCTTTCAGCTCCGGGAGGCGCTCTGTCGCCTCGCTCAGCGCCTCGCGGCGGTCGTCGAGTTCGCTGGAGCGCCGGCGCGCCTCGTCGAGCAGGCGGTCTTTCTCGCGCTGGCGCTCCGCCCGTTCCGTCTCGATCGCGCGCTTTCGCTCCTCTAACTCCGCGAGTTCGGCCTTCAGTTCGTCGTACTCGGCGTCGACGGCGTCGATCTCGGCCTCGATCTCTTCGAGCTCCTCGCGTTTCGCCTCGAGGTCGCTCGTCACCGAGGCCTTCTCCACCTTCACCGACCGGCGCTCCTCGTCTATCTCCTCGACGCGCTCTTCTTTCCGGTCGAGGTCGACGAACGCCTCCCGTCGGTCCGACTCGGCCTCGTCGATCCGGTCCTCGGCGGAGTCGACCTCGCCCTCCAGCCGGGCGATCTCGCCTCTGACCTCCTCGATCTCCGAGCGCAGACGCACCTGCTCGTCCTCGCCCTTGCGCTCTATCTCGCGGGTGAGCTCCTCGTGGTCCGATTCGAGGCTGTCGACCCGTTCCTGTGTCTCTGCGAGCGCCGCCTCGGCGTCCGCGAGGTCCTGTTCGCGCGCCTCGATCCGCGTTTTCACGCCGGCGAGGTCGCCGCGCTTGTCCTCCAGTTCGGCCGCCTTCAGGTAGCCCTCGTACTCCGCGCGCTCCTCTTTCAGCGACTGGTACTCGAGCGCGGTCTCGCGCTCGTCGGCGAGCTGGTCTAACCTGCTCTCTTTCTCTTCGATCCGGAGTGCCGCCTCCTCGATCCTGTCCTCGACGGTTTCGAGTTCCTCGAACGCGTCGGCCTTCTTCTCGTCGAACTCCGCGACGCCCGCGATCTCGTCGATTATCTCCCGGCGCTCTCGCGCCGTCATGTTGATTATCTCGGTGACGTCGCCCTGCATCACGACGTTGTACCCCTCCGGGGTCACTCCGGCCTGCGCGAGGAGGTCCCGGACGTCGGAGAGGTTGACCGAGCGGCCGTTGAGGTAGTAGTACGAGTAGTAGTTCTCCTCGGTCTCTTTGACCCGCCGCTTGACCGTGATCTCGTCGACGCTCCCGACGTCCTCGCTCCCGGCGGCGTTGACGACCTGTGAGCGCTCCAGCCGCCGGTCGGCGTTGTCGAGTACCACCGTGACGGAGGCCTCGCGCGGCCCCGACGCCCCCGGCTCGCTGCCGTCCTCGTGGCCGGGGTTGTAGATCAGGTCGGTGAGCTTCTCGGCGCGGATGCCCCGCGTCCGGGCGAGTCCCAGCGCGAACAACACCCCGTCGATGATGTTCGACTTCCCGGAGCCGTTCGGCCCCGTGACGACCGTGAAGTCGTCGTAGAGAGGGATCGTCGTCTCGCGCCCGAAGCTCTTGAAACTGTTCAGGACGAGTTCCTTGATATGCATTGGCGGGGGGACCGGTGTGGACGACCCGCGTCAGGCGACGATGATCTCGTCGTCTCCGGCGGCGTCGGCGTCCTCGTCGTCCTCGGCGTCCGTGTCGGTCGCGTCGGCGTCAGTCGTCCGTTCGTCTGCGTCGGGGGTCGACTCCGACGCCTGCGACGCCTGCTCTGGCTCCGGCTCGGCTGCCGCGCCCACGCGTTCGGCGTGTGCGCTCTCGGCTGTCTGCTCCGGCGCCTCGGTCTGGTCGTCCTCGAGTTGGCGGAGGCGTTCGCGCGTCTCGACCAGTTCCTCGGTCAGGCCGTCGACCGCGGCCTGGAGCTCCGCGACCGTCGATTCGAGTTCCTCGACCCGGTTGCTCATATCCACACGCCGCGGCCGAGTGGGGATAAAACTGTGTCAGACAATACCGCAGAGCGCGGCGGCCCGCGGACGCGGTGCGCTCGAACGGCGCGGGTCGTTCGGCCGCCGTTTCGCGATCTCCGCCCCGCGTCTCTCGGCTCCCTGTCGCGTCCCTGATGGCTCAGCTGCGTGTTCTGTCCGCTCGGTGGCCCCGGTCCGCGGCTCGCGGTCCTCGGCGCCGCGGGCTCCCGATACGCTTTAGCGACACGACCCGCAGGCAGGAGTATGAGCACGCAGGCGTCAGCGGAGCGCGCCGACCTCGCCGTCGTCATCGGGCTGGAGGTCCACGTCCAGCTCGAGACGGACACGAAGATCTTCTGTGGCTGTTCGACGACCGCCGAGGAGGACGAGGCGCCGAACAGCCGGACCTGCCCGGTCTGTCTCGGGCTCCCCGGGGCGCTTCCGGTCGTCAACGAGGCCGCCGTGGAGTCCGCGGTGCGGGTCGGCAAGGCACTCGACGCCGAGATCGCCCCCGAGACCCGCTTTCACCGGAAGAACTACTTCTACCCCGACCTGCCGAAGAACTTCCAGATCAGCCAGTACGACGCGCCGATCTGTCGCGACGGCCGGCTGGAGGTGAGCGTCGAGGGCGAGCGCCGCGAGGTGGCGATCCGCCGCGCGCATCTGGAGGAGGACCCGGGCAGTCTCGTCCACGAGGGCGGGAGCATCGACGCCGCGGACTACACGCTCGTCGACTACAACCGCGCGGGCACCCCGCTGATGGAGATCGTCACGGAGCCGGACTTCCGCGCGCCGGCCGAGACCCGGGCGTTTCTCGCGAAGTTAGAGGAGGTCCTCGAGTATCTCGGCGTCTTCGACGGCTCGCGCGACGGCTCGCTGCGGATCGACGCGAACGTCTCGCTCGTGCCCGGGTCGGAAGTCGACGAGGACGGGACCATCGACGAGGCGGCGCTCGAGGCCGCGAACCGCACGGAAGTAAAGAACATCTCCAGCCACAAGGGCGCAGAGAAGGCGCTGGCCTACGAGGTGACCCGTCAGCGCAACGCGATCCAGCGCGGACGCGCGGTCGACCAGGAGACCCGCCACTGGGACGAGTCGAGAGGCGTCACGGTGTCGATGCGGGCGAAAGAGGAGGAGAAAGACTACCGCTACTTCGAGGAGGCCGACATCCCGCCGCTCCGGGTGGCAGACTGGCGCGACCGGCTCTCGATCCCGGAACTCCCCGACGCGCGCCGCGAGCGGTTCCGCGAGGAGTACGGGGTAGACCGCGAGGCGGCGGCGAAGCTCACGTCGACGAAGCAGGTGGCGGACGTCTACGAGAACGTCGCTACGGAGTTCGACCCCGACCTCGCGGCGACGTGGGTGGCAGACGTCCTCCTCGGGGAACTCAACTACCGGGATATGGCGGTCACAGACGTCGCGGACCGGCTCGACGAGGTCGTCGAACTGATCCGGCTCGTCGACGAGGGAGAGATCACCCGGAAGAACGCCGAAGAGACTGTTCTGCGGGCGATGCTCGACGAGGGCGTGGCCCCCGAGACGGTGATCGAGCGGGAGGGGCTGGGCCGGGCGGACGAGGACGAGGTGGCCGCGGCGGTGCGCGAGGCGATCGAAGAGAACCCCGGCGCCGTCGAAGACTACCACGCCGGCGAGGACGGCGCGCTCAACTACCTCGTCGGGCAGGTGATGGGCGCGACCGGCGGCGCGGCGGACCCGGGGACGGTCAACGAGCGGCTGCGCGCGGCGCTCTCGGAGGCGGCCGAGGACTGACGCGCCGGGGGCGTGACCCGTTCGCTCGCACACGGGCGCACACGCCCAGACGCCCGCGAGCGCCGCCAACGGGCGCTGTCACCCGGCCGGCTCGGATCGACGACAAAAGGTTTAGGCCCGATCTGATCCTCCGTGGCGGTGTGAACGCCTCCGGGGGTGTGAGAGGACGGTGGAACTGATCGTCACCGAGAAGGACAACGCCGCGCGCCGGATCGCCGCGATCTTGAGCGGCGAGAGCGCGGAGTCGACCCGGGTCGGCGGGGTCAACGTCTACGAGTGGGGCGGGAAGCGCTGCATCGGGCTGTCGGGCCACGTCGTCGGGATCGACTTCCCCGCCGAGTACGAGGACTGGCGCAACGCCGAACCCGTCGAGTTGATCGACGCGCCGGTCGAGAAACAGCCGACACAGGAGAAGATCGTCCGGACGCTCCGGCGGCTCGCGCGGAAGGCCTCGCGCGTCACGATCGCGACGGACTACGACCGCGAGGGCGAACTGATCGGCAAAGAGGCGTACGAACTCGTCCGCGAGGTCGACGCGGACGTGCCGGTCGACCGCGTCAGGTTCTCTTCGATCACCGACGGGGAGGTGCGCGACGCGTTCGCGACCCCGACCGAGATCGACTTCGACCTCGCCGCGGCCGGCGAGGCGCGACAGATAGTCGACCTCGTCTGGGGCGCGTCGCTCACCCGGTATCTCTCGCTCGCCGCCGGACAACTGGGGCAGGATTTCATCTCCGTCGGGCGGGTCCAGGGCCCGACGCTGAAGCTCATCGTCGACCGCGAGCGGGCGATCGAGGCGTTCGATCCCGACCCGTACTGGGAACTCTACGCCACGCTCTCGGGCGACGACGGTGCGTTCGAGGCACAGCACGTCTACGAGGCCGAGGACGGCACCCAGAACCGCCGGATCTGGAACGAGACGCGGGCGGAATCGGCCCACGAGCGGCTGGCGGCCGCGGCGACGGCGACGGTGACCGACGTCAGTCGCCGGACCCGCACGGACGAGCCGCCGGCGCCGTTCAACACTACGGCGTTCATCTCGGCGGCCAGTTCGCTGGGCTACGGCGCCGGACGCGCGATGTCCATCGCGGAGGATCTCTACACCGCCGGCTACGTGACCTACCCGCGGACGGACAACACGGTCTATCCGGACGAGTTGGCGCCAGAGGAACTGCTCTCGGCGCTCGGCGCGCACGACGACTTCGCGGACGACGTCGAGGGGCTACTCGACCTGGAGACGGTCGAGCCGACTGCCGGCGACACCGAGACGACCGACCACCCGCCGATCCACCCGACCGGCGAACTCCCGTCGAAGGCGGAGCTCTCGGCGGACGAGTGGGAGGTGTACGAGCTCGTCGTCCGGCGGTTCATGGCGACGTGTGCCGAGCCCGCGGAGTGGGCACACCTCTCGGTCGTGGCGACCGTCGACGACGGCGCAGGCGAGCCCCTGCGGCTCAAGGCGAACGGCAAGCGTCTGCTCGCGCCGGGCTATCTCGCGGTCTACCCGTACTCCGACGCGAGCGAGCGCGCGGTGCCCGCCGTCTCGGAGGGCGCGTCGCTCGCGCTCTCGGACGTCCGCCTCGACGCGAAAGAGACCCAGCCCCCGCGGCGGTACGGCCAGTCCCGGCTCATCGAGACGATGGAGGAGATGGGCATCGGGACGAAGGCGACCCGTCACGACGTGATCGAGAAACTGTACGACCGGGGCTACGTCGAGGGAGACCCGCCCCGACCGACCAGGCTCGCGACCGCCGTCGTCGACGCGAGCGAGGAGTTCGCCGCCCCCATCGTCTCCGAGGAGATGACCGCACAGCTAGAGGAAGACATGCGCGCCATCGCGCGGGGCGAGCGCGACATCGACGAGGTGACCGCGGAGTCCCGCGAGATGCTCGCGGAGATCTTCGAGCGACTCGCGGACGCCCACGAGGACGTCGGCACGCACCTCCGCGAGTCGCTGAAGGCCGACAAGGCGCTCGGCCCCTGTCCGGACTGCGGCAAACAGCTCCTCCTCCGGCGCTCGCGGGACGGCTCGCATTTCGTCGGCTGCGACGGCTACCCCGACTGCGAGTTCACGCTCCCGCTCCCCTCGACGGGCCGACCGCTCGTGCTGGAGGAGACCTGCGAGGACCACGACCTCCGGCACGTGAAGATGCTCGCGGGCCGCAAGACGTTCGTCCACGGCTGTCCGCGGTGCAAGGTCGAGGCGGCCGACGAGGCAACGGACCGCGTGATAGGCGCCTGTCCGGCGTGTGGCGAGGCCGAAGGCGGCGAACTCGCGATCAAGCGCACCCGCACGGGTTCGCGGCTCGTCGGCTGTACGCGCTACCCCGACTGCGACTACTCACTGCCGCTCCCGCGCCGGGGGGAGGTCGAGGTGACCGACGAGACCTGTGCGGACCACGGCCTGCCACACCTCAGGGTGACCGACGAGGGCGACAGCGACCCGTGGGAACTCGGCTGTCCGATCTGTAACTTCCGGGAGTACCGGGCGCGACAGGCAGGCTCCGAGCTAGAGACCATCGACGGTATCGGCGAGGCGACCGCGGAGAAGCTGCGCGAGGCCGGCGTCGACGACCTCGCGTCGCTGAAGCGGGTCGAGCCCGACGCGCTGGCCGAGCGAGTCGACGGCGTCGGCGAGGACACGGTGCGGGACTGGCAGGCGCGCGCGGACTGAGCGCGACGCGACGCGTCGCCCCGCGAGACCGAGGACGAGGAGTGCGTGGCGCGCCGGAGGCGGGCCACGGGACGGAGCGACTCGTCCGGGGCGGGAGAGCGAACGAGCCGAGCGCCCCGCCCCGTTCCACGCCCTTTTTTTCCCGTGGGAGAGTCTCTCCGGCGATGACTGGCGCGTGGACGGACTGGGACCACGTCCTGAAGGTCGACCCCGACAAGGACCTGCGCGAGGGGGAGACCTTCGAGGACGTCTGCCGGACGGGGACAGACGCCATCGAGGTCGGGGGGACGCTCGACATCACGCGGGACAAGATGGGCCGGGTGATCGACGCCTGCGAGCGGTACGACGTGCCGCTGTACCAGGAGCCGTCGAACCCGGCGGTCGTGGTCGACCACGACGCCCTCGCGGGCTATCTCGTCCCCGTGGTCATGAACGCCGGCGACGTGTCGTGGATCACCGGCGCGCACAAGGAGTGGGTCCGGATCGACAGTATCGACTGGTCGCGCACCCACACCGAGGCGTACGTCGTGATGAATCCCGACGCCTCGGTCGCGCAGCTGACGAACGCGGACTGCGAGCAGAGCGCCGACGACGTCGCGGCGTACGCGAAGGTGGCAGAGCGGATGTTCGGCCAGGAGATAGTCTACATCGAGTATTCGGGGACCTACGGCGAGCCGGAGAAGGTCGCAGCCGCGGCCGATTCGCTCGACGAGGCCACCCTGTTCTACGGCGGCGGCATCCACGACTACGACTCCGCCCACCGGATGGCCCGACACGCCGACGTCGTCGTCGTGGGCGACCTCCTCCACGACGAGGGCGTCGACGCGGTGCGGGAGACGGTCGAAGGCGCGCGAGACGCGGGCGTGACGACCACGTAACGCAGGAGAGAGACGGGCGGCTCCGTCGCCGGTGCGAAGACGGACCGGTTCGTTCTTGTCCCGGGCGCGGCAGACGGACGTATGGACGACAGAAGCGTCACCGCCGACGTCTCGCCCGGCGACGAGGCGACCGTCGCGGGGTGGGTCCACGAGATTCGCGACCTCGGCGGGATCGCGTTTTTGATCCTCCGGGACCGGACGGGAAAGGTCCAGGTCAAGTTCGAGAAAGACGGGATGGACGAGGCGATGACCGAGACTGCCCTCGGCGTCCACCGCGAGTCCGTCATCACCGTCTCGGGCCGGGTCGAGGAGGAAGAGCGCGCCCCGACCGGCGTCGAGATAGTCCCCGAGTCCGTCGAGGTGCTGGCCGAGGCCGACCCCGAACTGCCGCTCGACCCCTCCGAGAAGGTCGACGCCGAGCTTCCGACGCGGCTCGACAACCGGACGCTCGACCTCCGCAAGAACGAGGTGAAGGCGATCTTCGAGATCCGCTCGGAGATCCTGCGGGCCGTCCGCGAGTACTTCCGCTCGGTCGGCTGTACGGAGATCAACACGCCGAAGATCGTCGCCACGGGGACCGAGGGCGGCACCGAACTGTTCCCGATCACCTACTTCGGGCAGGAGGCGTTC
>JBDGTD010000011.1:0-17866 GCA_042217165.1 Haloferacaceae archaeon | reverse complement strand
GGCCGTCGTCGTCCGCGTCGGCGCGCCCGCGCCAGAACGACTCCTCGAGGTAGCGCTCCTCGGTCGCCTCGTAGCCCAGCCGTCGGGCCAGCGGGCCGACCGTCGCGCCGAACGCGCGCTGGACCGGGTACGGCGCGCCGGTGAAATACGTCTCGTCGAGGGTCGCCTCGGCCATCGCCGCGGCGCGGAGGAGGGCGGGGCGTCCCTGCTCGTCGACGCGGCCCTCGTGCGCGAGGCCGAACAGCGTGGCCACCACCGCGCCGAGGCGGTCGTTCGGCGGAACCGTGCGGACGGTCATCCGGGCCGGCTCTGTGCCCCCGTTCCGGAACGTGTGTGCCGTTCCGGACGAGACGCGCACCTCGTGTCCGGAGTCGAGCGGACGCTCCCGGCCGTCGACGCGGAACACGACGGTGCCGGCCTCGACGGTGAACCGCTCCTCGGTCGTCCGGTGGACGTGCTCGGCCGGTCCCTGTGCCCCCGGCGCGAGTCGGATCTCCGCGACACCCTCGCCCGGGGCGTCGTGGAGCGAGACGCCCGTCACGGGGTTGGTGACGGGCGGCGCGTCCTCGTCGGTCACGGATAACGAGTCGGGAGCGAGGGGCAAGGCCGTTTCGGCGCTCCCGCGGGTCCGACCGTGGCCACTCACCCCGTCGCGTGACACACAGCGAGCGGGCGACGGACGGCGACCCCGAGCGACGTAGTCGGGCTCTCGGTCTCGCACACGAGAAAGGGGGCGGCTACCCCTGCGTCTGCGAGGCGCGCCAGTCGCTCGACGGCCGAGACGCGGTCGTCGTCTGAGCCCGGGGTCACGGCCGCTCGCCGGGCGCGCGGCGCCTCAGACCGGCACCCGGATCAGGTCGAGCGGGACCGCCGACAGCCGCTCGGTCCGCTCCTCGCCGACCAGCACCGGCATCTCGAGGCGCATCCCGCCCACCCCCGGGTGGCAGACGTATGCGTGCGCGACGAGCGTCGTGTTCGGCGGGATGGTCGCCTCGGCGTCGGGCACGAGAGTCGGGCCACACCGCGCGGAGGTGCCGAGGCCGTGGCCGTAGTACGACACCCACTCGTGGTCCTGGTCGGTCGCGGCCATCGCGTCGTCGACCCGGTCGACGGCACCCCCGATCTCCGCGCCCGGCTCGATGGCGTCGAGGAGCACCTCGGCGACCGACCGGAAGTCCCGTTCGAGCGCCAGCTGGTCCGCCGTCGGCTCGCCGACGACGGCGTTCGCGACGAGGTCGCCGAAGTAGCCGTCGTACACCGCGTGGACGTCGAGGGTGACGAGGTCGCCGCGCTGGACCCGCTTCGTCGTCGGCTCCGGCGTGAACCCGTTCGGGCGCGCCTGCTTGTGTCCCGAGCCGACCTCCGTCCGGGTGATGGACCAGTTGTACTCGCTGCCGGCCCGCCGCTGGGCGCGCTCGATCTCGCCCGCGAGTTCGATCTCTGAGATCCCGGGCTCGAGCGCGTCGACCGCGGCATCGATCCCGACGTCGCAGATCTCGTTCGCGCGCCGCAGCCGCTCGATCTCGGCGCGGGTCTTGACCATCATCGCGTCGTTGACGAGGCCGGTCGCGTCGACGAGGTCGACCCGGTCGTGGCGCGCGTCGACCGCCTGGTACTCGTGGGCGGTGAGTACCCCCACGTCGTCGGCGGTCCCCATCTCGACGCCGACCCGCCCGTCGGCCAGTCCCGCGTCCGCGAGGCCGTCCGCGACGGCGTTCGGGAACGGCCGCTCGCGGCTCCGCGTCCAGCTGTCCGTCGTCTCGATCCACGTCTCGGCGCGCACCCGCTCGACGTCGTTCTTGCTCGTCAGCAGGCGAACGTCCCCCTCGGCGGGGACCACGACCGCCGACCGCCACGGCGCCCACACCCCCGCGACGTAGGCGATCGAGCCACGGCGGGTGAGCACGAGTCCGTCGAGCCCCTCGTCGGCCATCTCGGTCCGCAGCGTGGCGATCCGACTCGGGTGGTGAAGCGGCGGTCGTGTGGGCATCGCGACCCGCGCTTCGCGGTCGCCCGACTAATAGCTATCTCCCGCCCAGACAGAGGGTTCGACGGACGATCGCAGATGCCCGCGGATCGTGCGGGTACACCCGGCGACGGCCAGACAACGCCGTGGATCCAAACGAAATGCCGACAGAGAACGACGTTCGTCAGCCGACGTCCGGACAAGTTTTAGGAGGGTCGAGTCCGAAGAGCGTGGTATGCCATACGTAAGCACACACGGGGCAGTCCACAGCGACGACTGCCCACATATCGCCCCCGACATCGACCCGGCGCGGTACGTACGCGAGGCGCCGGACGACCTCGTCGCCGCGGACTGCGACTGTCGCGCGGTCTGACGCGCCGGTCGGGGTCGGCGTTGTTCTCCGCTCTGATAGTTCACTCTTCTCCGGGAAAGTTCAGTTGTGTCTCTGCGCACACGGCCGGCTGTGGACGACAACAGCAACCAGTCCCGGGCTCCGATCGTACCCCGCACCGAGTACGTCCGCGGCCGGTTCCGGTGTGCCGGCTGTGGGGCGAACGTTCCGGCCGAACAGCGCGCCGGCGGTCGGCTCTGCGTCGCCTGCCGGACGGCCCGAGCCGACGACTGACCGACAGGCACTTGCGCGCGCCGCGTGAGCGCGAGTCGTGACCGTCGCGGACCTCCTCGCCGACGCGCGTGCGACTGACGACACGACGCGAGCGCGTGCCCTCCTCGGACGGGCCGTCGAGCGCGCGCCCGAGAACGCGACCGCGCGCTACCGCTACGGTCGCCTGCTCCTCGACGCCGACGACGACACGGCCGCGGCCGCGCAGTTCGAGGCGGCGCTCGCGGCTGCTCCGACCCACCCCGGCGCGCGGAACGCCCTCGCCGTGCGTGCGCTCCGCGCGGGCGACGAGGCGGCGGCGCGCGAGCGACTCGCCGGCGTCGTCGCGGACGAACCCGCAGAGCCCTCGGCCGAGTACGCGTCGATGTACGCTCGCGCGCGGACGAACCACGCCCACCTCCTGCGCGAACGAGCCCCCGAGACCGCCCGCCGGTCGTTCGAGCGGGCGGCGGCGCTCGACCCCGACGACCCGCACGCCCCACACGACCTCGGACTGCTCCGCTCGGACGCCTTCGACGACCCCGAGGGCGCCCGCGAGGCGTTCGAGGCGGCGCTCGACCGTGACCCGGCGTTCGCACCCGCGCTCGTCGACCTCGGAAATCTCCTGTGGCAGACGTTCGACGACCCCGCGGGCGCACGCGACTGCTACGACCGCGCGGTCGCGGCGGCCCCGGACGCCGCGTTCCCCCGCTACAGCCGGGGGACGCTCTGCCTCGACGCGTTCGACGACCCCGAGGGCGCCCGCGAGGCGTTCGAGGCGACGCTCGACCGGGACCCGGACCACGCCGACGCGCACCGGAAACTGGGCGAGGCGCTGTGGGAACTCGGCGACGCGGCGGGCGCGCGCGAACGCTGCGAGCGGGCGCTCGCGCTCGACCCCGAGAACGAGGCGGCGCGGCTGGGGCTCTTTGCGCTCTCGAAGGAGTAAATTCCGGCCGAGGCCGACAGGATCGTCTGTTCCGTCGAGGACGGCCGGGTGACGCGGCGACACCCCTGGCGGCTCTCGCGGCGAGACGACGGACACGACACCCGGCAGCCGTACGAACGGCCCGCCGGGAACGGCGTCGACGGCCCGACGGCCGCCGAGCGTCTCGGCGTCGCGTCTGCGCCGGCGACCACGCGGGGTGCCGCGACCCGCGGGTCGCCCTGTTCGCTCCGCCGCGCGGCGAGGGGTACGCCGCTCCCGTCGCCGTCGAGGCGAGGGCCGGCCGCTACGCGGGACGTGGACGGACGAGCCGTCGCGGGTCGACGGCGTCCGCGAGTAGCTCGCCCCCCGGCTTACCTCTCCGCGGCGGCATCGCCCTCGCCGAGCGTCTGAGCCAGCAGGGCGCCGACGCCGCGCCGGAGCCGCTGGGAGACGGCGCTGTCGGACACCCCGAGTTCCGTCGCGAGGTCGGCGAGCGTCGCCCGGCGGGGGACCTCGAAGTAGCCCATCTCGAACGCGGTCGTCAGCGCGCGGCACTGGGCGTCGGTGAGGCAGGCCGGCACGCCGTCCGGCGGCTCCGGTTCGGTGACGTTCCGTAGCTCGACCGGCGTCTCGTTCTCGTCACACGCCCGGTAGAACGCTCCGAGGTCCTCGCGGGTCGGGAACCGGACGGTGAGCAGCCACGTCCCGGCCTCGCCGACGGCGTCGAGCACCACGCCCTCGGCGTCGGTCACGAGGTCGACCACGTCGCCGGGCGGCCGGCGCCAGGCCACCCGGACGAGCGCGTCGTCGTCGAACCGTTCGACGACCTCGACCGACTCGACCGCCGACGCCTCCGTCAGCGCCGTCTCGACGGCCGGCAGCGACTCGCTCGTGACCCAGAGGGAGGGGGCGAACGGGTTCTCGACGGGCACGACCCGGTCGAGGCGGACGCTCGTCCCGGCGTCGAGAGCGAGGACCTCTCCGAGGGCGAACGCCGTGGCAGGCACGTCGACGGTGGCGACGACGGGCATCGGTTCGAGAGTCCGAACGATCCCCTGTCTGATTAACCTTTCACGTAGAGGACACCTCGCCGCGGCGCCGTGTTCGCCGCCCTCGCCGCCACCGTCGGGCGGTTCGGCGTCTCTCCCGGGCGCGCCGGCTCCGTCTGCTCACGGACCGCCGGCGCGAGGCCCGCGGGAGCGGCCGACACGGGTAGTCGGCGGCAGTCGTGTCACTGTGACGGCGCCTCCGGCCGGGTCGTCGCCACCTCCCTGTCGGGACGGGACGACGACATAGAGGACGGACGTGGTCGTCGCCTCGTCGACAGCCGCGTCGTCCCGGGGGTCGTGCGTACGGGCCTGCCGCACTGGCGTCGTACCGGCTGTCTCGGGGCCACTGACCGTCGAGCGGCGGCCGGTGACCGCCTTCGCGGACTCCGGTCGCGGCGCGGTCCCGAAGGGTCGTGACGGTGTCGGAGCCGAGGGCGTGGACCGCGAAGTCCTCGTGATCCGCGCCGACCGCCTGCCCGGGGCGAAAGTGTCAGGAGGGTCGCGGCCCTCCGTTCGAGTGTGCCGACGTGCCCCTTCAGTTCGGACTCGTCGAACCGCTCCGCCCGCAGCGCGGCGACCACCGGCGCCAGCATCGGGGCCCGTCTCGGATCCCGCGGTGGCCCGGTCTCGACCGGCCTCGGCGCCGGGATGGGCGCCGCGGTCGGCTACCTCGTCGGGAACGCCGTCGACGAGACGGTCGGCGACCTCGTGCCGGACGGCGGCCGGCCGGCCGAGGACCGCTCCGACGCCGGTGTCGCCATCGAGGTTCGCGGGACAGACGAGTAGAGCCGAGGCGTTTTCACCCTCTCATCCGAACGAAACACGTGTCTGCCGTCCCTGACGGTCCCCCGGAACCGGAGTCGCTCGCCGAGCAGTTCCACGTCTACGAGGTCCGGACGGGGGACGACGAGCGCGAGGTGCGCTACTACGGCGAGCCGCTGGCCGACCGCGAGACGGTGCTCTCGCAGCTCGCGCCGCGCTTCCGGCGCCGGGGCTACCGGGTGTCGCTCACGCGCGAGACGGGCGAGTTCGTCCTCGTCGCGACGGAGCGCTCGCCCGGCGTCGACGGCGTGCCGTGGACGAACGTCGCGCTCCTCGTCGCCACCGCCGGAACGACGCTGTTCGCCGGCGCGCGCTGGTACGGGATCGACCCCCTCGGAGAGCCCGCGCGGGTCATCGAGGCGTGGCCGTTCGCGGCGAGCGTCCTCCTCGTCCTCGCGGTCCACGAGGCCGGCCACTACGTTCTCTCGCGCCACCACGGCGTGGACGCCAGCCTCCCGTACTTCATCCCGCTCCCGAACCTCATCGGGACGCTCGGCGCGGTCATCAGGGTTCGCGAGCGGGTGCCCTCGCGCCGGGCGCTGTTCGACTTCGGGGTGGCGGGACCGCTCGCGGGGCTGGTCGCCACCGTCGCCGTCACTGCCGTCGGGGTGTCCCTCCCCCCCGTCTCGGTTGCCACGGGGGCGGCTCCGTCGGTCGAACTGGGCTACCCGCCGCTGATCCAGGGCGTGGCGGCGCTCCTCGGCGAGCCGCTCGCGTACTCCACGGGCCGGCGGGTCAACCCCGTCGTCGTCGCGGGGTGGGTCGGCGCGTTCGTCACCTTTCTCAACCTCCTGCCGGTCGGGCAACTGGACGGCGGCCACGTCGTCCGGGCCGTCGCCGGCGAGCGCACCGAACAGGTCCAGTACCTCGTGCCCGTCCTGCTCGCGGGGCTGACGGGCTACCTGGTCGTGTTCGAGGGGGGCCGGAGCGCCGGCATCTGGGGGCTCTGGGCCGTCCTCGCGCTGGTGTTCGCACGCCTGCGCGGTCCCGCGCCGACCGACCCGGAGCCGGTGGGGACGCCCCGGACGCTCCTGGCGGTCGTGACGCTCGCGCTCGGCCTGCTCTGTTTCACGCCAACGCCGGTGGTGCTGACGTAGGCCCGGGCGCCGTGGTCCTCCCCGGTCCGGGGGTTACGCCGTCGGTTCGACCGTCACCGACTCGCCGTCGAACGTCTCCAGTGATAGCGCGACCCCCTCGACCCCCTGCGGGAGCGTCAGCTGGTCCTCGAGGAAGGCAATCGCCGCCCGTTCGCCGAGCCGGAGCCCCTCGATGCCGTCCGTCCGGTAGTGGATGCCCGCCCGGTTGCGCCCGAGCGCCATGTTCGCCGCGAGCTTGTTCAGCTCGCCCCCGACGGTGAGTTCGTCGAAGATACCGGGCTCGACGTCGAAGCCGGCGCTCCCGTCGCTCAGCGTCTCCGCGGTCAGCAGCTCGCTGCCGTCCTCGTTCGGGACGACCTTCTCGTCGGCGGCGAGGACGTACCTCTCGTCGAAGAACGCCTTCAGCACCGTCACGCCCGCGCCGGCGACCACGGAGTGGCCGGCGGGGTACGACGGATGGGTGGGAGAGCCCTCTGCGTACGCCTGCGGGAGGAGCAGCGAGTCGTACCGCCTGGCAGTCTGCTCCAGCGCCTCGGAGTGGCGCAGGTTGTCGGGGATCGGGTAGTCGCCCGCCTCGTCGAGTTTGTTCCCGATGGCCGCCTCGACCCGCCCGCCGTACTCCTCGGGCCGGAGCCGGCGGTGGACGTTCCACTTCTTGTGCCACGCGGCCTTCTGGCCGTGTTCGGTCGCCTCGACGGCCTTCTTCTCGATATACAGCGGGCCGAAGTCGTTGAACGGGAGCGTCGTCTGCGAGAGGAAGCTGTCGACCTCGCGCCGGCTCTCGGTCTCGCGGCCGTTGACCGCGTCGTCGGACGCGAGGCCGGCGTCGAGGCGGGCGCCGGTCTTGTCGAACGGCTTCATCGTGTACGGAATCCCCTCGTCGAGCGGCGCCCGCATCGAGAAGACCAGCACCTGTGCGGCCTTCTGGATCTGGCGGTACGGCGGGTTGTCGTGGACCCGTTCGGCCATGTCCCGGCCGGTGAGGATGTACCGCCGCTCGTCGCTCGTCTCGTTGCCCGGGAGGGTCCGGTCTGTCCCCGGCACGACGCCGCGCTGGACCTTCAGCCAGTCGCTCACGTCGGTCAGGTAGTCCCGCGGCGTCGCCCCGGCGACGGCCGGTTCGATCCGCTGGTCGACCACCCCGCGACCGAGCACCCGGTCCTTCAGGAGGAACTGCGAGACGTACGGGCCGGTCTGGGCGCCCGGGACGACCCCTCGAAAGACGTTCCGCGCCGTGAGCCGGTCGCTCTGCGGGTCGGCGTCGCTCCCCGGACCGTGGTAGCCCTCCGTGTCGCGCAGTTCGACGACGGCCCGCCGGACGTCCTCGTCGTCGGGGTACTCGCGGAACGGGACGTCACGCGTCAGCGCGCGCCAGTACAGCTCGACCATCTCCGCGCCGGTCTCCGCGCTGTCGAACGCCGGCGGGACGGCGATCTCGAGCTGTGCCGTCGAGTACCCCTCGGTCATGTACGTCCACGCGCTCTCGGGCTGGACCAGCGGCTTCGGCGCGACCCCGGCCTCGTCGTCGATCAGCGACGACGGCTCTATCTCGTCGACGATCCCCTCGTCGGCGTCGAGGTCGAACGTCGCCTGCCGGATCTGGTCGTACCCCTCGCCGCACTCACAGGCCCGTACGAGCGACTCGTACGCCTCCGTCGTCGGCAGCCCCGTGTCGAGGTCGTGAGCGAGCGACTTCCCGAACTTCGAGACGACGGCGTCGTCCGAGACGCGCGGGTTCGACTCGTGGGGCGGCGTCGTCCCGTTCAGCCGCGCCCGCGAGTACCGCAGCCGCGTCCGCAGTTCGTGACGAACCCGGGCGGCGACTCCAGCCCCGTCGTCCGCCGTCGGCTCCGACGCCGCCCTCGCACTCCCCCGCGCGAACGCCGTCGCGCCGAGTACTCCGAACAGTCGAAGCGCGCCACGTCTGAGCGTCTCCCCCGTCTGATCCGGTCGAGAATCCCCCGCTCGGTCACGAGGGGCCGCAGCGACGACGTCCTATCAAATTTTGGGTGGTGCTGTTCGAGTGACACACGACCGTCGCCGGCCCGCCCATGGGCGGCTACAGGCGCATCCGCGCTCGCGCCGTAGGACGAGTATGAAGCGAGACCACAGCGAGTGGTGGATCGACCAGCACGGCCGGCGGTGGAGCGCGCGCTCGCTCTTCCGGGCGGAGCGCACCGGAGCCGACGAGCGCCTGCGGCGGGTCGCGGCCGACGACGACGCGGGCGTCCGGGTGTACGAGCGGGGCGACGAGACGCTCCACCTCGTGCGGGTGCCCGCGCCGACGCCCGAGGACGAGCGGGCGGGCCGGGCGCTCCTGACCGACGGGGAGCGGGCGGCGCCCGCGGACCCCGCGGTCCGCGACCGGGTGCGGTGGCGGGTCGCGGTCGAACTCCCCCGCGACCTCGCCGCGCTCCGGGCCGAGGACCCGGAGCTGTACGACCGGGTGCGCGCGGCCGTCGAGGCGGCGGCCCCAGACGAGAGTCCGGAGTCCGGCGAGTCGGTTATTCCTGCGGGGCACGGACAGTAGGATATGGACGCCGCGGCCACCGCGGACGAGACGCTGCTCTACCTCGTCGTCGACGTCTGGCACCCCGGCTGCTGGACGCTGGAGACGACGGAGGGGAGCGACGTCGGCCTGCTCGGCCACGGGACGACCGTCGACGACGAGGGCGCGGTCGGGTGGTACACGGCCTACGGGCCGACGAGCGAGGCGCTCGAAGCCTTCCTCGACCGGGTGGAGGACTCGGACCAGACGACCCGGGTGACGCGGCTCGCGACGCCGGCGACGACCCACCCCGGCGCGCCCGGCGCGACCAGAGACCTGTTGATGGAGTTCGACCCCGGGCCGACCATCCGGCCGGCGTTCGCCGCCCGCGACTTCCTCCCGTACGGCCCGACGCGCCACGAGGACGGCCGCGAGCGTCGGTCGTACCTGACGACGCTCGACCGCGAGGCGGTGCGGACGGCGCTCTCGGCCATCGAGGACGGCCACGACGCAGACGTGCGGATCGCTCGCCTCTCGCCGATGACCGCGCCCGGCGGCCCGACGGGGGTGTTCGAGGAGGCCCTGACCCCGCGCCAGCGCGAGGCGTTCGCGCTCGCCCGCCGCGAGGGCTACTACGACTACCCGCGGGAGACGACGACGCGCGCCCTCGCCGACGAGATGGACGTCTCGAAGGCGACGTTCACCGAACACCTGCGGCGGGCAGAAGGGCGCCTGCTCCGCGCGGTCGAACTGCGGTAGCCGGGGGGCGGCTCGCCCCGGCACTTTTAGCGGGGCCCGCGCCCAGTCTCACCACCGTGGACCGGGGACAGGCACACGTCGTGGGCGTGGCGCTCCTCGCCGCGCTCACCGTCGTCGCGGTGGCGGCGATGACCGTCACGGTCGGAACGGTCGTCGAGCGGCGCGCGGACGCCGCGGCCGCCGCCCGGGTCGCGACCGGGTTCGACGACGCGCTCTCGCCCCGCGGCGTCGGCCCCCGCGAGACGCGCGTCCCCACGCCCGGCGGTGGTGTCCGGGTCGTCGACCGGGAGGTTCGCCTGCTCGCCGGCGGCACGACCGTCCGGACAGTCGACGCCGGCGGTCTCGTCTACGGGTCTGGCGCGAACCGCGTCGCGTTCGTCGCCGGGGGTATCGCCCGCGGTCGCCCCGGCTCCGCGGCGCTCGTCGAGCGGCCCTCGCTCGCGGTCCGGAACCAGACGCTTCTCGCGGGCGTGACGGCGCTCGGCGCCGAGCCGGGACGCGCGACCGACGCGCCGACCGCCCTCGTGCGGACGAACGTCACCCACGACCGGACCGCGCGCGACGGCGGGGACTACCGGCTGGCGGTCGAGACGCGGACCCCGGACGCGTGGACGCGGGCGCTCCCTCCGGGCTTCGACGCGACGGCGACGGACCTCGACGGCGACGGCGTGCCGAGCGTCGCGATAGACGCGCCCGCGGCCCGGCGACTCTCGTTTGTCGTCCACCGCCTGCGCGCACAGGTGTCGGCCGGAGGGCAGCGGTGAGCGGAGGCGACAGAGCCCGCGACCGTGCCGCTACCCCCGTCGTCGGCAAGGCGATGGAGATCGCGGTCCTCGTTCTCCTGACCGCGCTTCTCACGGCCGCGATGTTCGGGTCCGTCGTGCCCGCCTACCGGAGCGCCGCGGGCGCCGAACTCGCCGACCGGACGCTCGCGCGGAGCGCGGAGGCGGTCGAACGGGCCGTCCCCGCCGCTCCCGGCGCGTACGAGACGCTTTCGCACACCGAACGGGTCGACCTGCCCGACCAGATCCGCGGGTCCGGGTACGTCGTCGCGGCCGACGGCGAGCGGCTTCGACTCGACCACCCGCGGACGGCCGTCGACGGGTCGGTCCGGCCGGCGCTCCCGAACCGCACCCGCCTCGATGGGTCGTGGCGGAGCGACCGGCCGGCCCGACTCCGAGTGACGGTCACCGGGGGCGAGACGGTCGTTAGACTCGTCGGAGGGTCGCGGTGAGCCGGCGCGGCCAGTCGAACCTGCTCTCGGTCGCCGTCGCCGTCGTCCTCCTCGTGACCGCGACGGGACTCGCGGTGGCCGTCGCGGACGACGCCCTCGTCCGTGCGGACCGGGACCCCGTCGCGCGCCACGCCGCGGCGGCGACCGCCGACCGCCTCGTCGCGAACGCGAGTCCGACGACGCGGCGCGCGAACGTCCTCCGGGGCGCGCGGGCCGCGAACCTCACCGCCGCGGACGTGGACGCGCTCTCGCCGCCGGCGCGGGGGTATCCGCTCGTCGTCCGTCTCGACGGACGGACACTTCTCGCCCGCGGGTCGCCCGCCGGGCCGACGGTCCGGCGACACGTCCGGGTCGCCCGGACGGAACGGGTGAGGGCGACGTACGTGGCAAACGGGACACGGATCGCGGTCCCGGCCGGCGTCGACCGGGTCGACGTCCGGGTCCGCTCGGGCGCGAACACGACGCTCTCGACGCTCCGCGCCGACGGCCGGATCGTCCTCCACGACCCGAACGGGCTCGCCGGTACCGCGACGGTTCGACTCTCGCCGTACGGCCCGACGACGCTCCGCGCGCCGACGACCGGAAACGCGACGGTGCGGGTTGCGTACGACCGGGTTCGGACGCGACCGGCGACGCTGGAGGTGCGTGTCGGTGCGCGGTGAAGGGCGGAGGCGGGGACAGCTCTCGCTCCCCGTCGTCGAGGCGGTGGTCGGCGTCGCCCTCGTTCTCGGACTCGCCGCCGCGTTCGTCGTCGGCGTCCCCGGCCCGGCGACGGAACGCGCACAGCTAGAGCGGTACGCCGACGACGCGGCGACCACGCTCGCGGACGCGCCCGCCGCCGAGGGCGAGGGGCCGCTGCTCGCCCGGGCGCTCGCGAATCGGACCGCCTTCCGCGACGCCCGACCGGCGCTCGACAACCGCACGGCCGGTGCGCTCCCGGGGTCGGTCCGGGTCCGACTGGAGACGCCGCGGGGGAGCCTCGGGCCGCCCCGTCCACCCGACGCCCCGACCGGCCGCGCGACGGTCACGACGGTCCACGGGCCGGTTCGGGTACTCGTCTGGTACGGGTAGGCGTCGGGTCGAGCGAACCCCGGATCGGAGCCCGACCGCTCGGGTCGCAGGTCCCCGACGCTTTTCGCCGAGCGCGCGCCAGCGTGGACCGTGACGCGACGCGCGCAGGTCGTCCTCGCCGCGGCGGTAGTGGTCGCCGTCGCCCTCGTCCCGATGCTGGTCGCGTACCTCCAGCTCGGCTACCCGCCCGACACCGCGGCGACGGCGGCCGACCGCGACGACGACGCCGTCGACGACGCCCGGCGCTACCTCGGTCGGTCGGCGGCCCGCGCCGCGACAGACGCGCGGGGCGTCGCGTGGGCAAACCGCTCGACGGCGGTTCGCCGGGTGACCGGTCGCCTCGCGGACGCGACGGCACGGCTGGAGGCCCGCGGCGTCGCCCGCGAGCGGGTCTACCGCGTCGGGTACAACCGTACGGTCGCGGCGCGACTCGCCCGGGACGCCTGTCCCCGCGGCGACGACCGGGCGTTCGGCCCCTGCGAGGCGGCCGGTGGGCTGGTGCTCCAGGAGCGCGTCGGCGAGACGACGGTCGTCGCCGTCGCGTTCGACCTCTCGGTCTCCTCCCCCCGCCGGTCGACGAACGCGACGGTGGTCGTCCGTCCGCGTCCCTGACCCGAAGTTGGGTGAGAGTCACGACCCCTTCCCGACGAATTAATGTAAGAATTCAGATAATAGTGAAGGGGGATCGGGGCCTCGTACCAGTCGTGATGCGAGACAACGACTCGACGCGACGGCGCTTCGTGACTGGCGTGAGCGCGGCCGGACTGGCCGCGCTCGCGGGCTGTTCCGGCGGGAACGGCGGCGGGTCCGGGACCGAGGAGCCGATGGAAACCGAGGACCCGACGGACACGCCGATCTCCACCCCGACCGACACCGCGACGCCGACGCCGGAGCCGACCGCGGCGCCGGACGTCCCGATCCTGAACTACGCGCTGACGCTCGAACATCTCGAGAACGCGTTCTACCGCGACGCGCTGGAGACGTTCGCGGACGACGAGATCGCGGGCGCGAGCGTCCTCTCGGGGGTCGCGGCCGGCATCCGGCGGGGGGTGCCGGACGAACTCCGTCGGGCGGGCGACCACGAGGCGGCCCACGTCGACGCGCTCTCCGCGACGGTCGAGAACCTCGGCGGGACGCCCGTCGAGGAGGCGAGCTACGAGTGGGGCTACGAGACGCCCTCGGAGTTTCTGGAGACGGCGGCGGCGGTGGAGAACACGGGCGTCGCGGCGTACGCGGGCGCTGCACCCCGGATCGCGAACAACGACGTGCTGGCCGCGGCGGCCGGCATCCACAGCGTCGAGGCGCGCCACGCCGCCCTGCTGAACGTGCTGGTCGGCGACTCGCCGTACCCCGCGGGCGTCGACGAGGCGAAGTCGGTCGACGCGGTACTCGAGATCGCGTCGAACTTCGTCACGAGCGAGGTGGACGCGAGTGCGTTCCGGCGCGCGGACGACGCCGCCCCCGACCTCGCCCGGGCGGCCGAGAACGACGTGTCCGACGTCGAGGTGCTGAACTACGCGCTGACGCTTGAACATCTCGAGAACGCGTTCTACCGCGACGGCCTCGACGACATGAGCGACACCCGGATCGTCAACGCAGACGCGCTCGCGCCGTTCTCGGAGTCGTCCAGGAACGCGGTGCCGGACCGCCTGCGGACGATCGGCGCGCACGAACAGGCCCACGTCGACGCGCTGACGGCGACGGTCGAGGACCTCGGCGGCGACCCGGTCGAGGAGGCAGAGTACGACTTCGGCTACACGGACGCCTCGGAGTTCCTCGGCGTCGCGCGGGCGCTCGAGAACACGGGCGTCTCGGCGTACGCGGGCGCGGCGCCAACCGTCGCGAACGACGACGTCTTCGCGGCCGCCATCGGCATCCACAGCGTCGAGGCGCGCCACGCGAGCTTCCTCAACCGCCTGAACGGCGAGCCGGAGTACCCGGCGGCGGTCGACGAGCCCCGGACGATGAGCGAGGTCCGGGAGATCGCGGGCCAGTTCATCGTCGGGTGAGTCGGCGCGTTCCGTCGTGTCCGGAGTCCGCGCGTGTGCCGCTCCGACGCGCTTAGGTGCGCCCCGTGGGTGAGTCGGACCGATGGAGCCGGTGTTGTGGTACGTGTTGACCGGGACACGCGGTGGGGTGAACCGCATTCGCCTCCTCCGCGCGGTCGACGAGCGGCCACGCAACGCCAACCGGCTCGCGGACGACCTCGACCTGAGTTACGACACCGTCCGTCACCACCTCGACGTCCTCGTGGACAACGGCGTAGTCAAGGCGAGCGGCGACGACTACGGCGCAGTCTACCTGCCGACCGACGCGGCGCGGTCGAACTGGGACGTCGTCGAGCAGATAGTCGAGACGAGCGATATATGACCCGACACACCCACCCACCCGAGCCGAGTACCGGACGACCAGCGAGCGGAGGCGACAGATGAGCGTCTGGGTCGACACGGCCCGGGTCGCGACGGCGCTGAACGTCATCCTGCTGGCGGTCCTCGCCGTCGTCTGGGGGCGCAACTGGCTCCGCCTGAAGTCGAAACACACCCTCGGTCTGCTGACGTTCGGCCTCCTCCTGCTCGCGGAGAACGCGCTCGCGTTCTACTACTACCTGCTCGACCCGACGCTCTCGGCGTGGTTCAGCACGCAGGTGCCGGCGATAGTCTGGCGACTGATGCTCGCCGTCCACGTCCTGGAGACGCTCGCGGTCGCCTTCCTCGCGTGGGTCACGCTCGACTGACCCGAACCCGATTTTAACTGCCGGGCGGGCGGACGAGCCGTATGGACCTCCCGGACCGCTCGCGGCTCGCCTGGCTCGGGGTCGGCGCCGTCTGTCTGGGCGTCGTCGCGCTGTTCCTCTACGCCTTCGTCGGCACGTTCGCCCTCGGGCTGTTCGTCTACTACGCCGCGCGCCCCCTCCACCGCCGCCTCCACCGCTACACCACCGACGACCGCGCCGCCGCCCTCACCATGCTTCTCCTCGTCGTCCCCGCGCTCTCGGTTCTCGCCTACGTCGCCGTCGTTGCGGTCGGCGAGCTGACGGCACTGGTCGGCTCCGAGACCGTCACGACGATCCTCCGGCAGGTCGCGCCCGCTCCCGACCCCGTCAGCCGACTCCTCCGCAATCCGGTCGCCTTCGTCTCCGAACTGGAGGGCCTCGACGCCGTCCGGGCGGGCGCGCTGGCCGTTCTCGCGCAGGTCGGCGTCCTCACGACCGCCGTCCTCCACCTCACGCTCGCGCTCGCGTTCGCCTTCTTTCTGTACCGCGACGACGAGCGCCTCGAGGCCTGGTTCCGCAGCGAGGTCGGCGGCCCCGACTCCGCCGCTCACGCCTTCCTCCGGGCGGTCGACACGGACCTCGAGACGGTCTACTTCGGCAACCTGCTGACCGTCCTGTTCGTCACCGGCCTCGCCGTCGTCGTCTACAACGCCTTCTCGGCTTTCGGCCCCCTCTCGCTCCCCGTCCCGACGCTTCTCGCCCTCCTCACCGGCCTCGCCACGTTCGTGCCTCTCGTGGTCGGCAAACTCGTCTACCTCCCGGCAACGGCCTATCTCGGCCTGCGAGCCGTCGAGACGGACGTCTCGCTTCTCGTCCCGCTCGCGTTCCTCGTGGTCTGTTTTCTCTTTCTCGACATCCTGCCACAGTCGATCGTCCGTCCGTACGTCTCGGGACGGACGCTCCACACCGGCTTGATCCTGTTCTCGTACGTCCTCGGGACGGCGCTGTTCGGCTGGTACGGCCTCTTTTACGGCCCGCTGCTCGCCGTGGTCGTCGTCCAGTTCGTGAACGTGGTCCTGCCCGACCTGCTCCGGAACCGGCCGGTCGCCCCCGCTCCCTCGACCGCCCTGTCGATCGGGTCGGACCCGGCGGACGCGGGCGACACGGAGGGAGACGACCCGTCCCCCGAGGCTCAGTCCGGGTAGTATCCGAGCCGCCGGTCGCCGCTCGCCGACGCGTTCGCCGGATACCACGACGGCGGGTCGACCGACTGCTCGCCGGTCTCGTACCGGATGGAGAGCGAGACGGTAGCGTTCTGCTCGGACTGGAGGTACGACACCCGGAGTTCGCGCACAAGTCCATCGTCGGTCACCAGCGCGGTCGCGCTGTAGGCCGTGATCCCGGCCCGGTCGATACCCCGGACGGCGACGCGGTAGACGACCGATCCGCCCTCGACCCGGGTCTCGACCACGTCGGTCTGCTCGGCGTCGAGAAACAGCCGGACGTACGACACGGCGCGGAAGGCGTACGGGTCGGCGCCGCGCATCGCGAGGGAGCCCTCCGTGACCGTCCCGTTCGGCCCCCGGACGAACCGCCGCTCGCCGTCGGCGTACACCTCGCGTTCGGCCACGGGGACCGGCGAGACGTCCGTGTCACCGAACCCGGTCGTGGTCTCGCGGTACCGCGTCGGACGCTCGACCACGACCGTGCGGTAGCGCCCGGCGCGGAGCGAGGCCCGCTCGCGGTAGGTCAGGTCGATCCGGTAGTCTCCCTGTCCGAGCGCGGCCCCGTGGGCCGCCGCGAGCGCCGCCGGGTCGACGACGCCGGCGCGGGTCAGACCGGGCGCGAGCGTCTCGTTTCTCGTCACCCCGTCCGGCTCGGCGGTGACCCACCCGCTCTCGTTCCACCCGGCGGCGCCCGTCGCCTCGGACTCGGACCCGGAGCCGGACTCGGGCGCTAGCCCGTCGACGCCGACTCCGGCGACGAGCGTGACCAGCACCGCGACGAGGCCGACGGCCGGCGCGATACTGCCCGCGCGCTCGCCGAGCGTCCGCGGCGCCGGCGCGTCGAGTGCCCCTCCGAGGTGTGTGCGCGCGAGGCGGTCTGCGGTCTCACGGTCGACGCCGTACAGCAGCCGCCGGGCGACGGTCTCTCCCCCGACGGCGGAGAGACCTCGGTCGCGCAGGCGCTCCGCGACGGCGGGACGGGTCGTCGCCACCGCGTCGACCCCCGTGGCGTCGACGCTCGCGGCGAGGGCGACGGGTCGGTGCCGCGGAGGCGCGTGCGCCAGCACCCGTCGGCCGTCGCCCTCGACGACGACACGGCCGTCGGCACGGGCCGTCTCGTCGCCACGGGCGCGGGCGAGCGCGGCAAGGAAGGCGGCGTACCCCGCGCCGTCGAGTCGGGCGAGACGCCGCGCGACGGCCCCCGGCGAGGGTGACACAGCGTCGCGTACGCGCCGACCGACTAAATCCGTTCGCCGGCTCAGACGAAGACCGGCTCGCCGTCCTCGACGACTGTCTCGCCGTCGAGCGCGAGCGTCGCCTCGCCCATCATCGCGTCGAAGTGGACGGGCGCACGGGTCGTCCCGCCGAGATTCGACGACGTGCCGATCCCGAGGTGGACGTTGCCGTACTTCCCGTGCTCGTTCGAGAACCGGCCGTTGAACGCCGTACACTCGGGGTTGAGTCCGACGGCGAGCTGGGCGACGTTGTAGACCGCGGGGTCGTCGTGGTCGGCCCACGCCTGTGAGATTCGGTCGGCGGCGCGGCCGCCCTCGACGCCCGTGACCGCGCCGTCCTCGAGGGTCATCCGCACGGGCTCATCGAGGACGCCGATGTCGAGGTTGGGGATCGACCCGTCGAAGACCGCGACCCCTTCGGTCGTCCCCTCGACGGGCGAGACGTTCGCCTCGACGTGGACGAGCGCGGTGAACGCCCCCGGCTCGTCGGCGATTCCCGGGTGACTGTTTCCGCTCCGGCCCGCCAGCGAGCAGGTGAGGTCGGTCCCCTGAGGCGAGGTGACCCGGGCCTCGTCGGCCGCGCCGAAGGCCTCTGCGAGCGCGCGACAGTGCGGGCGCATCCCCTCGTAGTCGGCGTAGAGCCCGCCGGTCCGGAGCTGCTCCTCGGTGAACTTCAC
>JBDGTD010000084.1:14761-18257 GCA_042217165.1 Haloferacaceae archaeon | reverse complement strand
TCGGCGTTAAGGCGGCCACAGCGGCGGGGCAACACCCGTACCCATCCCGAACACGGCAGTTAAGCCCGCCAGCGTTCCGGCCAGTACTGGCGTGCGCGAGCCGCTGGGAACACCGGATCGCCGCCTCCCACTCATACTTCATACCCATGCCGAGCGACAGGACTCTCCTGTCGCCTCTCACGAGACGACGGCGAGTGCCGACAGTGTGTGTCTCCGTCTGTCTCGGCGACCGCTGAGCCGTGGCGGACGCGTCGCTGCCCGGCGCTCGACACGCTGTACGGAAGATAGGCACCGCCGCGTGATCTCTCTCCCCAGCCGAACGGAGCGCTCGGACGACAGCGATACACGCTGCCGACGCGGGAAGCCCGCGGCCGGGAAGCGCCGAGGCGACGACTCCCTCGCGGTAGGCGCGGAGACTGTGAGTACGGACCGCGTCCCTCTCGGACGCCGAATACGCCAGCCCCTCGTCTCGAGGGCCGACGTGTCGCGCACGACCCCGGTCTCACCACGCAGGGTGAGGACGTTGCCCTCGGGGCAGCGTCGGACGGCCCGACGCTCCACGGGGGAATCCTCGCTTCAGCGCGGGGAGGATGTCACAGTCCGGCGACGTCCTCGATGGCGTCGGTCAGGCGCCGGACACTCTCGACTGTGTGTTCGCCCATGTGGCCGATCCGGAAGCTGTCCTCCGAGAGGTCGCCGTAGCCGCTGGAGAAGACCATATCGTACTCCTCGGACACCGCGTCGACGGTCGCTGCGACGTCGATATCCCGCGTGTTCGCGACACACGTGACAGACTGTGACTCGTAGCCCGTCTCGGGATAGAGGTCGAAGTGCTCGCGGGCCCACTCGCGGGTGTACTCTGCCATCTCGCGGTGGCGCCGGCTCCGTGCTGCGTGGCCTTCCTCGAGCATGTACTTCATCTGCTTCCGGTAGGCGAGCATGAGCGGAATCGCCGGCGTCGAGTGCGTCTGGCCCTTCCGGTCGTAGTAGTCCAGACACCGCTGGAACCCGCCGTACCACGATGCCGACTCTTTCTCGAGTTCTCGCTCGTACGCGGCGTCGCTCACGGTACAGACCGCGAGACCGGGAGGCATCGCGAACGCCTTCTGCGTCGAGGTGAAGATACAGTCGACGTTGTGGGCGTCGATGTCGATGTAGTCCCCGCCGAGACAGGAGATGGCGTCGACGACGAAGTACGTCTCCGGGTAGTCACCGAGTAGGTCGCCGATCTCTTCGACGGGGTTGCGCACGCCCGTCGAAGTCTCGTTCATTACCATCCCGACGGCGTCGTATCCGGCCTCGCTCGACTCCAGCGCCTCGCGGACGTCGTCCGGCTTGACCGCCTCGCCCCAGTCGTACTCGATCCGGTCGACGGTCTTGCCCAGTCGTTCGGCGACGTTCGCTTGCCGCGTGCTGAACGCGCCGCTGGTGGGCACGAGCATACGGTCCTCGACCAGGTTGAGCGTGGTCGACTCCCAGAACTCCGTTCCGGAGGCAGTGAGGACGATCACCTGCTGGTCGGTGTCGAGGAACTCACGCGTGTCCTCGACGATCGTCGTGTAGAGGTCTGTCATCCGGTCCATCCGGTGGCCGAAGGTCGGCTGTGCCATCTCCTCGATGACGTCCTCACGGACCTCCGTCGGGCCGGGGAGATAGAGCGTCTTCTCGGGGTAGTCGCCGGTGTACTCGCGTTTTTTTCGTGTGTCAGCCATCTGTACCTCGGCACGCTCGGAACGGTCATGGGTGTTGCGGTTCCGCGGACGTGCCTCTCCCGTCGGTCGATACAGACCCGCCGGCGCGTACTCTCGGCGGCGCGCCCGCCCTCCGAGTCTCTACCGTCTGCGGTCGCGTCGGACGGGTCCCGGGCGCCTCTCCGTCGGATGGTGAATGCGAGACAGTTAAGTCTCGGTCTCCGGTACGGTCGGACGCGCCAAGGTGGCAGAGTCTGGCCGAACGCGTCCGCCTGCAGAGCGGATCATCCCCGGTTCAAATCCGGGCCTTGGCTCTCGACGAACCCGTTAGACTCCACGACCACGGGTCGTGACGCCCACTATCGGCGGAATCGGCTCGGCCCACTCGGGAGTGGTGGGCGTGACGGTCTACGCCGGGACTGTCTCCCACGAGTCCGCGGCGAACTTCTGTTCAACGACCGGGAGCTGTGCCCGTCTTTTGACTGCGACAAGTAGGTGAAGCGTGGCGACGGGTCGGTCTCCTCGAATTTCACCCACGACGGCGAGCGCCGGCAGGCGGCTGTCGTCTCAAGAGAGCGGTATCGAACACCCTGGCGAGACGACCCCACGAGGAACCGAGTTCCGCATCGGAACCCTCCGGGAATACCGGCTGGTCGTCTCGAAAGAGGACGACGAGGTGTGGTCAGAAGCGGTTCGACAGCCACCTCGCTCCGCGCTGGCCCGGTACGACGGTGGAGAGCGGAACAGAGATCCCGGTCCACGGACGGTATCGCGGAGCAGTGCGGGCGTCATCCGGACAGGGTGCGGCGGGCGCTCGACCGGCTCGACGGCCTCGTGCGGCACATCTACGACGACGTAGCTCTCCAGTCGACGTGACAGAACTCGTCCACGATGCCGTACAGCAGGCTCGTGAGAGCACACAGCGGGCTACTGACGCGGCTGCGAAGGCGGTCGAGGCCGGTCGCCCCCCCGCCGGCGGCGCGTGTCCGGAGTCAGATTCTTGATTTCCCCGATCGGAACGTCTGTATGCTTCCCGGACTCGCTTATCGCGGGTCGGTGGCCGTCTGCGGCGGTGTGCTGGGCGTGGTGGGGCTGTCGATGCTCCGCTCGGGGCACGTCACTCTCACCGCTGTCCTCCTGTCCATCGGCGGGCTCGGGATGGTGGGCGCCATGGGCTACGAGGTGACACTCTCGGCTGGGTCGTCTACGACCTTCCCGGACGACCGGATCGTGTTGGTCGCGGCGGCGATGGGGCTGCTCACGATCGTCGCCGGAGTTGTGTCGGTGGCCGGATAGGGCCTGTCCGTCCTGTTCGGTTACACCTGCGCCTCGGTGACACGTCGGCGAGTATCGTCCTCTGGCATAGAGTCGGCTCAGTCGGTGTGTCGTGTACGACTCCGTGTCCGAACCGTCTCTCACGAGAGCGCCGAGCCTCGCGGCGGGTTCGCGCTTGCGATTCAGTCGGCGGCGGCCGCCTCGTCGAGCTCGCCGTGACGCTCGTGACCGCCTCTCCGCGGCTCTCGGTGTCCACGCTCTGTGAGGCACACCAGACGAGAGGGCAGACGTGCGCCCGTCGAGCCCACGGTCCGCGGCGAGCAAGCCCGCCCTATCGCGTCGGCGAGTTCGTGGGTCGCTTCGCGCGCTTCGCGACCCGTGTGGAGCAACTCGGCCGCGTGCGACGAGCGCACTGCCAACTCGCCGTAGGTCCGGTCCCCCCACCGTCGGTCCGCTGGAGTACCCAGCGGACGCTCCCCTGTGACTCCCTCACAGATACAAGCGCTCGTTTGAGCCTCCAGCGGAGCCTT
>JBDGTD010000084.1:0-14661 GCA_042217165.1 Haloferacaceae archaeon | reverse complement strand
GCCGGCTGATCCCACAGTGATGCCCTCCCCTGTCACACCCGCTCCCCCCGATATCACCCCCGCGGCCTACACGCGACGCATCCGGCAACGCGTGACGCTCATCTTGGCACTCGCGGTGACGCTCGCGTCGACACTCGCGTGGCTCCGTACTCGCTGGTCCCGCCGATAGCCCGCCTGCCTGCTCTCCTCGCTTCCGACGCGGAACTCTCCGGGGGACACACTCGTTCCGCCGTACAATCTGCGAAATTAGACGCTCGTCGCGCGCCGCGCTCTGACGGGGCGGCGCGGGCGATCCGGTCGTCCTGCTACGATATCTGATAGGATCGTCCCCGGCGCCACCGGATGCTAGACGGTCACCGCGGCGGCGAGGTCGCCGATGGTCGACACCTCCGCGACGACCCGGTCGAACTGGACCGGCCTGTCACGCTCCAGCCGTTGTCGTACTCGTCCGCGATCGCGATCTCTTCGCTGGGAAAACGAGTCCCGGCTGTTCGTCGGCGCGAGGAACTCTTCCAGTGGCCACCCGTCGGTGTCGCGCTCCGACCGAAGCGTGTCGAACGTGACGCTCCCGTGGTTCAGCCCGCCGGTCACACGGTTCGACAGGCGTCTGGCTACACGAACCTTGGCTCTCCTCCTCACAGAGCGGTGGGAACGCCCGATACAGGGGGTATGACAGACGCTCTCGTCATCTCGCGCCGTGTACGAGCGACGTGCAACTGCCCTCACCTCCGTACAGACGGCATCTGGAGGACACCGCGACGGGTCTCGTCACGGCCGCCGCGTTCGGGTACGCCGGGATCACGAGCAGCGACGGAATCGATCCCGTGTTTCTCGCTGGCCTCGGCGTCACGTTTCCGCCGTTCGTCTCCCTCCTGGCCGTCGTCGCCGCGAACAGTGGCCGGGCCCCACAGTGGCGGCTGGCCGAGTGGCCGGGTGCGCGAGCCGAGCGGCGCCGGCTCCTCCCGCCCTGATCTCCGGCTCACCCGCTGACCCCGAGTGTGACGCCGAGTGCGATGAGCGCGGCGCCCGTCGCGCGACGGTAGAGGTGTCCCTCCTGAAGCCCGACGCTGCTCACCACGACGACCAAGACGATGTTCGCCCGAAACAGGACCGCAGCCTGAGCGGCGCTCGGGGCCGCGCCGAAGGTGACAAGCGTCGCGGTCAGCCCGCCGAACTGGAGCACTCCGAGCGCACCCTTGTCGGCCCGATAGAGCGCCAGTAGCCGTCGGCGCTGTGTCGCCCACTGGTCGTCCACGGCTCGCCAGAGGCGGCCCGTCGTTCCAGCACCGACGAACAGGACGATCACCGCCGAGACGTAGAGCGGATCGATCGTCGCGGTCGCGATTCCGTCGAGCGTGGACGTCACTCCGAAGACGACGTTCACCGCCAGCGCCAGCGCCACCGCCGTCGTGTCCGAGGCGTGTACCACGCTCCGGAGCGTGTTCTGCTCGGAGTTCACCACCGCGGCGCCGCAGGCGCTCAGCACCGCTCCGGCGACGACGAGCGGCGTGACGACCGTGTCTCGCAACAGCGGCTCGACCACCGAGGTGACGACCGGCGACAGCGACGTCAGGGGGACGACGACGGAGGCGTCCTCCCGCGAGAGGGCGGCGAAGATCATGAACGCGCCGAGGACGTTCAACAGTCCCGTGAGAAGCATCGCGACAGTCCCCCGCGGCGTTCCGGAGAACCCGCTGACGAGGGCCGTCCACGCGACGACCGGGAGGAACAGCCCCAGCGCGACGGTGTCTCTGACGAACAGCACCTCCGACTCCGACGCGTCGTCGAGCAGTCGCTTCTGGTACGGGCTCATGACTGCCCGTGCGACGACGGCGAGCGCGCCGGTCAGTATCCAGACGGGAATCGGAGACATCAGAGGGGTGACCACGCCGAACGAGCGGCGGACAGACAGAGACACGGGCGCCAGCGGGTTGAACCTCCGCTCGACCGTCGGCCGGGACGGCGGCGCGGTCTGTCACCTGCGAGACTCCCGACCCGTCACAGGCAGGTGACACTCGACGCCGCCGGTCTGTGTCGGCTCAGTCCTCCTCTATCAGGTCGGCGGCCACGAGGTCGTGGATCTGGTCGAGGAGGTCGGGGTCGATCCCGGCTACCTCCTCGCCGTCGTGGAGTCGGTCGTTGTGCCGCCGGGCGGTCTCGGCGGCCTCTTCGAGAGGGACGCGGGTGGTGGTCCCGCAGGCCTCGCAGACGACCGGCAGGGTCGGCGTGTCGTCGTCCATGAACGACCTCCACGGCCCGACGGTGTAACGCCACCGGTCGGGACGGACCCTCGCGACGCTCTCGGTGCGGCGGCGGGCGTCGCCCGGTCGTCGCCGGCGGTTTTTACTCACCCGGCGGTCCGTCCTCCGGGTATGCCCGCGACGCTCGGCGCGTCCGTCCTCCAGTCCGGAGGCGACGCTGTCGTCGGCGCCCTCGTTCCCCTCGTGTTCGCGGTGCCACTCGCCCTCCTCGTACTCTCGCTCGCCGGCCAGTACCGGGCCCACCAGAAGGCCGGTCTGCCCGGGTGGACGGGTCTCGTGCCATTCTACGGCTTCTACCGGCGGGCGAAACTGACCGGGAACCCGGGGTGGTACGCCGCGCTGCTTCTCGTCCCGTTCGCGAACCTCGTCGCGGGCGCGAAGGTGAACGCGGAGTTCGTGGACCTGTTCGGACAGGGGTTCGTCTTCGCGATGGGGCTGGGATTCCTCCCGTTCGTCTTCTGGCCGCTGCTCGGGTTCGGCGGCTACACCGCCCGCTGAGACGGCCGTCGCCGCGGAGAGAAACGGTTAACAGCAGCGGGTCGTTAGCGCCGCGCATGCAACGACGCGCCGCGACGGCGTTCGTCCTGCTCTTTCTGGTCCTCGGGGCAGGGTCGTACGGCCTGATCGCGACCGCACAACAGCCCCACGTGACGTTCGAGGACCCGGCGTACCGGCTGTCGGCGGGTGAGCAGTTCACCCTCGACGGCCGCCAGTACACGGTGAGTTCGATCACCGCAGAGAAGGAGGGCGGCGGCCACGGCGGCAGCGTGAGCGTCACCTACTCGGGAGCGCTCCAGTGGACGAACGACTCCGCGACCCGCACAGAGACGTGGAAGCCGGGGACGGTCGTGACCGCGGCCGGGTTCGAGGGCAACGTCACGGTTCCAAACGAGTCCGACCCGAGCGGGTTCGCGCTCGTCGAAGAGATCAACCGCACCGCGATCCTCCGTGACGACCCGAACGCCGACAACGAGACGATCACCCGCAACGGCCAGGAGTACGTGGCCGTCACCGAGGGCAACGTGACCCGGCTCGTCCCCGCCGACGAGTACTTCCCGGAGCCCGAGGTCCGCAGGTTCTCCGAGGGTGACACGTTCGACTACGCGGGCAACCGGACGGCCGTCGGCAACGTGACCCAGAAGGGGGTGCCGGTGTCGTGGACGTCGCCCCTGACGAACACGGTCGAACTCTCGAACGAGGCGAACGTGACCATCGCGGGCCAGGAGTTCTTCGTCTACTTCGTCAGCGACAGCGAGGTCGTCCTCGTCTCCGACCACTCCGTCTACGCCAGGCAGGTCGCCGAGATCGAGCAGTACAACACGCTCCAGAACGGGCTGTGGGGTATCAGCATCCTGAGCGGGGTCACCGCGGTCATGCTCGTCGGGATGGCGTTCCTCCCGTCGCGGTACTGAACTAGGAGAACGGCGTCTCGGGCGCCGTGTCGTCCGCGTCCTCCTCGGCTCGCCGGTTCAGATACGCCCCCAGCGCCCCGCCAGCGGTGTAGCCGACCGGCGAGACGACCAGTATCGTGAACAGGCGCACCGCCCGGAGGACGACCGGGAGGTCGACGCCCGCGACGGTTCCCATCCCCGCCACCGCGTCCGCGCCGCCGAGAAGTGCGACCCCGACGACGGCGCCGACCACCGCCGCGAGGACGTTGAAAAGCACCGTGGCGGCCATCCCGGCGACGGCGGCGAAGGCCGCGCCGTCGCCCAGTTCGGTCGTCTCGAGGAGGAGATAGACCAGCGCCGCGCCGATCAGGACCTCCTTCAGCGCCGGCACGACGCGCACGAGCGCGACGACGGGCAGCGCCGTCGCGACGAGCGCCGCGAGCGTCCCGAAGACGGCGAACCCCCACGTCTCGGCCGGGTGGTCGATGTCGACCATAGTCGGGCGTCGCGGAGCGGACGCAAAGCCGTTGTGCCGCGTGGCAGCCCAGAGCTTCGCGTTGAACACGGCGAGGGCGCCGATCCCGAGCGCCCACGTCTCGGCCGAGTCGCCGGGCGAGACAACGCGCGAACGTATCAGCCCCGGTACTAGTCGCTGTGCCGGTAGGCCTTTGTCGGTCGCCGCGGCACGGTCGCGGAATGGCACGCGTCGTCGTCACCCACAGCGACTCACACCCGGTTCTGATCGACCGCTTCCGCGAGCGGCTCCCCGCCGACTACGAGGTCGTCCCGGTCGAGATGCCGGCCGGCCGGATGACGGCCCCGCCGGACGAGGCGCTGCGGGACGCGGTCGCGGACGCCGAGGCGCTGTTCTGTCGCTCCGGACTGGTCGACGCCGACCTCCTGGACGCCGGCGACCTCCGGATCGTCTCGGTCCACGGCTCGGGCACGGAACACGTCGACGTCGCGGCCGCGACCGAGCGCGGCGTCGTCGTCACGCACAACCCGGAGGCGGTCGCGCCCGGCGTCGTCGAGTACGTCGCGGGCGCCGCCGTCGGACTCCTGCGGGACTGGCCGGGCGTCCCGAACCGCACCGCCGCCGGCGAGTGGAACAAGGCCGGCGCGACGCTCGGCGAGGTGGGCGAGCGAACCGTCGGCGTCCTCGGTCTCGGCGAGATCGGCTTCCGCGTCGCGCGGCTTCTCGGCGACGGGTTCGGCGCCGAGGTGCTGGGCTGTGACCCGGCGGTCGCGGGCGAGACCGACCACGACGTCTACCCGCGCCACGACCGCGCCGAGGTCGAGGCCGCCGGCGTCGAGGTGGTCGGCCACGACGCTCTCTTCGAGCGGTCGGACCTCGTCACCGTCCACGTCCCGCTGACCGACGAGACGCGGAGGCTCGTCGGGGAGGCGGACCTGCGCGCGCTCGACGGCCACCTGATCAACACCGCACGCGGCCCGGTCGTCGACGAGGACGCTCTGCTCCGGGCGCTGGAGGACGGGTCGGTCACGGGCGCCGCCCTCGACGTCCGCGCCGACGAACCGCCGGCCGAGGACGACCCCATCGCCGCACACCCCCGGACGCTCGTCACGCCCCACGTCGCCGGACCGACGGAGGGGTATCTCCGGCGGGCGGCGGAGCGGAGCGCGGCGAAAGTCGCGACCTGTCTCGCGGACGAGCGCCCGGCGTACGTGGTCAACCCCGCGGTGTACGACGGGTAAGCGGGACGGGCGTCCCGTCACCGGGCTCGGACGAGCGTCGTCACGCCCGCCGAGACGACGTAGAGCGCGGCCACGACGAGGAAGGCGGCGACCGCGCCTGTCGTGTCGACGGTCCAGCCGAGCGCCGCCGGGCCGACCACGCTGCCGACCGCGACGCCGCTGAAGACGAACCCGAACCCGCGGCCCGTCCCGCCCGCCGCGGTGGCGCGCGAGACGAGGCGGTCCCGCGAGGGGTAGACGAGACCGACGGTGAACCCGACGGCGCCGAATCCGGCGACCACGAACGACGGGCCGAGCGGCGCGACCACGGTGACGACGACGGCGAGGACGACCCCGGCGCCGGTCAGCGTCACGAGGGCGACGCGCTTCGGGGGCAGGCGGTCCGCCAGGTAGCCCCCAGAGAGGATGCCGACGGCGGCGGCCGCGAAGAACGCGGTGAGGGCGGTGTTGCCGACGGTCGCGCCGAAGCCGTAGGCGTCGACGGTCAGGACGTTCGTGAACGTCTGGATCCCCTTCGCGCCCGCGACGAAGACGACGAAGAAGGCGAACATCGCGAGTACGTCCCGGCGCAGGAGGTCCTCGCGCAGGCTCCGCGTCCCGGCGCCGTCGGTCGTGGCTTCGGGCTCTGTCTCGGCGTCGTCTGCCGCCAGCACCCGGTCGCGGTAGACCGGCGGGAGCGCGAGCGCCGCGACCCCCGCGTAGACGAGGCCGACGGCGCCGACGGCCACGAGGGCAACGCGTGCGCCCGCGACCGCGGCGACCCCGGCGACGACGACGGGCGCGGCCGCGAAGCCGACGTACGCGCCGAAGGTGTGGACGCCGAAGCTCCGGCCCTCTCGGTCGCCGTCCGTCGCCGCGCCGAGGAGGGCGTAGTCGGCGGGGTGAAAGGCCGCCTGGCCGACGCCGGAGACCAGCGCGCCCGCCAGGAGCGACAGGTAGGTGCCGACGCCGAGGCCGGCGAGGGCAACGCCGCCCGCGGTGACGGCGATGCCGACGACGAACACCCGCTTTGCGCCCGTGCGGTCGACGAGTTCGCCGACCGGAAGCTGGAGGACCGTGCCCGCGGACAGCGCGGAGACGATCAGCCCGAGTTCGACGTTCGAGAGGCCGAGGTCGGCGCGCAGGAGCGGAAAGAGCGGCGGGAGCGCGAGGAGGTAAAAATGCGAGAGGAGGTGCCCGCCCGTCACCAGCCCGACCACCCGGCGTGCCTGCGCACCCATTGACTACCGTGGGGCGGTCGCGAGGGTAACGTCCGTCGATCTCGCCGTCGCGCCCCGGCCGGCTCCCGTCAGAGCGGAACCGTCGGGTGAACTGAAGTCGCCACGGGCCGAACGTCGCGACGATGTACGACGACATCCTGCTCCCGACAGACGGCAGCGAGGCGGCCGAGGCGGCGGTCGACCACGCGATTCGGCTCGCGCGGGCCTTCGACGCCACCGTCTACGTGCTGTCGGTGATCGAGCCGGTCCCGGCCGTCGAGATGGACGCGGCAGTCGTCCACGAGCGCCTGGCCGAGAGCGCCGAGCGCGCCGCCGACCGGGCCTGCGAGCGACTGGAGGCCTGTGGCGTCTCCCACGAGTCGTCGGTTCGGGACGGGAGCGCCCACCGGGCCATCCTCGCCGAGGCCGACGAGCGCGGCGTCGACCTGGTCGTGATGGGCACCCACGGCCGGACGGGCGTCGGGCGCGTCCTCCTCGGGAGCGTCACGGAGCGGGTGGTCCGCAACGCCGACGCGCCGGTGATGGCGGTTCGGTACCACCCCGAGGACGACGAGGCCGCGGTCGAGACCGAGGCGGCGTCCTGATCCACCCGAACCGTTAGGCGCGCCGCGCCACAAACGGTCGTAATGGCGGCGACGCTCGGCTTCCACTCGCTGTACGACGAACGAGCGGTCGAACTCCCCGTCGAGGGGGCGCTCCCGGACTGGCTGTCGGGGAGCCTGATCCGCAACGGGCCAGGCGCGTTCGAACTCGACGAGGCGTCGGTCGACCACTGGTTCGACGGGCTGGCGATGTGCCACCGCTACACGTTCGACGGCGCCGCGGACGCGGTCGGCTACCGCAACCGCTTTCTCCGCAGTGACGCGTACGAGCGCGCCCGCGAGGGGTCGTTCTCGGGCGGGTTCGCGACCGGCGGCGCGGGCCTGCTCGCCCGGCTCTGGAACCTGTTCGTCTCGGCCCCGTACGACAACGCCAACGTGATCGTCGAACGGGTGGGCGACGACTACCTCGCGATGACCGAGACTCCCCGGCGGGTCCGGGTCGACCCCGCGACCCTCGACACCCTCGGCCACGCACGCTACGAGGGGCCCGAGCCACGCGGACAGCTCGCGTGTGCGCACGTCTCGCGCGACCCGGACGGCGAGGTGGTGAACGTCGAGACGGCGTTCGGGCGGACGAGCCACTACCACGTCTTCGCCGCGCCGTCGCCCGACGAGCGCCGACCGATCGCCGCGGTCCCCGTCGAGGAGCCGGCCTATCTCCACGACTTCGCGGCCACGCCCTCGTACGTCGTGCTGGTCGAGTTTCCGTTCGTCCTCGACCCGCTCGACATGTTCCGGCCGGGACAGGCGGGCTTTATCGACCGCTTCCGCTGGGAGCCAGACCGGGGCACGCGGATACGGGTCGTCGACCGGGCGTCCGGCGCCGTCGTCGCCGACGCGACCGCGCCGCCAGTCTTCGGGTTCCACCACGCCAACGCCTACGAGACCGACGACGAGGTGGTGCTGGACGTCGAGACGGTTCCGGACGCGACCCCCGTCCGCGACCTCGACCTCGCCGCGCTCCGGGACGGCGACCTCGACGTTCTCGGGGGCCGGATCGACCGCTACCGGGTCGACCTCGACGGGGACGTCTCGGTCGAGCGGGTGTACGACGGCGCGACTGCGCTCCCCACCGTCTCGCCCGCCGTCGAGGGGCGCCGCCACCGCTACGTCTACGCCCAGCACGGCGACCAGCCGCTCGACAGGTGGCCCGACGAGGTCGTGAAACTCGACGTCGAGACGGGCGCGACGACGACGTTCGGGATCGGTGCGCCGGTCGCAGAGCCCGTGTTCGTCCCGCGCCCCGCCGGCGACCGGGAGGACGACGGCGTCGTCCTGACCGTCGCGCTCGACCGGGCGGCCGAGCGGTCGGTCCTCCTCGTCCTCGACGGCGCCCTCGACGAACTGGCGCGCGCGCCGCTGCCCCACGCCGCACCGTTCGACTTCCACGGGCGGTGGTTCCCGGAACTCGACCGCGACCGGGTGGCCGCGGCCGGGGGGTGGCCGTGACCGACTACCGCGCCGGGCTCCAGACGTTTCCCGAGTCGGCCGAGACGAGCGCCACACTCGACGTCGAGGGGGCGTTGCCGCCGTGGCTCGACGGAACCCTCCTCCGCAACGGCCCGGGTCGGTTCGCCGTCGGCGGCAGTGACCTCTCGCACTGGTTCGACGGCCTCGCCCTCCCGCGGCGCTACGGCTTCGACCCCGAGTCGGGGGCCGTCGACTACCGGGTGCGCTACCTCCGGAGCGAGACGTACCGCGGCGCGCGCGAGGGCCGACTGGTCTCCGACCAGTTCGACACGCCGGCGGGCTTCGCGACGGGGCTCAGGGGGCGGCTCGCCAGACTCGGCCGCCCGTCGCTTACCGACAACGCCTCGGTCTCGCTCGCCCGGGTCGGCGACCGCCTCGCTGCCGTGACGGAGACGCCGCGGATGGTCGCGCTCGACCCCGAGACCCTCGAGTCGGGGCCGACGTTCGAACACGACGACGGCATCGACCTGACGGGCTCGCTCGGGCACGTTCACCACGACCCGGCCCGGGGAGAGATGGTCAACCTCGGGGTGCGCTACGGCCGCGAGTCCGAGTACGTCCTGACCCGGCGTCCGGACGGCACGCGCGAGCGTGACGTCGTCGCCCGCGTCGGCGTCGACCGGCCGTCGTACGTCCACTCGTTCGCGCTCACGCCCCGGTACGCCGTCGTCACGCTGTCGCCGTTCGTCACACGGCCGCGGGACCTCCTGCTCGCCGACACGTTCCTCGACGCGTTCTCGTGGCGCCCGGAGCGCGGGACGCGCTTTCTCGTCGTCGACCGGGAGACGGGCGACGTCTCCCGGCTGCGGACCGACCCGTTCCTCGTCTTTCACCACGCCGCCGCGTTCGAGGCCGACGACCGCATCACGCTGGACCTCGTTGCCCACCCCGACCACCGCGCGGTGACGGGGCTCTCGCTCGCGGCGCTCCGTTCCGGCCGGCCGGACCTGCCCGCGGGCCGCCTCCGCCGGTTTCGGCTGGATCTCGCCGACGGCACGGTCACGTCGCGGACGCTCCACGAGGGCGCAGTCGAGTTCCCGACGCTCGACTACGGCGCGGCGGTTCGCGACGGACAACACCGGGTCGTCTACCTCGCCGCGACCGACCCCGACCCGCCCGTCGGCCTGTCGACACGGGTCGACCGTCTCGACCTCGCGACCGACGACCGCCGGTCGTGGGCGCAGCCGGGGACCTACCCGGGCGAACCGCTGTTCGTTCCGCGGGTCCCGGCGAGTGACCGCGACGCGGAGACCGACGAGGGCGTCCTCCTCGTGGAACTGCTCGACCCCGACGCGGACCGGACCGCCCTCGTCGTCCTCGACGCGCAGACGCTCGACCGGCTGGCGCGGGTCGAACTCCCGCACGCCCTCCCGCTCGGATTCCACGGCCAGTACCTCCGGCCGGGGCACCCCCACGAGCGGTCGATGGCGTGAGTCGGGCACCCCCGGCCGCGATCACGGGCACGCCGCTCTCGCCGACGCGGCGGTCCCCGGGGCCGCCCGACAGCAGGTGGACGAGGCCGCCGCCCGCGGCGTGTACGCGACGGCGCCGACCCCGACGTCGCGCCGCCATCGGGCGACGCCACCGGGACGAGCGCGACCGAGAACGGGCGGGCCGGCAGGGCCACCGGCGGCGACGGACGCCGTCCGTCAGTTAAGTTTGCTCTGATGTCTGCCGTGGATTTTTGTCGTCTGCTGCCCAGCGTACCGTATGCCAGGCCCCTCGCATATCCTCCTCGTCGACGACGACGCGGAGTTTCTCGACGTGGCGGCGGCCGCCCTCGGGCGCGAGCGCGCGCTCGACGTCGAGACGGCGACGGGCGTCGAACAGGCGCTCGCGACGCTCGACGACGACGTCGACTGCGTCGTCTCCGACCACGACATGGACGACGGGACGGGTCTGGACCTGTTCGCGCGCCTCCGGAAGCGCCGCCCTGCCGTCCCGTTCGTCCTCTACACGGCGAGCGAGTCGCCAGACCTGGTCGAGCGCGCCCTCGACGCGGGCGTGACCGACGTCGTCCGCAAGCGCGGCGAACCGGGCGAGTTCGCCCTCCTCGCGAACCGGCTCCGGACGCTCGTCGATCGGGGCGACGAGACCGGCCGTCTGCTCGCGGAGCTGGCCGACAGCACCGACGACGTCCTCTGGGTGTTCACCGCCGGGTTCACCGACCTCCTGTTCGTCAACGACTCGTACGAGTCGGTGTACGGGGGGACGGTCGCCGACCTCCGCGAGGACCCGAGGTCGTTCCTGGAGACGGTCCATCCCGAGGACCGCAGCCGGGTGCGCGACGCGATGGACCGGCTGTCCGGCGGCGAATCGGTCGACACGGAGTACCGCGTCAACCCGCCCGACTACGACCGCTGGGTGTGGCTCGAGGCCGAGCCCATCCGCGTCGACGGCGAGGTGACCCGGGTCGCGGGGTTCTCGCGCGACGTCACCGAGCGCAAGGAAGACGAACGCGCACTCGAGGCACAGAACCGGCGGCTCGAACGCCTCGCCTCGATCGTCAGCCACGACCTCCAGAGCCCGCTGTCGGTGGTCGAGGGGTCGATCGACCTCGCGCGCGAGACGGGCGACGAGGGGCACCTCGACCGGGCCGAACGCGCCGCAGACCGGATCGGTGCGCTCGCGGACGATATCCTGACGCTCGCGCGGCGCGGCGACGCGGTCGGCGACCTCGCTCCACACACCCTCTCGGACGTCGCCGAGCGCGCGTGGGACGAGACCGACACGACCGGCGCGCGGCTGGTCGTCGAGAGCGACGGCGTGGTCGAGGCCGACCGCGAGCGCCTCCGCCAGCTGTTCGCAAACCTGTTCGACAACGCCGCGACTCACGGCGGCGAGGCGGTGGTCGTCCGGCTCGGCACCGTCCACGACGGCTTCTACGTCGCAGACGACGGCGTCGGCGTCCCCGACGACGCGACCGAGGCGGTGTTCGACCCGACGTACACGACCAGCGAGGACGGCACCGGCCTCGGCCTCGACATCGTGCGCTCGGTCGCGGAGGCCCACGGCTGGACGGTCGAGGTCGAGGAGTCGGTCGACGGCGGCGCGCGGTTCGTCGTCACCGCGCCGGTCCGGTCGGCGCCGGAGTGACCCGCCGGCCGCGACGGCCGTCACAACGACGGCGGCGGTCCTGCGTCACGACGGATCCCGGCCCGGTCGACCGCGACACCCTCGCCCGCCCCGGGTCGCGGGCGCGCCGTTCCGTCCACGACGACCCGGAGGTTCGACGCCGCGACCGTGTCACCGCCGGCGCGGGTGATCGTGACGCTCCCGTCGCCCGCCTCGAAGTCGAACTCGACCGGCTCGCCGAGGCCGAGGCCGAGGCAGAGGCAGAGGACGAACGTCCCGAGAACCGGTGACGGCAACGACGAACGCGAGTGCGACCCCGACCGCTCTCCACCGCCTACACGCTCACTCCCGGACGGGCAGACGTGTCAGCTGCGTGGCGCACGGCCCGGAGCGACACAACCGTTTTGCGCCGACGGCCCCGAAGAGCAGTGTGACACACGTCGCGGTCGTCGGTGCCTACGGAAGTGCCGGGTCGTCGGTCGCCTCGCATCTCGCCGAGAGAGACGTCACCCTGACGCTCGTCGACGACGGCGAGCCCGGCGGCGGGCTCTGTATCCTCCGGGGGTGTATGCCGTCGAAAGAGGTGCTGTCGGCGGGCGCCCACCGGTTCCAGGCCCGGCACGACGACCGGCTCTCGGGCGTCCCCGTTCCGGACCTCGAGGCTATCGTCGCACGGAAAGACGACCACGTCGAGGAGTTTGCCGCCCACCGTCGCGCGGCGATAGACCGACTGACCGAGCGCGACGGCGTCCGACTGTACCGCGAACCGGCCCGGTTCGTCGGCGACCGGCGGCTCCAGGTCGGTGACCGGACGCTCGACCCGGACTACGTCGTCGTCGCGACGGGGTCGACGGTGAACGTCCCCGACCTGCCGGGACTCGACGGCGTCCCCTTCGAGACGAGTGCCGACGTACTCGACGCGACGGCGTTTCCCGACTCGGCGGTCGTGATGGGGTTCGGCACCGTCGGCGTCGAACTCGCCCCGTATCTCTCGGAGGTCGGCGGCGTCGACGTGACCGTGATCGAACACGACGACCGTCCGCTCGACGAGGCGGACGACCGGTTCGGAGACGCGGTACTCGACCTCTACCGCGAGGCCTTCGACGTCGAGGTGGTGACGAACGCCTTCGAGGAGCGCGTCGAACGCCGCGGTGACGGGGTACGCCTCCACCTCGACCACGATACGGTCGACCACGTCGACGCCGACACGCTCTGTCTGTTCACCGGCCGGCGCCCGGCGCTGGACGGACTCGGACTCGACGCGACGCCGGTCGACCCCGGCCCCGGTTGGGTCGAGGACACGATGCAGGCGCGCGACGCCGAGCGGACGTTCGTCGTCGGCGACGCGAACGGCCGCCAGCCCGTCCTCCACGTCGCGAAAGAACAGGGGACTCTCGCGGCGGAGAACATCCTGCGACACCGCGACGGGCGACCGCTCGAGACCTACGAGTCACTCTACCACCGGGTGATCTTCGCCGGCCTCGGGGTGTACCCGTTCGCCCGGGTCGGGCACTCGGCGACGTCGGCGCGCGCGGCCGGACTCGACCCGATTGTCGTCGACCGCGCGGCTGCCGACGACGGGGTGTTCCGGACCAAAGACGTTCCCGAGGGGCTGGCGCGGCTGGTCGTCGGACGCGACGGGACGGTACTCGGCTACCAGGGGCTTCACTACCACGCCGACGTCATGGCCAAGACACTCCAGGTCGTCGTCGAGGACGGCGCAGACGTCCGCTCGGTCCCGGCGCGCGCGTACCACCCGACCACCCCGGAGATTCTCGACGGGCTGGTGCGGGCGGCACGGTCCGAACTCGCCTGAGACAGGGCGCCCCGGCCTGCCGTCCGCCCGTGTTCGTGGTGCCCCCGGCGGCGAGTCCTCACGGACGGCCGTCAGGCGCGCCGACGCCGGACCCGCCCGCCGCTCGCCCCGTGCCGACTGCGCCGGCGACCCGACGCTACCGCGCCCTCGTCGCCTGGTTTTTCCCCGCGCGGGTCCGAGCGGCTACGATGAGTGGAAAGCTCCGGTGTCCGGCCTGTGACGCGACGCTCTCGTACTCCGCAGAGGCGTTCTGGGTGACGTGTGACTGTGGCGAACGGCTGCCGACGCGCGCTGGCGCCTGCTGACGGGGTTGAAGTCCCCCCCGCCCGACGACCGCGCCATGGCAGACAGTCCGGACTACGACGACGTCCGCTACGAGGTCACGGCGGGTATCGCGACGATCACTATCGACCGGCCCGAGGTGTACAACGCCTTCACCGGCGACACGGTACTCGAGATCACCGACGCCGTCCGGACGGCCGAGGAGGACGGCGACGTCTACGCGACTGTTCTCACGGGAGCCGGCGAGGGGTTCTGCTCCGGCGCGGACGTGAGCGCGATGCCGGACTGGGACGAGCAGAGCCCCGAGGAGTACGGCGCCTTTCTCTGGACCGTCCAGCGCGTCGTCGCGACGCTCCGTCGCGCGGCCACGCCCTCCGTCGCGGCCGTGAACGGCCCCGCTATCGGCGCGGGCTGTGACTTCGCGCTCGCCTGTGACCTCCGGGTGATGGGGCCGGACGGTCTCCTGCGCGAGGGGTTCGTGAACGTGGGGCTGGTGCCCGGCGACGGGGGTGCGTGGCTCCTCCCCCGCCTCGTCGGCGAGTCGAAGGCCAAGGAGTACCTGCTGACCGGGCGGGACATCACGCCGGCCGACGCCGTCGATATCGGCCTCGCCGTCGAGGAGGCCGAGGACGCGGTCGCGGCGGCGCGGGCCCTCGCCGCGGAGGTCCGCGACAAGCCCGCGACCGCCGTCCAGCACACCAACCGGCTGGTCGACCCGGACCAGGGGTTCGAGGACTACTGCGAGAAGGCGACCCGCTACCAGTGGGACTGCGTGACCGACCCCGAACACCACGAGGCGGTCGCGGCGTTCAACGAGAACCGCGAGCC
>JBDGTD010000049.1:0-18771 GCA_042217165.1 Haloferacaceae archaeon | reverse complement strand
CGAGGACGTTCGCCGCGACGACCTTCGACTGGACGCCGTTCGCGATGGCGACCAGCCCCGGGCTGATGCCGACGTACGCGAAATCCAGTTCACCTGAGGCGTACGCCTGGACCAGCGGCGGCCCCCCGCCGAAGGTCTCGATCTTGATGTCCGGTCCGAGGTCGTCGTACCAGCCCTGCTGGTCTATGACGAAGTACTGCATCATCGGGAAGACGTTGAGCGTCCCGAGCGTCAGCGAGTCCGGACTACCACCTCTCGACCCGCCGGTACAGCCCGCTATCCCCGTCGCGACGACCGCCGATCCAGCCGTCCGAAGCATCCGCCGGCGAGTCACAGTACGCTCGATCACGTTTCTTCCAGAACCGTCGCGGGCAAAACCTCCGGAGAACAAGTAACACTTGTTACCACTCGCTAGGCCGGGTTCACCGGATTTCGACCCCCGCACGCGGTCAGCACCTGCCTGTGCCGCGCAAGCTCGTTTCGGTTTCGACTGCAGTAACGGCAATTTCCTCTGGTACTCGGCCGGTCTGTCTTCAGATTCACCGGAAGCGGCCGGACGCCGGCGCAGTCGTCGGTCGCCACGACCCGAGCGGGTTTCTGCGCTCGCTCTGGGTCTCGGTTGCCGCCGGCCGGGGGGTTCTCGACCCGGTAGGGGCGGCGACTGGTCGGCACATCGGGCCCCCGCGCGTCGGATCCCGGTACATCGCCGGCTACCCGTCGTTCGGCCCGGCGCAGACGGCACCTGTCTCGAGGCATCGCGGACAGTCGGCGACCGTCCTGGTCCTGTCGTCCGTCGAGTACGGGAACACCCCGAGCAGTCGATCTTCGTCGTCGTAGACCGCCAGACACTGGAGGGGGAGCCGACCCGTCTCGACGGCCTCGTTCCAGGACAGCCCGGCGCCGTGAGGCCTACGCCCCGGCGAACTCGTCGAGCAGCTCGTGTAGTGCGTCGACGGACCCGGCGACGTCCGCGGGCGGGCGCGCAGTCTCCATCTCGGTCCTGAGGACGTCGAGTTCCTCGGCCACGTCCGAGCGGGTCTGCCCGTCGAGGGCGGACTCGAAGCCGGCGACCCGTTCTTCCATCCGCACGAGGAACCCGCGGCCGTCCCAGTACTCGCCGTAGCGCTCGATCACCTCGTCCTCGGTCACGGCGGCGGTGTACTCGTCGACGATACGGTCCCCGAGCGAGAGAAAGACGGCGGCACCGAACGAACTACTCCCCGCGTACTCGTCGGGAACCGCCGTCGACACGGCTCGGTCGAGCAGCGGCGACAGCTCTCCGGTGACGAACTGTTCGTACTCGCTCGGCTCCATCGACGCGACGCGCTCGTCGACCGCAGCCATGCGGTCGAGGAGCCGGCGCGCGAGGGCGGTGTCGGCGGCCCGCACGGGCGGCACGAGGGCCATCGCGTAGTCCAGTGCGTGCCCGGCGTGGAGGGCCCGGTCGTCGTCACCGGCCTGCGAGAGCGCGAGCGACGCGGCGAGGTGGCCCCTGACCTCCTCGACGTTGCGGACGTAGGTGAGCGCGTCGTCCCGTCCCTCGACGACCGCTCCCGGGAGGCCGGCAGCCGCCGTCGTCGCCGTGCGGAACCGGAGCGACGTCGCCCGCACCGCCTCGGGCGCCGCGATATCGACCATTTCGGTCCGGAGCCGCGAGAGCGCCTCGCTCCCGGCACCGCCGAGCGCCGACGCCGCCCTCGCGTACCGCTTCTCGATCCGGACGAGGAACCCGCGGCCGTCCCAGTACTCGCCCACGCGGTCGATCGACCCGTTCGACGTCACGGCGGCGCCGTACTCGTCGACGATGCGGCCCGCGAGCGCGTTCATCACCCGCGCGTCGAACGACGCCGACGCCCGCAGGTCGCCCGCGACGACCCGCTCGACTGCGCGGTCGAGCAGCGGGAACACCTGGTCGGTCAGGTACTCCCGGTAGCCGCTCGCCGACATCGACTGCACGCGCCGGGCTGGCCGTTTCAGGGCCGCCCGCGTCCGGGTGGCAAGCTCCGGGTCCGCGTCGCGCAGCGGCGTGAGGATCGCGGCGAAGTAGTCGGGCGGGTGGCCTGCGTGGACTGCGGCGTCCTCCCGGCGTCCCTGCTCCAGCAGGGTCGCCGACGAGACGAGGTGGCCCCTGACCTCCTCGACGGTGCGGACGTACGCCACCGCAGACTCGACCGACTCGAACTCGACGGCGGCGGTCTCGGCCCCGACCGCCTCGGTGGGCTCGTCCGACCGCGTCCGCGCTGCCGCGCCGAGACCGAGCAGTGTGGTTCCGACGATGCCTCCCGCTGCGCCCAGTACCGTGCGTCGTCGTGGCACGCGTTTTAGGCGCACCTAATCCCGCATAAGCCTGCCGGTCTTTTGGCGAGCCTAAACCGGCGAGTCGTCGCGGTCGCGCCCCCGGCGGCCGGGCAGCCGCCGTTCGGCCGCGCCGACCGAGCCGGCCGCGCCCGTCCGCGGCGTCGAACCGCGCCCGTTTTGTAGCTCGTCGCCCCTACCCGCTCGCGATGACCGACGACGACCGCACGCTGATCCGCTCGGGCCGAGAGTTCGAGCGCGAGTACCGACTCGACGCGAGCGAGGCCGGCGCCTTCCTCGTCGACCTCGGCGAACAGCTCCGCGACGGCGACGACCTGACGCTCGTCGACGACGAGTGGGAGCTCCCGTTCGCGTTCGGCGAACCCGTCGAACTCGAGGTGGACTACGACGGGGTCGGAGAGCCCGAACTCGAGATCGAGGTCGAACTGCCGGGTCGGACCGACGAGCGCGCGCCGTCGGTGGAGTAGTCCGGGGAGCCCGCGGGCCACGCAGTTTATAGCACGCGACACGAACGGCCGACGTGGTCGCTCCGGTCCGCGCGCTCGTCGCCACCACGGGCGCGTTCACGCTGACGCTCGTGCCCGCGCTCGCCGTCGCGCCGGCGCTCACGGGCGCGAGCCCGGTCGTCGCGAGCCCGGTCCTGACGGCGCTCGTCGCGCCGGTCCTGTACGCCCTGTTCGGCCGGGCGGCGGCGACCGACGCGGGGTGAGCGGGAGGGCTCACGTCCGCCGCGACCGCAGATGCTCGGGCGCGAGCGCCGAGATTTAACAGCGTGAGGGGCGTCCGCACAGCTATGTCGACGGCGAGACACGGCCACGGCCCGGGCGCGGTCGCCCGCGCGTACGCCTCGCAGGTCCACCCCGTGTTCATGCTCCCGCCGGTCGCGTCGGCGTGGTTCGGAGCGAGCCTGGCGCCCACGCTCGCGCCCGCCCCGCTCCTCGCCGTCTCCGCGGCGGCCTTCTTCGCCGTCTACACGGCTCACGTCAAAGACGGCTACGTGGACTTTCACCTCCGCGGCGAGGACGCAGACCACCCCCTTACCGTGCGGGGCTGCCGGCTCGGTCTCGTCGGCGCGGCGCTCGGGTTCGTGGCCGCGCTCGCGGCCGTCTTCGTGCTCTCGGGCCCCGTCGCGGCGCTCGTCCTCGCGCCGACCTGGCTCCTCGGCTGGCTCCACGCGCCGACGCTCGACACCCACCCGGTCGGCGCGACCGCGGGCTACCCGGTCGGGATCGGGACCCTGATCGTCGCGGGTCACCGCGCACAGGCCGGCCGGTTCGCGCCCGAGGTTCTCGGGTTCGCGCTCGTCTTCGTCGTCGTCCTCTGTGGCGTCAAGGTGATAGACGACGCGACCGACTACGGCTACGACCGCTCGATCGGCAAGCGGACGGTCGCGGTCGTCCTCGGCCCGGCGCGCGCCCGGCGCCTCGCGGAGGGGCTGGTCGCCGCGGGGCTGTTCCTCGTCGTCGCGCTGTCGGTCGACGGCCTGTTCCCGCCCGCGGCGGCGTTCGCCACCCTCCCGCTCGTGGTCGTCGGCGGGTACGCCCACCGCGCGGAGCCGGAACTCGCGACGATGCTGCTCGTCCGTGGGGTCTATCTCCTGCTGGCCGGGCTCGTCGTCGCGACGTACTTCCGGCCCCTCGCGGGGGTCGCGCTCCCGGACATCGGGGTTCTCGGCCCGTACACCTACCTCGCGACGGAGGTCGTCTTCGGCGCCGCCGCGCTCGTGCTGCTCGTTCGGGCCGACGCCCTCCGTCGCGCCGCGCGCACCGTCGTCGCGCTCTACCCCGTCGCGTACCTCTGGGACTGGTACACGCTGGAGGTCGGGGTGTTCGCGATCCCGCTCCGGACGGGCGTCGAACTGCTGGGGATCCCGGTCGAGGAGCATCTGTTCATGCTCGTCGTTCCGGCGCTCGTGCTGGGAATCCACGAAACCGTGAACGGACAGACCGGGGACGACGCCCGCTCGCCGTAGCGTCGCCCGGTAGACGCCGCGACGCGGCCACCGTATCCACCACCGATTTGTCGCTCGGCTAGTAACGGGTCGCTCGATGAACGCGTTCGAGCTGTGGCTCCGGCTTCTCGCCGGACTCGGCCTCATCCTGACGAACGGCTTCTTCGTCGCCATCGAGTTCGCGCTCACGCGGGCGCGACAGTTCACCGAGGAGGAGTTCGTCGCCGACGGCCACGCCGCCCTCGAGCGCGCGTGGGAGATGACACAGAATCTCGAACTCTACCTCACGACCTGTCAGGTCGGGATCACCGCCTCCAGCATCGCGGTCGGTATCGTCGCCGAGCCGGCGCTGGCGGCGCTCTTCGAGCCCCTGTTCGCGGGCTCCCGGCTCGCGGGCGTGGGCGCGGGCGCGCTCCTTGCCTTCCTGCTCATCAACCTCGTCCACCTCACTCACGGCGAACAGACCCCGACGTACCTCGGGGTCGAGCGCTCGCGGTGGGTCTGTCGCTACGGCGCGACGCCGCTGTACTGGGCCCACTACGCGATCGGACCGATCATCACGCTCGGAGACTGGGTCGCAAAGCAGACGCTCGGGCTGTTCGGCGTCGAGATGACGGGCGCGTGGCTCGAGACCGAGGAGGACGTCATCGAGTCGCGCGCTGACCTCCGGACCCGGCTCGGCTCGGTACTCGACGAGGGCGGCCTGCCCGAGGAGCGCCGCGACGAGGTGATGAACGCCCTGGAGGTCGGCGAGCGCCCCGTCCGTGACGTGATGGTCCCCGCCGAGGATATCGTCGCCCTCTCGACGACGGTCGACGCCGAGGAGAACCTCCGGCGGATGGCCGACTCCCCTCACACCCGGTACCCGCTGGTCGGCGCGGACCTGACCGATTTCCGCGGCATCGTCTACTCTCCGATCCTGGCGCGCCACCGCGAGCACCTGGCGGACGGCGACGTCGACTTCGCCGAACTGGCCGCCCCGCCGGTGACGATGTCACCCGACGTCGACGTCAGCGACGCGGTCGACCAGTTTCAGGCCGAGAACCAGGAGCTCGCGCTCGTCATCGAGGACGGCGACGTCGTCGGGATGGTGACGGTCACCGACCTGCTGGAGTCGGTGATGGGCGACGTAGAGGACCCGATCGACGTCGAACACCTCTCGACCTGAGCGGTCGGCTCCCCTCGGCGGTCGAGGCCCCAGCGGACTGGAGACCGTCCGCGGCCGCTCGCGTCGCCGGCGACGGTGGGGACGACCCCGAGAACCATCCCGACCGGCACGAACGCGTAGCCGGACACGCCGAGTGCGACCTACTGTCAGGTTCACCGCCGTGAACGGCCGACTACTCCGCTCCCTCTCGGCCCCAGCCTCGCGCCCGCGACACCGCCTCGCCCCAGCGTGCGTGTCGCCGGTCCGCCTCCGACGCGTCCATCTCGGGGCTGAACCGGCGGTCGACCTGCCAGTTCGCACGGAGGTCGTCGACGGTGTCCCAGTAGCCGACGGCGAGGCCGGCGGCGTAGGCCGCCCCGAGTGCCGTCGTCTCGTCGACGACCGGCCGGACGAGGTCGGTCTGGAGGATGTCGGACTGGAGCTGACAGAGGAAGTTGTTCTTCACCGCGCCGCCGTCGACCCGGAGCGTCGTCGTCTCGGCGCCGACGTCGGCCGCCATCGCCTCCGCGATGTCGCGCGTGTGGTGGGCGATCGACTCGAGGGTCGCCCGGACGATATGTTCCTTTCGCGTCCCGCGGGTCATCCCGAGGATGGTCCCCCGCGCCCGGCCGTCCCAGTGCGGCGCGCCGAGTCCCGTGAACGCCGGGACGACGTAGACCCCGTTCGAGCCGTCGACGGCGCGCGCGAGTTCGGCCGTCTCGGCCGGGTCGTCGACGAAGCCGACGGTCTGGAGCCACTCGATCGCCGCGCCGGTGATGAACGTCGACCCCTCCAGCGCGTACTGGACGGGCTCGCCCGAGAGCTGGTAGGCGACCGTCGTGAGCAGGCCGTTGTCCGAGGCGACCGGCTCCGTCCCGGTGTTCGCGAGGTAGAACGCGCCGGTGCCGTAGGTGTTCTTGGCGTCGCCGGCGTCGAAGCAGGTCTGGCCGAACAGCGCGGCCTGCTGGTCGCCGAGCGCACCCGCGACGGGCACCGCGGCGCCGAGGGGGCCGTCGGGGTCCGTCGACCCGTAGGCGCTCGCGTCCGAGGAGGGCCGGACCTCGGGGAGGGTCGCCTCGGGGACGCGAAACTCCTCGAGCAGCCGGTCGTCCCACCCGCCCTCGTGGATGTCGTAGAGCATCGTCCGCGAGGCGTTCGTGACGTCGGTGACGTGCTCGCCCGTGAGCTTGTAGACGAGCCACGAGTCGACGGTGCCGAAACACAGCTGGCCGTCTTCGGCCCGGTCGCGGACGTCCTGCGGGCGCGTCTCTCGGAGTTTGATCGGGTCGGCCTCGTCGAGGATCCACTCGGCTTTCGTCGCGGAGAAGTAGGCGTCGGGCTCGAGCCCGGTCGTCTCGCGGACGTACGCGACCGTCTCCGGGTCGAGCGCCTCGACGCGGTCGTTCGTCCGGCGGTCCTGCCAGCAGACGGCGTTGTAGACGGGGTTGCCGCTCTGGCGGTCCCAGATCACCGTCGTCTCGCGCTGGTTCGCCACCCCGACCGCGTCGAGCTGTGTCGCGTCGACCCCCGCGGCGGTGAGCGCCCGGTCGGTGACGTCCTCGACGGTCCGCCAGATCTTGACTGGGTCGTGTTCGACCCACCCGGACTGCGGGTAGACGTGTTCGTGTCGGCCGTAGGCGTTGGCGACGACCCGCCCGTCGTGGTCGAAGACCATGAACCGGGTCCCGGTCGTGCCCTGGTCGATCGCGCCGATGTACGTCTGTGTCATGCTCCGGGCATCGTGCCGTGGTCACCCATCACGTCGTCGGTCTGCTACACAGGTTCAGAGGCGGGACTCTCATAACAGTTGCCTCCTGCGGCGTTACTCGACCGCGAGCAGTTCCAGGTCGAAGACGAGCGTCCGGCCGGCGAGTTCGTGGTTGAAATCCACCCGCACGGTCCCGTCGACGACGGCCGTGACGTCGCCGTGGAGGTCGTTCCGGGCCTCGACGTGGAGGCCGACCTCGGGCGGCTGCCCGACCATCCTCTCGAACGTCTCGGCGTCGTACTCCCGGAGTTTCTCGGGGTCGTACTCGCCGTAGGCGTCCTCGGGCGGGACGGTCACCGTCCGGTCCGCGCCGACCGTCATCCCGGCGACCGCCTCGTCGAGGCCGGCGATCACCTCTCCGGCGCCGACGGTGAAGGTGAGCGGCGTCCGCTCTGTCTCGTCGGCCGCGGGCGCGAGGTCGTTGTCGGCGGCCACCGCCGGGTCGGAGGTCGCGAAGACGCTCCCGTCCTCGAACCGCCCGACGTACGCGACGGCGACGCGGTCGCCGGCCTCGGCGCGTTCTGTCACTGTCGGACGTCGTAGAGCCGCCGAAACGGCGTCGGCGGAAAGCGCAGTTCGACCCGGCTCGGCGGGCGGCCCTTGCCCCCCTGTCGCTCCGAGCGCACCCGTTCGACGATCCCTGCCTCCGCGACCTCGTAGAGGAACCGCTTGACCGTCCCGCGCGAGAGGTCCACGCCCGGACGCTCGCTGATCGCCCCCGCCGTCGCCGTCACCGAGGCGCGGTCCTCGGCGTCGAGGTCGACCAGGTTCCGCAGGACCAGCTGCTTGTTCGCCGGGAGCGAGAGGACGCGCGCGAGCGACACCGAGGGCCGGGGCATCTCCGCGATGGCGTCGTCCACGTCCGCCTCGGCGAGCCGGGTGCGCCCCTCCTGGTCCGCGCGGTCGGCGGCGATAAACAGCGCCGTCAGCGCGTCGTGGGCGTTGCCGTCGGCCCAGCCGGCGATCCGGCGGGCGAGTTCGTGGTCGAGCGCCTGCCGGGTCAGCCCCGCCGACCCGCGCGTCATCAGCACGTCGACGAGCATCTGTGGCCGGTAGCCGTCGACCCGGATCGAGGTCCCGGTGTAGGTCGTCACCCCGGTCTCTCCGGGGTCGGCCCGGCCGATCGCGAGCCAACTGACGTTGCTGGGGAGCCCGGCGAACCGGTCGACCAGCGTCTCGCCGTCGGTGTCGTCGGGGGGGCCGACGTGGTCGACGGCGATGACGACCCCCGTCCGCGAGCCGTCGAGGATCGCGTGGAGGCGCTCTCTGAGCTCCGCGGTGCTGATCCCGTGTTCGGGCACGGAGTCGTCGACGATGGCGTCGAGGACGGTGTGGTAGAACGCGAACTCGCTCCCCGTCTCGCGCATGTCGACGTAGACGAACCCCGGCGTGGTCGGGGTGCCCGCCCGGGTGCTGGTGTGGATGACAGAGCGTGTCTCGGTCGAGAGCCGCTGGAGGTGTGCAAACAGCGCCGTCACGATCGCCGACTTCCCGGCTCCGAACGGCCCGTAGACGTACGCGTTCGGGGGGAGATTCCCGTCGAACACCGGGTCGAGGTGGTCGAGCAGCCGTTCGAAGACGGGTGCCCGGTCCGACGGTTCGTCGACGTGGTAGATCGGCGACAGGGACTCGTAGTTCTGGATCAGCCGCGGACCGCCCTCCCGGCGCTGCCGCCGTTTTATTCTCGCGTCGATGTCCATGTTTCCGGACGTCTGTTATCGCTGGATTTAGCCACACTATCAAAAGAACCGCGGTTGTGCAGCCGCCGTCCGGCGCCGACCGGCCGCGTCGTGGTCGGCGCGAACCACGGTGAGATGCGGGCGCCGCAGAGTCGTCGTCCCGGGGGACCAGACACCGTGGGGGGTGGGTCCTCAGACCGGGAGCGGCACCCACGACGACGACGGGAACACGCCGACGATCGCCAGGACCGCGATGAAGAACGTGTTGACGACGATGGCCGCCGCGGGCGGGTCGAAGTGGGTGTCGGAGTGCGAATAGAAGATCCGCTGGATGACCTCACCCGTCAGCGCGCCGCTCATGCCGAACAGCCCGCCGATGAGCACCGAGGGCAGGATCGCCATCCCCCCGACGCCGCCGGCGAACGCGACGGCGGCCGTCGCGCCGGGCAGCGTCATGTGGTGGGTGACCGGGATCTGGTCGACACCACAGTTGAGGAAGACGAGCGAGGCGGCGCTGATGCCGAACCCGAGGAAGATGCTCCCCGTCTGGACGGTGGTGTAGGCCGCGAGAATCCCGGTGACGAGCCCGATGGTCGCGACGCCGGGCCACTCGTACTGGTGGGGGAGCCAGGGCTCGACCGCGAGTCGCTGGGGGGTCTCGCCGCCGTCGGCGGCGGCGCCGCCGTCGGCCGCCGGGACCATCTCCTCGCGCTCGAACGGCCCCATGTCGAACAGCCCCGAGCCGCGCGCGTCGCCGATCAGCGGGTAGCTGTAGACGAGCCGGTGGAACACCGCCGAGAGCACGACACCCATCGCGATGGGGTCCCACGGGAGGCTGAGGAGACCGCCGGACACCTGTCGGACGACCATCCCGAGGATGCCGAAGAGGCCGCCGACCGCGAGCACGTCGGGTTTCGTCCCGAGCGCGTGGGCGATGTTCTTGGCCTCGTGGTAGTCGAAGCCGGTGTTCATGTAGCCCTTGCGCGCGGCGTAGGCCGCGGCCGCGGCGCCGCCGGCGAACGACACGTGCGGACCGAACACCGGACCGAAGGCGACGAACCCGGTGATCCCGGTGCCGATCTCGGCCTGCACGGAGCCCGCCAGGTCGCCCGCGAGCGTGTTGACCGCCTCGCCGGCGATGACCATGAAGCCGGTGAAGATGAACGCCGGGAGCGCGCCGAGCGCCGCGCCGAACGCGCCGCCCGCGAACGCCGCGATGGCGAGCGCCAGCCACTCCTGGATCCCCATTCCGAGCAGCTGGATCTGGAGCGCGAACATCCGTTACTCGCCCTCCTCCCGGGCCCAGTCGAGCGAGCGCTCGACCGCGTCGTCCCAGCGGCTGTACATCTTGTCTGCCTGTGAGCTGTCCATCTCCGGCTCGAAGTCGCGGTCGACCTGCCAGTTCGAGCGGAGTTCGTCGACGGTGTCCCAGTAGCCGACGGCGAGACCGGCGGCGTACGCCGAGCCGAGCGCCGTCGTCTCGTCGACCTCCGGCCGAGCGATCTCCGTCTGGATGATGTCGGACTGGAGCTGACAGAGGAAGTTGTTCTTCACCGCGCCGCCGTCGACCCGGAGCGACGTCATCTCGACGCCCGAGTCGGCCTCCATCGCCTCGGCGAGGTCGCGTGTCTGGTACGCGATCGACTCGAGGGTCGCCCGGACGAGATGCTCCTTGCCCGTGCCGCGGGTCATCCCGACGATCGTGCCGCGGGCGCGCCCGTCCCAGTGGGGCGCGCCGAGGCCGGTGAACGCCGGGACCATGTAGACGCCGTCGGTACTGTCGACCGAACTCGCGAGTTCGGCCGTCTGGGCGGCGTTGTTGATCAGGTCGATATCCTCCAGGAACTCGATCGCGGCACCGGCGATGAAGATCGAGCCCTCCAGCGCGTACTGGACCGGTTCGCCCGACATCTGGAAGCCGATCGTCGTGAGCAGGCCGTTCTCGGACGCGACGGCCTCCTCGCCGGTGTTCATCAGGTAGAACGCGCCGGTGCCGTAGGTGTTCTTGGCGTCGCCGGCGTCGAAGCAGGTCTGGCCGAACAGCGCGGCCTGCTGGTCGCCGAGCGCACCCGCGACGGGCACCTCGGCGCCGAGGAAGCCGTCGGGGTCCGTCGAGCCGTAGGTCTCCTCGTCGGACGAGGGGCGGACCTCGGGGAGCATCGCCTCGGGGACGTCGAACTCCTCGAGGAGGTCGGGGTCCCAGTTCAGCCCCTCGATGTCGTACAGCATCGTCCGGGAGGCGTTCGAGACGTCGGTGATGTGGTTGCCCGTCAGGTTCCAGATGAGCCACGTGTCGATCGTGCCCATCAGCAGTTCGCCGTCCCGCGCCCGGTCGCGGAGGTCTCGGGCCCGCGAACTCTGGAGCTTCAGCGGCTCGGCGTTGTCGAGAATCCACTCCGTCTTCGTGGCCGAGAAGTATGCGTCGACCTCCAGCCCCGTCTTCTCGCGAATCTCGTCTGCCATCCCCGCGTCCTGGAGTTCTTCGACGCGGTCGGTCGTCCGACGGTCCTGCCAGACCAGCGCGTTGTGAACTGGCCGTCCAGTCTCTTCGTCCCAGACGATCGTCGTCTCGCGCTGATTCGTGATCCCGAGCGCCTCGAGTTGCTCGGCGTCGAGGCCGGCCTCGTCGAGCCCGGCCGTGACGACTTCCTGTGTGTTCTCCCAGATCTCGACGGGGTCGTGCTCGACCCAGCCGGGCTGGGGGTAGATCTGTTCGTGTTGCTCGTACGCGTTGGCGACGACCTGCCCGTCGTGGTCGAAGACCATGAACCGGGTTCCGGTCGTGCCCTGGTCGATCGCGCCGACGTAGGTATCTGCCATTGGTGTTCTCCTCTAGGCGTCAGCTGCCGCCGCTGTCGCCTTGCCAACCACCTGTATTTTCTACCATAATAAATATTACTCACGATCCCGCCCTCGGCAGTAAACATAATCGAGGATCACATATATTTCAGAGGATCTGACGTGTGGCGGCGTATCACGCCCGTTCTGCCGGACCTCGTCGCGACCGACGCCGGCTCGCCGGCGCCGTGGCGTCTGACGCGCGTGTCACGGGCCGGCGTCCGTGGCGGGGGGGTTACCCCCGGCCGCGGCAGGGTCTCGGCGGTTTCCTCACGGTCGACGTATCTGTTTACGCTCGCCCCGTAACCACCGGTGAATCAAAGTAGGTCGACGTAGACGGTAGGGGTACAGATGGGATCGGCACCACACGTCGCCGTCATTGGCGGCGGCTCGACCGGGTCGGGCATCGCCCGGGACCTCGCGATGCGCGGGCTCGACGTGACGCTCGTCGAGCAGGGGAACCTGACACACGGCACGACCGGCCGGATGCACGGACTCCTCCACAGCGGCGGCCGCTACGCCGTCGCCGACCAGAAGAGCGCACGGGAGTGTATCGAGGAGAACCGCGTCCTCCGGGATATCGCGAGCCACTGTGTCGAGATGACCGGCGGACTGTTCGTCAAACGACCGGACGACTCGGAGGAGTACTTCGAGAAGAAGCTGGCTGGCTGTCGGGAGTGTGGTATCCCCGCGGAGGTCGTCTCCGCCGAGGAGGCGCGCGCGATGGAGCCACACCTCGCGCCGGATATCGACAAGGCGATCCGGGTCCCCGACGGCGCCGTCGACCCGTTCCGGCTCGTCGTCGCGAACGCCGCGAGCGCGCAGGAACACGGCGCGCGCATCGAGACCCACTCGGAGGTGACCGACCTCCTCGTCGAGGGCGGCGAGGTCGTCGGACTCGAGGTCGACCACGACTCCGGGTCCGGGGTGCACGTCCACGGCGCCGTCGGCGGGACAGAGGAGATTCGCGCGGACTACGTCGTCAACGCGACGGGCGCGTGGGCCGGTCGGATCGGCGACATGGCCGGTCTCGACGTCGAGGTGCGCCCCTCGAAGGGCGTGATGACGGTCATGAACACCCGGCAGGTCGACACGGTGATCAACCGCTGTCGACCGAAAGGCGACGCAGACATCGTCGTCCCGCACGAGACGACCTGTATCCTCGGGACGACCGACGAGGAGGTCGACGACCCCGAGGACTACCCCGAGGAGAAGTGGGAGGTCGAGTTGATGCTCGACACCCTCACCGAACTGGTGCCGATGCTCGCGGAGGCGCGTACGATCCGGTCGTTCTGGGGCGTGCGCCCGCTGTACGAGCCGCCGGACGTCGGGAGCGACGACCCGACCGACATCACGCGCGATTTCTTCCTGCTCGACCACGACGAGCGCGACGACCTGCCGGGGATGACCAGCATCGTCGGCGGGAAGTTCACCACCTACCGGATGATGGCCGAGCAGATATCCGACCACGTCTGCGAGAAGTTCGGGGTCGACGCCGACTGCGAGACGGCCGCGGTCCCGCTGCCCGGCAGCGAGGAGTTCTCCGTCCTGCGGGACTACATGGACGAGTTCGGGCTCCGGTCGCCGATCGGTCGCCGGAGCGTCGAGCGCCTCGGCTCCCGGGCCGACGAGGTGCTCAAGACCGACGACCCGAACCCGACCGTCTGCGGCTGCGAGGGGGTCACCCGCGCGGAGATACAGGACGCGATCGACCAGTCTGGCTCGGACCTCAACGCCGTCCGGCTCCGCACGCGGGCGTCGATGGGGAACTGTCAGGGCGGGTTCTGCAGCCACCGGATGGCGAACGAACTCCACGGCGAGTACGACGCGGCGACGGTCCGCGCGGCCTGGGACGACCTGTTACAGGAGCGCTGGAAGGGCCAGCGCCACGCGCTCTGGGGCGAACAGCTCTCGCAGGCGATGCTCAACTACGCGCTCCACGCGACGACGCAGAACCGCGACAACGACCCGGCCGACGGCGAGCCGGTGGCGTTCGGCGCGTTCGACGGCGGCGCGAGCGAGACGGGCGGTGCCGCGGACGCCGGCGTCGCGACCGACGGAGGCCGCGATGGCGATTGAGTCCGAGGTGCTGGTCGTCGGCGGCGGGCTCGCGGGCCTGACGAGCGCGCTCTCGGCGGCGCGGGCGGGCGCGGACGTCCGTCTCGTCTCCTACAAGCAGAGCACGCTCCGGCACGCCTCTGGCCTGGTCGACGTCCTCGGCTACACGCCAGACGGCGAGGGGCCACAGGTCGACCCGTTCGAGGCCATCCCCTCGCTCCCGTCCGAACACCCCTACCGGACGGTGGGCGTCGAGACGGTGCGCGAGGCTCTCGCCCTGTTCGACGAGGTCGCACCCGACTACCGCGGCGGACACACCGACCGGAACGCCCTGCTCCCGACACACGGCGGGACGATCAAGCCGACCGCGCGCTACCCCGCGAGCGTGAGCGCCGGTCTCGCGAGCGACCGGCGGGACGTTCTGCTCGTCGGCTTCGAGTCGGCGACCGACTTCGACGCCGCACACGCCGCGGCACATCTCGACGCGGCGGGCGTGCCCTTCGACGTGCGCGGCGTCACGATCCAGTTCCCGGGCGACCTCCAGGCCGACGCGAAGGTGACGCGGTACGCGAAACTGCTCGACACCGACGCCGACGTCTCGGTGCGGAACCGGGAGCGCTCCGCCCGCGACGCGCTCGCCGACCGCGTGAACACCCACCACGAGGGCGAGGCCCGTGTCGGCTTCCCGGCGGTTCTGGGCGACGGCAACGCCGCGACCGTCCGGGATGCCCTGGAGGACCGCATCGGCGCCGAGGTGTTCGAGGTGCCCTCCGGCCCGCCGTCGCTTCCGGGCCTCCGCCTGGAGGACGCCCTCTTTGCGGCCCTCGACGAGACGGGCGCCAGCATCGAGACGGGCAACCCGGTCGTCGACTACGACGGCGAGGGGGCAGTCGAGACGGTGTACGTCGAGAAACACGGCGCGGAGATCCCGAACAGCGCCGACCAGTACGTCCTCGCGACGGGCGGCCTCGTCGGGAAGGGGGTCGAATCCGACCGCGAGTCGGTGTACGAGCCGATCTTCGGCTGTCACGTCCCCCACGAGACGGACCGCTACGAGTGGTTCGACACGGCGGTGTTCGGCGACCACGAGTTCGCGCAGTTCGGCCTCCGCACCGACGACGACCTGCGCCCGACCGGCGCGGACGGGTCGGTCGAGTTCGAGAATCTGCGGGCCGCCGGGTCGGTGCTCGGCGGCTACGACTTCGCCGCCGAGAAGTCCGGGAGCGGGGTGTCCATCGCGACGGGCTACGCCGCCGGCCGCGCGGCCGCGGAGGCGGTCGCATGAGCCGAGCCGAGCCCGACGTCGCGGGGTCGCCCGCTGGTCGCGCGCCGCCCGCGGTCACGGGGGTGGTCCCGTGAGCGACGCCGAGTCCCCGACCGAGTTCGACCCCGTCGAGCCGAACGCCGGCGAGGAGTTCGACCCCGTCGACGTGTTCCCCGACAGCACGGACTTCGACCTGCGCCCCGGCGCAGACTCCTGTTACAAGTGTTCTGCCTGTGACACCAACTGCCCGGTCGCGGAGGTCGACGACGACTTCCCCGGGCCGAAGTTCCAGGGGCCGGAGCAGTGGCGCCTCAAGCAGCACGAGGACGACTACGGGGTCGACGACACGGTGATGGACTGCTCGAACTGTATGCGGTGTGACAACGCCTGCCCGTCGGGCGTGCCGCTCTCGCAGATGCACAACACCGCGCGCGGCGAGTACGTCGCCGAGGAGATGTCGAAGACCTCCGTGGCGTACTGGCGAAATCGGCTGCTCGCGAACTACCGCACGTCGGCGTGGGTCGCGAGCAAGCTGCCGAAGGTGGCGAACTTCGCGATGAACTTCGGGCCCGCGCGGTGGGTGATGGAGAAGACGATGGGGGTCACTGCCGAACGGGAGTTTCCCGCGTTCGCCGCCGAGACGTTCCGCGAGTGGTGGGCGAGCGAGGGCGGCGCGGCCGGGTCGAGAGAGCGCGCCCGCGCCGCCCGCGAGCGCCGCGACGAGGACCCGGACGCCGACAAGCGAGTCGCGTACTTCCACGGCTGTTACTCCAACTACAACACCCCCGAGGTGGGGCGGGCGATGGTCCGGGTGTTCGAGCAGTTCGGCTACGAGGTCGTCGTGCCCGAGCAGGGCTGTTCGGGCACGCCGATGTTCGCGAACGGGATGCTCCCCGACGCGCGCCGCCACGCCGAGGTGAACGTCTCCTCGATGGCCGACCTGGTCGAGCAGGGCTACGACGCCATCGCCTCCTGTACCTCGTGTTCGATGGCGCTCCGACAGGAGTACCCCGAACTGTTCGACATCGAGGGGATCGACGACGTGGCCGCACACACCTTCGAGTCAGTCGAGTATCTCCGGATCCACGAGGACCTCCGGGGCGCACTCGCCGAGGCCGACGTCGACGGCCAGTTGGCGGAGGAGTTCGCCTACCACGCGCCGTGTCACGCCCGGAATCAGGGGCTCGAACACCAGTCGGTCGAACTGTTCCGCGACCTCGACGGCGTCGGCATCGAGGACGTCGGCGACTCGTGCTCCGGCATCTCCGGCACCTACGGCTGGAAAGCAGAGAAGTACGAGAAGTCGATGGCTATCGGCGACGAGATGTTCGAACACATGGAAGACGCCGAGGGGGAGACCGGGCTGACCGAGTGTCCGACCTGTGCGATGCAGATGGAACACGGCACGGGCTACGAGATCCGTCACCCCCTCGAACTGCTGGAGGCCGCCCTGGTCGAGTAAAACGATTACTCGAAGAAGAATGAACATTTTTACCGCACCGTCTCGCATGTGACTGTATGACACTTCACACGCGGGACGTCGAACGGGACGTCCGCGAACTCGGAGAGCGTCTCGGCGAGGTGCTCGCGGAGCAGACGTCGACCGCGGCGTTCGAGGCCGTCGAGGAGGTCCGGACGGTGGCGCTCGACTCGCGGCGCGACGGCGGGTCTCGTGACCTGCTGTGGGACGCGCTCTCTGGCCTGGACGCCGAGACCAGAGACGTCGTCGCACGCGCGTTCACGACCTACTTCGAGCTGACGAACCTGGCAGAAGAGCGCGAGCGGGTCCGGTCGATCCGGACCGGCGTCGAGGAGGGGACGCTCGACAACAGCCTCCGGGCGACGGTCGAGCGCCTCGCGGCGGCAGACGCCGACGCCGCGACGGTCCAGCGGGTGCTCGACGACGTGCTCATCGAGCCGACGTTCACGGCCCACCCGACGGAGGCGCGCCGGAAGACGGTGAAGGCGAAGCTCCGGTCGGTCGCAGAGACGATCGAGACGCTGGACGAACACCGGCTGACGAGCCGGGAGACGGCGCGGCTGGAGCGCGGGCTCGACGCGGAGTTGACGGGGCTCTGGCAGACCCCACAGATCCGCGACCGGCGCCCGGAGGTGACCGACGAGGCGCTCAACATCCAGTGGTACCTCGAGAACGTGCTGTTCGACGTGGTCGCGGACGTCTACGACGAACTGGACCGCGCGCTCGCCGAGCACTACCCCGACGTGTCGATACCGAAGCTGTTCGAGTTCCGCTCGTGGGCCGGAAGTGACCGGGACGGCAACCCCTACGTCACGCCGGCGGTGACCGCCGAGACGCTGGAGCGCCAGCGCCGGGTCGTCCTCGGGAACTACCGCGACGAACTCAAGCGTCTCTCCGGCCTGCTGAGCCAGGACGACAACGATATCGACGTGAGCGAGCGGTTCGCGGAGCGACTCGCCGCGGACAGGACGCGCCTGCCCGACGTCGCGAGCGAGGCGGCGTCGCGGTACCCGGACGAGCCGTACCGCCAGAAGCTGAAGCTGATGCGCGAACGGCTCGACCGGGTGGGCGACGTCCGGCAGGGAGGGTACGACAGCGAAGACGAACTGCTCGCGGACCTCGAGGCGATAGACGAGAGCCTCCGGAGCCACGGCGCGAGCGTCGTCGCCGACGACGCCGTCGCCCCGGTGCTCCGCCGGGTGGACACCTTCGGGCTCTCGCTCGCGAGCCTCGACCTGCGCGACCACCGCGAGAACCACACCGAGACGGTCGCGGCCGTTCTCGACGACGTCGGCGTCGACTACGCCGGGATGGACGAGGACGAGCGCGTCGCGGTCCTGACCGACGCGGTCCTGCAGGACACCCCGGTCGTCGACGTCGACGACCACGAGTCGTTCGAGGGGACGCCCGCCCGCGTCCTCCGGCGCTTCGCCGAACTCGCGGGCTGGCAGCGGGAGTACGGCGCCGACGCGATCGACACCTACTGCATCAGCATGACCGAGGAGCCGAGCCACGTCCTCGAGGTCCTCTTTCTGGCCGACCAGGCCGGCGTGGTCGACCTCCCCGGCCACTGCGGGCTGGACGTGGTCCCCCTGCTGGAGACGGAGTCGGCGCTCTCGGGCGCGCGACGGATCATGGGGACGCTGTTCGAGAACGACGCCTACGCGGCGGCGCTCGACGCCCGTGGCGACCTCCAGGAGATCATGCTCGGCTACTCCGACTCGAACAAGGAGAACGGCTACCTCGCGGCGCAGTGGTCGCTCCACCGGAACCAGGAGCGCCTCGCGGCGATCTGTGCCGACTACGACGTGGAGCTTCGACTGTTTCACGGGCGCGGCGGCTCCATCTCCCGGGGCGGCGGACCGATGCACGAGGCGCTGCTCGCGCTCCCGCCCGAGACGGTGACGGGGCAGGTCAAGTTCACCGAACAGGGCGAGGCGATCGCGGAGAAGTACGCCAACCCCGTGATCGCGAAGCGAAACGTCGAGCAGATGCTCGACGCGCAGATCCGGGCGCGCCACGACGTCCTGACCGACGGGACGAACGGCGCGCCCGACGCGTGGCACGAGCCGATGGAGACTGCCGCCGCCGCCGCCCGGACGGCCTACCGCGACCTGCTCGAGACCGACGGGTTCGTCTCGTACTTCGAGCAGGCGACCCCCATCCCCGTCATCGAGGACCTCAACCTCGGCTCGCGGCCCGCCTCGCGGTCGGACGAGCGGACCGTCGAGGACCTCCGGGCCATCCCGTGGGTGTTCTCGTGGACGCAG
>JBDGTD010000030.1:0-18815 GCA_042217165.1 Haloferacaceae archaeon | reverse complement strand
CGGTACGAGGTCTATCTCTCCGCGACCGGCGAGGTCGAGGAGTACGCGCTCCAGCAGCGGTTCAACCGCAGCGAACTCCAGGGCGAGGCGCTCTGACCGCGGCGACGCCCGCCGCGGACACGCAGGTCGTCGACGCCGGCGTCGCTCCCCGTGACCGGCGGGGTATCATCTTCCGTTCTCAAAGTGAATAATATCGTGCCGGCGATTTATATCCCCGACGACGAGTGACACGGTATGAACGTAGCCGTCCGAGACGTAGCGCCTGATGGCCTCCGGTCCGGAGCCGTCGCGGTCTCACGTTTCGACCGGCGGCGTGTCCCCGGTGCCGGCGCCTCCGGCCGGAGGGTCGCTTCGCTGCCGTGCGTCTGCCCGCGCCGCCGACCGTCCCGCAGCGAGGAGCGAGGTGGGCGCAGGTGAGCGGGGACCTCCGTCTCGACCCCGACGCCGCGGGGTCGCGGGCCGACCGGGAGTGGCTCGACACGACGACCGGACACGCCGCGTCGAACGACCATCTCGCGCTCGTCTACGCCGACCAGCGGGAGCAGCTCGCGACGGTCGCGGCGTACGTCCGCGACGGGATAGCGCGAAACGAGCGGTGCGTGTACGTGGCCGACGACAACAGCACGCGGGCGGTGCGGGCGGCCCTCGGAGAGGCCGGTATCGACGTCGAAGCGGCGTGCGACGCCGGTGCGCTCGACCTCTATACGGCAGAGGAGACGTATCTCGGGACCGGCTCGTTCGACCGGTCGACGACCGTCGAGTTCTTTACCGACGCCCTCTCGCGCGCACACCAGAACGGGTTCGACGGACTCCGGACGGCTACGGAGATGACGTGGGCCCTCGACGCCGGGACCGACCTCGACGCGCTCGTGTCGTGCGAACACGGACTCAACGAACACTACGTCGGTGAGGATTACACCGCACTCTGCCAGTACAACCGTAACCGGTTCCCGCGCGAGACGGTCGAGGCCGTCGTCCGTGCCCACCCGCTGCTCGTGGAGGACATGACTGTCGACCACAACGACCGCTACCGGCCGGTCCGACCGGATGCCGACCCGGACGACGGCTCCCGCGGCGCGTCCGCGGCCCCGACGCAGAGTCGGGACGCCGCGGCCCCGCGTCCGAGCGCGCCGTCTCCGTCCGCGGCCCCGCGTCCGAGCGACGCTCCCGTCCGCGTCCTGCTCGTCGACGACGACCCGGGATACGCCGAGATGGTCTCCGAGTATCTCGAGGCGAGCGACGCCGTCGACGTGGCCGTCCCCGAGACCGACCCGCAGCAGGCAGTGCCACGGCTCGAGGACGGCTCGTTCGACTGTGTCGTCTCCGACTACGAGATGCCCCGGCTCGACGGGCTGGAGCTGCTCGAACTGGTTCGCGAGGAGCATCCGGCCCTCCCGTTCCTGATGCTCACGGCGAGAGGCGACGAGGCGACCGCGGTCGACGCTATCTCGGCCGGCGTGACCGACTACTTCCGGAAAGGTGGCGGCACCGACCAGTACGCGACGCTCGCACACCGCATCTCGAGCGTCGTCAGCCGGTATCGCGCCGAACGCGAGGCGGCGGCGACGCGGCGGCAGTACGCGCGGCTGGCCGAGGAGTCGACGGACGTCATCGCGGTGCTGGACGAGCGCTGGCGGATCGAGTACCTGAGCCCGGCCGCAGAGCGACAGTTCGGACACCCGCCGGAGGCGCTCGTCGGCGACGTCGTGTTCGACCACATCCACTCGGCGGACAGGGACGCGGCGCTGACTCGGTTCGAGTCGTTGATAGACGACAGCCGCGGGTCGGTCGCCGCCGAGTTTCGGGTTCGTCACCGCGACGGCTCGTGGCTCTGGGTCGAGGCGCGGGGGCGCAACCTGCTCGACGACCCGGACGTGCGAGGCGTGGTCGTCCACCTCCGTGACGTCTCCGAGCGCAAGGAACGCCAGCGGGAGCTACGCCGGAGCGAGCGGCGGTTCCGGTCGCTGTTCGAGGAGGCGTTCGACGCGATGGTGATCACCGACGAAGACGGTCGGTGTGTCGACGCGAACTCGGCGGCCTGTGAACTGTTCGACCTGCCCTGCGACCAGTTCCTCGGCCGGCCGCTGGCCGACTTCGTGTCGAACGACCACGGTGCCGAGTGGCTGCGTCGGATCGTCCAGGGCCACGACCAGACGCGGGCGACAGTTCCGCTGTCCACCGCGGCGGGGACCCGGCGCGTCGTCGACTTCGCGGCGACGCCGCACGTCGTTCCTGGGCGTCACCTGTTCGTTCTCCGCGACGTCACCGACCGCGAACGGTACGAACAGACGCTCGCGGCGCTGCACGACTCGTCGCGGGAGTTTCTCGTCGCCGAGTCGCGGACGGACGCGACCGAGACGCTCGTCGACGCGGCGACGAACGTGCTCTCGATGTCGGTGGTCGCCGTCTACCTGTTCGACGACGGGATGCTGGCGCCCGCCGCCGTGAGCGACGGCACCGTCGATGCGTCGGCCCTCGAGGCCCTCGCCCCGCGGGCGGACAGCGCCGTCGGGACCGCGTTCGTCGACGGCGAACCACGGTCGGTCCGGGCCGACGCGACGGCACCACCGCTCGACGACCTGCCGCTCGTCGACGGGGTGGTCGTACCGCTCGGCGACCACGGCGCCTGCGTGGTCGGCGACACCGAGCCGGGGCTGGGCGAGGCCGACAGGGACCTCATCGAGACGCTCGCGGCGACCGCCGAGACTGCGCTCGACCGCGTCGACCGGGGGGCGGAGCTCCGCGAGCGGACGGCAGAGCTACAGTCACAGAACGACCGGCTCGAACAGCTCCGCGGCCTGAACGCGACTGTCCGCGAGATCGGAGAGGCGATCGCACAGGCAGACACGCGGCCGGATATCGAGCGCGCGGTGTGTCGGCACCTGTCGACCGTCGATGGCGTTGCCCTCGTCCGGATCAGCGGCTACGATCAAACCGAGGAGCGTCTCGTCCCCCGCGAATCAGAGGGGCGTACCCGGGTCGAGGACTGGCCCGACGGCCCGATCCCAGTCGACGACAGCACCGACCCGGCGGCGCAGGCCGTCGTCGCGGAGGAGTCCGTCTACGTACCGAACACCGCAGAGGAGGTCCAGATGGAGCCGTGGTGTCGTCGCGCGCTCGCAAACGGGCTCCGGTCTGTCGTCAGCCTCCCGCTCACACACCGACACATTTCGTACGGAACGCTCACCGTCTACGCGGAGCAGACGGGGTTCTTCGGCGAACTGGTGCGGCTTGCGCTTGCCGACCTCGGCCGCACGGTCGCGACCGTGATGAACGCGGTCAAACAGCAGAACGCGCTGCTCTCGGGAACGGTGAACGAGGTCACCGTCCGGTTCACCGACGAGCGGATCCCGCTGCACTACGTCGCCTCCCGGCTGGACTGCACGCTCGCCCTCGAGACGGTCGCCCCACAGCCCGGCGGCGACACCCTGAAACGCGTCCGTGTCACCGACGGCGACGCGGCCGCGGTGGTCGACACCGCCGCGGAGATCCCCGCCGTCTCCGACGCGGCTCTCGCGGCCGACGCCGACGGAGACGACGTCGTCGACCTCTGGCTCGCGAACAGACCCCTCGCCGACTACCTCGCGGACCGTGGCGTCCGCGTTCTCGGGTCGGTCGTCGACGCGGAGTCGGCGACGGTCACGCTCGCCGTTCCCGACACCGTCGACGTCCGGACGCTGCTCGAGAGCCTGGCGGCTCGGTACGGCAACCCGACGCTCGTCTCGAAGAGCGAGCGAGACGCCGCCGTCGACCCCGACCGATGCTCCGACACGGGACTGACGTCGCGCCAGCGGGAAGTGGTCCGGACCGCCCACGCCGAGGGCTTTTTCGAGTCGCCGCGCGAGTGCGCGGCCGAAGACGTCGCCGACGCGCTCGACATCTCGCCACAGACGTTCTATCGCCACGTCAGAACCGCCGAGCGGAAGCTCTTCGACGCCGTCTTCGGCCCCCGGGGCGAATAATAACCCCACCTCGCGCGCCGTCACCCCGAGCATTCTGCTCCCGCAGTTAACCCGGTGTCGTGCGTTGTGGCTCTCGATGCCGGAACACAGCCGTAGCCTGACACGCCGGGGTTCTGCCTTCCCTACGCCCCGGGGACACGGGTCACGCGGCGCTCCAGCCCCACTCCGGGGTCACCCCGTCCGTCGACGGCGTCTGTTGCGACGCCCGTCGACGGCGCTGACGCGTGGCGTGCGCCGCTCGACGACCCGAGCGGTGCGGCCACAGGTCTACATTCATGACTGAGAACGACACAGAGACGCTGCCCCACGACCACGACGAGCAACGGCCCGAAGAGACCCCGCCGCAGCCGTCGCGAGACGGCGCCGGGACAGCCACGCGTACGTCTCCGGACTCCGTCGCGGCAGGCGTCGACCGGGCGTTCGCGAGCGAGTATCTCGACGAACTCATACTCGCGATTCTGCTCCGCCGCGGCGAGGCAAACGGGATGGAGGTCATCCGTGAGTTCTCGCGGCTGTTCAACATCCAGTTCAGCCCCGGCACCGTCTACCCACACCTGCACTCGCTCGAAGAGGACGGACTCCTCGCGTGCCGCGAGTGCGTCCAGACCAAAGAGTACAGTATCGACGATTCCGAGGCGGCCCAGGACCGTATCGACTCCGCGCTGGCGCAGATGTCACGGCTCTCCACCTTCCTCGCGACGACTGCCCCAGAGGAGTAACTGACTCCGGCGGCTGTTCCCCCTCCGGTGAGACACCCGCGAGACGTGGCCTCGGACCACGCGACGTGGCCCGTGAACGGCCCTTCGCGAGGCGAGCGTCCAGTTCAGAGCTCCGACGACGCCCGATAGACCCCGCGGCTACGCGAGGTCGACCCTACCAAAATTTCAGATTCTCTTTGACCGCTTCGCGCTTCAGCGCCTGGATATGCTCGGTCAGCGGGATATCCTTCGGGCAGACCTCGGTACACGAGAACTGGGTCTGACACCGCCAGACGCCGTTCTCGCGCTCGATGATCTCGAGTCGTTCCTGTTTCTTCTCCGATCCTTCCCGCTCGTCCATCGCGAACCGGTAGGCCTTGTTGATGGCCGCGGGACCGAGATACTCGTTGTTCCCGGCGGCGATGTTACACGAGGACATGCAGGCGCCACACCAGATACACCGCGTGGACATCTTGATCTGCTCGCGGTTGGCGCGGGTCTGGGACTGTTCGGCCATCGCGTCGTCGGGCAGGTCGTCGGGGTCGAAGAAGGGGTCGACCGCCTCCATCTGCTCGTAGAAATGCTCCATGTCCACGACGAGGTCTTTCACGACCTCCTGGTGGGGGAGCGGTTCGATCCGGACCGGCTCCTCTAAGTCGCCGAGTTGGGTCTGACAGCCGAGACACTGGGAGCCGTTGACGAACAGCGCGTCGGAGCCACAGACGGCCTGCCGGCAGGAGTGCCGGAACGTGAGCGAGGAGTCGTAGGTGTCCCGGGCGTACATCAGCGCGTCGAGGACGGTCATCCCCTTCTCGAAGGGAACGTGGAACTCGTCGAACCGCGGCTCCTGTTTCTCGGGCACCTCGGGGTCGTAACGGAACACCTTGATCAGACGGGTGTCCTCGTCCTCGAGGTCCGGCGTCTCCTCTGTCTCGACGCGTCCGGCCTCGCGGCGCTCGGCCGTCTCGCGCATCCGCCGACTCTGTGGGGACTCGACGGTGGTTTCGGTCTCTGACTCTTCGGTCTCTGGCTCTTTCGGGAGTTGCGTACTCATTGTTAGATGATCGAGATACCGGCCCACGCGTTCGCGGTGCGAATCCCCTGGACGACCAGGACGACGCTCGCGACGATGAGCGTCCACTTCACGGCGGCCCGCTTCTGACCGCTCAACCCGGCGTTGATCAGGGCGTTGTAGACGCCGTTGACCCCGTGGAAGGTCGCAGTGACGAGAAAGAGGACCATCAGCGAGTAGTACGAGAGCGTCTCCATCCGGGCAGAGGAGAGCGCGAACGTCACCTCGGCGGCGTGGTTGACGAAGTGGAGGAGGAAGAAGTGGAAAGCGAGCACCACCACGAGAAAGGCGGCGGTGATCCGCTGCCAGAGCCAGCGCCGGCCGCCGGGCTCGAACGAGGAGTAGCGCTCGCTCACAGGCTCACCCCCGCCATGAACGTCGGGATGCTCGCGACGACGATAGCGCCCGTGAGGACGAGCGAGGCGTAGAAGCTCACGTCCTGACGCTCCAGGCCGACTCCGAGGTCGACGAGGAGGAGGCGACAGCCGTTGAGGATGTGAAACACCGCGACAGCGAGCAGTCCGACCTCGAGCACGCGCACGACGAGCAGGCTCTCGAGCGTCCTGATGGTGCCGGTGTAGGCCGCCGGGCCCGAGAGCGCCGTCGACAGCACCGCGATGTGGGTGAACAGATAGCCCACGAGCACCCAGCCCGTGAACTTGTGGAACACCCACGCCCACATCCCCGCTGAGAACTCCCGCCAGCGGCCGAAGTCCTCGACCAGTCCGCGGTTGTAGGACTGACTCATCCGGCCAGTGTTATCGACCACGGTAGTATGAACCTTGCGTGTGCGGGGGCGCGCGGCCGGGAGCGCTCAGTCGCCCGGCCCGTTCGACCGCCGGCGCTCTATAACCCCGAGGACCTCGTCGTCGAGTTCGACGAGGTGACAGATCGGGTTGCCGGGATAGACGACCGGGTTCTCGAGGACCCCGACCAGCAGCCCCGTGAACGGCGCCGTGACGGCGACGTTGTCGTTCTTGAACGGGTTCGTGATGGTGCAGATGCGCTCGCCCCCGCGGACGACCGACCCGCGCTCGAAATGTATGTCCACGATGCCGCCGGCGTCGGCGCGGATCCACGTCTTCTCGTCTGTCCCTTCGACCCGCGTGCGCCACCCCGGCCACCGGACCGTCGGCTCCTCGCGCAGGCCGTACTCCGCGAACACCGACTCGACGCCCGAGAGCGCCTCGTCGATCAGGCCGCGCTGGAACCGGTGGGCTTCGCCCATCTCGACCGTGACGGTTGGCGTCCCGGCGCTGGTCGCCTCGCGCCGGAGCGTCCCCTCCGGCCCGGTGCTGTCTATGATCACGTTCGACCCGAACGCGTTCGCCAGTCGCCCCACGCCCGGCGCGTCGGTATCGGCGCGAACGTGGAGCATGTTCGACCGACCCCGCGTCGAGGTGTGAAAGTCGAGGCCGAGGTCACAGGGTCTGACGAAGTTCTCGAAGATACTGTGGGCCATCCGCCGAGCGCTCGTGCTGTCTGCGTTTCCCGGGAACGAGCGGTTGAGGTCGCGGTCGAGGATCGGGAGATACCGCTCCTGTGCGAGGAAGCCGGGAACGTTCAGCACGGGCAGGCAGACGAGACAGCCATCGAGGTCAGAGAGGTCCCAGTCGTGAGCGACCGTGCGGACCACCTCGATACCGTTCAACTCGTCGCCGTGGGCCGCCGCAGAGAGAAAGAGCGTCGGCCCCTCGTTCTCGCCGTTGACGACGGTGACGGGAATGCGAACCGGGTCGCCGAGATACGTCTCGCTGATGCCGTGGCGGACGTTGGCCGTCTCGCCGGGGGCGACACGACCGCCGCGGTAGGTGAACGACCCGTCGTCAGGCATACCCGGCCCTCCGAGCGCACAGACTTAAGCGGCGCCGTCCGCGCCCGACCCCGTCGGACCGGCACGACTTTGCGACCTCTCGATCCAGTTGGACGCATGTCAGCCACCGACATCAGGGTGGGCGTCCTGAGCCTCCACAACAGCAAGGAGACGAAGGCGATCCTGAACGCCGTCGAGGCGCTGGGCCACACGCCGGTCTGGCTCCGCCGCGAGAACGCCGCCGTCTCCGTCGTCGACGGCGAGGTGTCCGTCGAGCCGGCCGTCGACATCGTCGCCAACCGTCTCCTGCTGTCGAACACCCAGGAGCCCGCCGAACTGCTCGGTCTCGCGGCGACGTTCAACCGCATCCGCCCGATGCTGAACGAACCCGACGAGGTCCTCACGGCCATCCACAAGTTCGCGACGGCGGCGACGCTCGCGGACTGGAACATCCGGGTCCCCGACGCCCTGCTCGCGCTCTCGAACGACCGGCTCAACCGCGGCCGGGACCGGTTCGGCGACCTCGCCGTCTACAAGACCGCCATCGGTACCCACGGCGGCGGGACGTGGAAGGTCGACCTCGACGAACCGGTCAACCCCCGGGTTGGCAACCGGCAGGCGTTTCTCCAGGAACTCCTGGAGCGCGGCGAGGGGCCGAACCGCGACCTCCGGGCCTACGTCGTCGGGGGCGACCTCGTCGGCGCGATGTACCGCTACGCGCCCGAAGGTGACTGGCGGACGAACGTCGCGCTCGGCGGCGACGTCGCCGACGCGACCGACGACATCTCCGAGTCGGCCGCCGAAACCGCGCTGTACGCCGCCGAGGTGCTGGGGCTCGACTACGCCGGTGTCGACCTCATCGAGGGGACAGACGGCGAGTGGTACGTCCTCGAGGTCAACCCCACCGCCGGGTTCAAGGGGCTGTTCGAGGCCACTGGCCGCTCGGCCGCGCCCCACATCGCACGGCTGGCGATCGAACGGGGCGGGGGCGAGGTCGACGAAGCGGCGGTCGAAGAGCTCTCCGCCAGCCTCGACGACTCCGTCCCCGACTGCAAGCCCCGCGTCGAGCGCACCGGGCCGCCAGCCGGCGCGGTCGTCGGCTACGTCGAGGAGGTCGTCGTCTCGGGCACCAGCGACACGACGCAGGCGTACGCGAAGTCAGACACCGGCGCGACCCGGACGAGCATCGACACTGCGCTCGCGGCCGACGTCGGCGCCGGCCCGATCAAGAGCATGACGCGCGTGAAGTCGGGGAGCGTGAAGTCCGGGAAGGCACGGCCGGTCGTCGACCTCGTGGTCGGCGTCGGCGGCACCCAGCACACCGTCACCGCGAGCGTCGAGGACCGCTCGCACATGGACTACCCGCTGCTCCTCGGGCGGGACATCCTCCAGCACTACCGCGTCGACGTCACGCGCCGCGCGGACGCCGGGTCGACGGGCGACGGAGACGAGGCGGAGTCCCCAGAGGAGTAGTTCGGCACAGTTCCCGGGTCGGCGCCGCGAGGGCCCCGACCGGCGTGTCCGGCAGCACGTCGTCGAGTCTGCGAACAGCCCCGCACGGCCACGCGACGACTCGTCGCCGCCCGGGTGCGCCGTGTCGCCGCCCGGGTGCGCCGTCGCGCGCGCTAGCGGTCGGCACCCAGGCCGGGGGCGCCCGGATCGTACGGCTCGCCGCGCAGTCCGGTCTCGTCGCGCTGTCCGGTCACGGGGGTCGGAACGCCGCCGCGTCCGCGTCCTCGTCCTCGTAGAACGCCCAGAGCAGGCGCGTGGCGTACGAGCGGTACGGCGCCCAGCGAGCCGCGGTCTCGCACATCTCCTCGCGGTTCTCGTCGGCGTGGCCGTACAGCGCCGTCATCGCGCGACGGACCGCGAGGTCGCCGACCGGGAAGACGTCCTCGCGGCCGAGGACGAAGAGGAGGTACATCGACGCGGTCCACTCTCCGAGGCCGTAGACGTCGGTGACCGCCTCGCGGACCGCCCGCTCGTCCGCGTCCCCGAGCGTCGCCGGGTCGATCTGGCCGTCGGCCCACGCCGCAGCAGCCTCCCGGAGATACCGGGCCTTTCGCTCGCCGAGGCCGGCGTCGGCCAGCGCGTCGGGGTCGGCCGCGAGCGTCGCCTCGGGCGTGACGCCGTCGGCGTAGACCGGCAGGGCGAACAGCCGCTCTCGGGTGGCGCGTGCGGCTGCGGTCGACACCGACTGCGAGGTGATGGCGCGCGCGAGCCGGCGAAACCTCTCGTCGGCTGCGGCGGGCGCTACCTCGGGCGTCCCGTAGTGTTCGACCAGCGCCGCGGTCACGGGGTCGGCACGGAGGCTGTCCGGTGGCGTCGCCGTCACACCGGCCCTCTGTCGGCCGTGCGAATGGCGCTTTCGCTCGGAGATCAGACGACGCCGGCGGGTGGCGGCCACGAACGCCGGGTCGGTCGAGCGCACCGCGACAGACGGGGGCACTCCGGCGCGGCTACCCACGATGTCGACGTAGGTTCTCTCGACCCGATACCGTCCGGCAACGGGGCGAAGAGTCAAGTTGGGCTGTTCGTAGGAGACGGTATGAACGACAGGCTACCACTGGCGCTCGTGGCAGCAGTCGCGCTCATCGCGGCGACCGGTGTGGCGGCAGCGCAGTCGGGTGGCGGCGGCGGGCTGATCGAACTCATCGACGGCATCATCGACTTCCTCCGGTCGGTCCTGGACCTCCTGAGCATGGGTGGCGGTCGGTCGTAGCGAACGGGGGTCGGTACGGCGCCGAAGGAGAGCGCTTTTGTCTCGCCCCGTCCGAAGGGTGTTTGCAGCCGCTCGGTTGGTGTAGTCCGGCCAATCATGTTGGCCTTTCGAGCCGACGACACGGGTTCAAATCCCGTACCGAGCACTACAGCGAGCGAACGGAGTGAGCGAGCGAAGCGCGCAGGGAAGGGATTTGCATCAGGGAGCGGCTTTGCCGCGACCGTGGTTCGAATCCCGTACCGAGCATCGGAGCGTTCCCGCTTCGGGGATCTTAGAGAGAGCGTAGGCCCTCCGAACCGGCGGAACTGTACGTCCGTTTCGACGGGCGCCGGTTTATCGATCGTATCGAACTACGCGGCGGAACGTGTGAACACTTTTGTCACCTCGCGTCGACGGTGAGGTGATATCAGTGTCACAGACACCGGTGCGTGCCGACGAGAGCGACGGTGACCGGACGCTCTCCAAGGATCTGGTGTTCACGATGCTGAGCAACGAGCGTCGTCGCCACGTCATCCACTGCCTGAAACAGCGCGGCGAGCGCGTGACGATGCGCGAACTCTCCCGACAGGTCGCGGCGTGGGAGAACGGCGTCGAGACCGACGACCTCGACTACAAGCAGCGCAAGCGGGTGTACACCTCGCTCCACCAGACGCACCTCCCGAAACTCGCCGACGCGGGTATCATCGACTACGACCGCGACCGCGGAACCGTCGCTCTCGGGACCGGCGCGAGCGAACTCGACGCGTACACCGAGGACGTCTCCGAGCGCGAACTCCGGTGGAGCGTCTACTACCTCGGAGTCGGGGTCGTCTCGCTGGCTCTCGTTCCGCTCGTCTGGCTCGACGTCTCCCCGTTCGCGGGGGTTCCGGACGCCGCGCTCGCGGCGCTCGTCGCCGCCGCGCTCACCGTCTCTGCCGCGGTCCGGACCTACCGCTCTGTCGGCGCCCGACTCGGGGAGGCCGACCCGTCGCCGACCGCTCCGGGGCCGGTCGCCACGGAGCCTCCCCGCGAGGGCGAGGCGACCGCGGCCGAAGACCGCTAGTTCACCGCCGTTTCTCGTCGAACCGGGCGGGGTCGACCACCGGCTCCGGGTAGTCGCGACCGAGTTCGACGCCGTACTCGCTCTGTTCCGACTCGCTCATCTCCCACGGCGCGTGTGCGTACTCCGGGGGGAGCGGGTCGAGGTCCGGGAGCCAGTGGGCCACGTACTCCGCCTCGCCGTCGTACCTCCGGGCCTGGTCGACGACGTCGAAACGCCGGTTCCGCGTGTCGTTGCCGACCCCCGCGACGTACGCCCAGTTCCCGTAGTTCGAGGCGGGGTCGTAGTCCAGCAACTGCGTCTCGAAGTACGCCGCTCCGCGCCGCCAGTCGACCCGGAGGTCGTTCGCGAGGAAGGAGGCGACGTTCTGGCGCCCGCGGTTGCTCATGTACCCCGTCCGGTTCAACTCGCGCACGTTCGCGTCCACGAACGGAACCCCCGTCTCGCCCGCACACCACCGCTCGAACGCCCGCGCGGCCTCTGTGTCGGTCGCCGGGTCCCGCCAGTCGACCTCGGTTCGCTCCTGGAGGCCGCCGGGCGCGAAGAACTGTGCGCCGTGTTTGGCGACCTGGAACGCGAAGAAGTCGCGCCAGATCAGTTCGAACAGGAGCCAGTACGTCGAGTCGTTCGCGACCCGCCGGTCCTCGTACCGGTCGACCGCCGCCTTCACGCGGCGTGGCGACAGACAGCCCTCGGTGAGCCACGGCGAGAGCTTCGTGGAGTAGCCCTGCCCGAGCAGGCCGTTCCGGGTCTGCTTGTACTCGCGCAGGCGGTCTTCCGCCCAGACGTACGTCTCGAGTCGGTCGAGCCCCGACGGCTCCCCGCCGTCGAACGACAGGACCGCGCGCTCGTCCTCCGGCACCCGGTCGGCGACCCCGAGGTCGTCGAGCGTCGGAATCGTACCGGGGTCCGGCGCGTCGTCTGGAACCGCCGGCAGGTCGGGCGTGCCGAGCGGCGACCGGACGCTCGCGTCGGCTTCGACGGACTCTCGGAAGGTCGTGTACGTGTCCGGAACACCGCGGTAGCCGTCGGGGAGGTCGTTCACGTGATAGAGCGTGTGCCCCCAGTACCGGCGAGCCTCTATCCCGCGCTCCCGGAGCGACGCCCGGACCTCGCTCTCGACGTCTACCTCCTCCGGCGACGGCCACACGTGTAAGTAGACGGCGTCGGCGTCGGCCCGTGCAGCGACCCGCGCGACCGCGCGCTCGGGCGGTCCGGTGCGGACGACCAGATCAGAGCCCCGGTCGCGCAGTGACGCCCGGAGGGCCGTGACCGATTCGCGGCGGAAGCGCGCGCGGCCGCCGCCGGTCTTCTCGAACCGAAACGAGTCGGGTCCCCCGTACTCGCGCTCGCCGTAGTCCCGCGGGTCGAACGCGTAGACGGGGAGGAGACGGTCTGCGCGCGCAGCCTCGGTCAGCGCCTCGTTGTCGTGGAGACGGAGGTCGCGGCGGAACCAGACGACCGCCGTGGCGTGACGCGGCGTCGTCGGGTCACGGGCAGAGCCGTCGGAGCCGGCGGGGTCGTGGCGCTCGGGCATCCGGGGATCGCAGGGCGCGCGAGACCTGAAGGCTACGGCACGACGAGTCGCGCCCCGCTCGCCGCTCTGTTTCGCGACCCGCTTCAGTTCGTCCGGACCGCGTCTACGCCAGCCACTCCTCCGGCTTCGTGTCGTAGTCGACCTCGCTCGCCGCGATCTGCGCTTCTATCTCCGCGTCGAGGTCGTGGGTCTCGAACATCTCGCCGTCGAAGCGGATGCGCCGCCCGACCTCGCGCGGCGTCGGCTCACGGTTTCGTCGCCGGGCGATCTCGAGGTCGTGTTCGTCGTACTCCTTGACGATGGTCGCGAGATTCACCGGTCGCCCCCAGAGTTCGTAGACCCGTTCGAGGACGCCTTTCGCCTGGTCGACGTCGAGTGTCACCCCGTTGTACTCGTGGCCCAGGAGCAGTTCCCCCCGGTTCTCGAAGTTGCCGTCGTAGACGTTGACGGTGGGCTTCCCGAAGTTCGTGAACTGCAGGAGGAGCTTCTTCTTGACGTCCTCGTACTCCGCGCTCGTCACGCGGTAGTCGCCGGACGACCGGGCGAACTCGTAGGTGAAGTAGTTGTTGTCCCGGACGAACTCCTCGGAGAGGAAGGCGTCGACGAAGGTGACGTCGTTGTGGCTCTCGCGCACCTCGCGCATCCGCTCCCAGCCGGCGCCGCGGTCGACGTCCGCGACCGCCGCCTCGACGCTCGCGTACCGCTCGTCGTCGAACAGGTACCGCGCCGTCTCCTCCAGGGTCTCGCGGCCGACGCGCCGGAGGAAGCCACGGTACTGTGGCTTCGCGAGCGAGTAGTGTCGCTCCGCGAGACCCTCGTACGTGAGCAGTTTCCACGGGTACGCCTCGGCGTCGACCGTTCCAGACCGCGCCCGGTCGACCCCCTCCGGGTCGACCCGCGGGTCGCCGTCGGCGGCCATCTCCGCGAGGTCGTCGAGTACGTCCGGTCCGGCGCCCGCGACCGCGGGATGTGGGTCGAGCAGCTCCGCCACCTCGTCGAAGTCCACGGTCTCGTGGAAGTTCCGCGGAGTCACGCCCTCGACGCGGAGCAGGCGCTCTATCACCTCGCGCCGGTTGGCCGTGTTCTCGACGTACTCCCACAGCTCCTTGCCCAGTTTGTAGGGGTTGAGCCCGGGCGACCCGAGGACGCGCGCCTGGTGGTCCGCGTAGGTGAGGAACTCGTCGGTCCCGGCGAAGCGCTCCTCGCCCATCATCAGCGACTCCCAGTAGGCCGCCCACCCCTCGTTCATGACCTTCGTGATACGCTGGCCCGCGAAGTAGTACGCCTCGCGGCGGATGATCTCGAGCACCTCGCGCTGCCAGTCTTCCATCTCGACCGCGCGGTCTGTCTCCGCGTCGTAGCACATCCCGTGTTCGCGGAGATACGCCAGCACGTCCCGCCGGGGCTCGTTGAGGCGCGCCTCGGCCTCGGCCTCTGCGCGGGCTTCTAGCCACTCCTCGTCGAACACCTGCCCGCGCACGTCGTCGGAGAGCTCCATCTCGTCGAGGCGGTCGCGGAGGTCTTCGGGGTCGACGTCCTCGCCCGCCTCGACGGTCTCGGCGTAGGCGCTGTGCTGGTCGATGGTGTCCGTGATCGTCGAGACGGTGTCGATGAACCGCTCGACGGCCTCGCGGCCGATCTCTGGGTCTTCCATGTACTCTGCGATCGTCTCGGCGTGGCGCTCGAGCATCGCCGCGGCGTTCGGGCCGCGCGGGCGGTCGTCGCCGTCGCGCTCGACGCGGGTTCCATCCGTTCTGCCGCTCGCGTCGCCCGGGGGCGTGCGGTCGTGCCCGTCGACGAACAGCCCGAACCACTCGTTGTTCGCGAAGAAGTCGCCGTGGGCCTCGACGTGGGTGATCACCGCCTTCTGGTCGGCCAGCGAGTTCGACTCCTGCAGAAACGCGTTCGCGGGGTCGTCGTTGTTGACGATCTCGAACGCCTTGCCCAGCCCGAGCTGGCTCTTTTTCTGCTGGCGGTCGTACTTCATCCCCCAGCGCCAGTGGGGGTACCGCGTCTGGAAGCCGTCGTAGGCGATGAGCTGGTTCATCTCGTCGTTCGTGACGACCCAGTAGTTCACCCGGTAAGGGTTCAGGCCGAGCTTCTGTGCTAGCTCGCCCGCCTCCCGGACCGGCTCCTCTAACCGTGCTGCGGTGCGCCGTGCTGCGGTGCGGTCGTCTCTCATCTTACTCTGTCTCCTCCGTCGAGAGGATGTCGTAGATCGCGTCGGTCACGTCCTCGGGGTCGGAGACGTACGTGACGACGACGCCGTCGTCGCTGTCGAACGCCGTTTCGACCTCTTCGGCGTGGGTCGCGTTGATCGCAGCCCCTCCGGGCTGGGTCTCCACGTAGGCGTGGAGGTTCGCCGGAATCTCGCGCATCAACGGGACGACGTTCTCGGTGGTGTCGTTCGAGGAGTTCTCCGAGTCCCCCGCGGCGAGGACGTACCGGTTCCACTCGCTCCACGGGTACCGCTCCTCCAGAATCTCCTTTGTCAGTTCGTACGCCGAGGAGATGCGCGTCCCGCCGCCCGAGCGGATGCCGAAGAAGTCCTCGCGCTCGACCTCCCACGCGTCGGCGTCGTGGGCGACGTAGACGAACTCCGCGCGGTCGTACTTCCCCTGGAGATACCAGTCGAGCGGCGAGAAGGTGCGTTCGACGAGTTCGCGCTTGCGCTCGCGCATCGACCCCGACACGTCGCGGACGTTCACGACGACGACGTTGCGCTCCCGGCGCGTGACCGTCTCGGGGTGGCGGTAGCGCTCGTCCTCGCGGCGGAAGGGGACGTGTCGGAGCCCCTCGCGTCGGATACGCTCGATCGCCGTCTCGCGCTCGACGTGTTCGTCCATCTCCGCGAACGAGTCCCACGCCCCGCGCTCGCCGGCCGCCTCCTCCCACGCCTCCGCGACGAACGCGCGCGAGACGAGGACGTGCTGCTCGCGGAGCCACCGGAAGACGTCGTCGGGGTCGGCGCCCGCGACCCGGACCGCCTCGCGGACGTAGTTCTCGTCGAAGTCGGTCGCGAGCTTGCGCTTCAGCCCGCGCTTGAAGAACCGCTCGAAGTCGAGCGTCGAGTTCGGCCCGGAGCGCGTGAGTTCGGCGAAGTCGCCGGCGACCTCCTCTACCACCTCCTTGCCCTTCGGCTCCAGGTCCAGCCCGAGCGCCTCGTCCAGCTCTTCGGCGAACTCCTCGGGGTCCATCTCGTAGTACTCGTGCTCTTCGCCCTCGTCGCCGGGCTCGCCCTCCTCGTCGCCGTCGCCGTCGTCGCCGTCGTCGCCGGGGTCGACCGGCTGACCGGGCTCGGGCGTCCCGCCCTGCCCCTGTCCGACGCCGCCGACGTCGCGCTTGTCGTAGGCGAACTCGGGGAGATCGACGATCTTGATCGGCACCCGGACGGCGTCCGGGCCGCTCCCCCCGAGGTCGCCGTGTTTGATGAACTCCGTCAGGTCCTCGCGGCGCTCCTCGCCCACCTCGCGGAAGCGCTCCAGGTCCTCTCTCAGTCCCATTTGTGAGCCACCTCCCGGAACACCTTGCGCGAGGTCAGTTCGGCCGACGCCGGGGTGTACCCACGGTCGACCAGCCGGTCTATCGTCTCCGATTTGATCCGCGCGGTCTCCGTGTCGGCCGGCGGGTCGGCCCACTGGTGCGGGTCGAGGTCGGGGAAGAGCCGGCGCACGTCGGCCCAGTCGTTCGTCTCCAGGACGGACTGGATGACCGGAACCTCGCCGAGGTCGACCTCGCTGACCGAGAACCCCTCGTCGCGGTTCTCCCACGCGTAGCGGTTCAGCGCGGTGATGATCCGGTCGCGCCGGAACGACTCGACCGCCGGCCCGGGCTCGTTGCCCGCGTAGTCCTCGTCCGCGAACCGGCCGAGGTGTTCCGTCTCGAACAGCTTCATCAGCAGCGGGTCGGGGTCGACCGGGCCGCGCTCGGTCTCGACCTGGTCGTCGCCCGCCCACGCGTAGACGTGTTCGACGTACTCCTCGACGGCCGCGGCGTCGACGCCCGTCTCCGCGAGGACGGCGTCGCGCACGTCCGTGGCCTGCCGGTCGAAGACGTAGTCTTTCGCGGCAGCGACCCGGCTCTCGTACTCGGCCACCTCGGCGCGGGAGAACACGGGCGCGTCGCCCAGTCCGTCGGCCATCGCGTCGAGTACGTCGTCCGGCATCAGCACCGACTCCACCGGCAGGTCCGGGTGCGAGCGGTCGCGGTCGGACGCGAGCAGGTCGGCGACCGTGTCGCGGGTGTACGTGACCGGGATACCGTGCGCTCCGTCGTCGCCCCCGAGGTCGAACTCGTCGGCGTCGGTCCGCTCGCCGTCCTCGTCGCGTATCCACCCGCGGTCGAACAGGAGCGCCTTGTCGACGAGCGTCAGTTCGGGGGGGAGGGCCTCCGCGTCGAGCCGCGAGAGGACGGCGTAGGTGGCGGCGGCCTCGACCGTGTGTGGCGCGAGTTCGCGTTCGACCACCTGGCCGTCGGCTCCCCGCGTCGAGACCCAGAGCGGCGCGCGCACCCGGTCGCCTATCTCGTCGGGGTCGGTCGTGTCCCACACCGACGTCTCGTCGGTCAGCTCCCGGCGCACGAGTTCGGCCTCGAGCGAGAGGTTCGTCAGGTAGCCGAACTCGTGTCGGTCGAGCCGGCGCTTCAGCGCCTTCAGCGGGTCCTGGCCGTTTCGGTCCGCGAACTTGTCGAGCTCTGCGTCGAGGTCTGGATTCGAGATGACCACCAGCTGGGTGTCGAGGTCCATCCCGACTCCCTTGTCGAGTTTCACCCGCCCCTCGTCGGGGACGTTCAGCAGTTTGCGCAGCAGGTCGGCGTGCTGGGAGGCGTCCTCGACGACGGTCAGCAGGCCGTTGCCCTGCGAGAGGACGCCGTCGTAGCTGAACGCCTGCGGGTTCTTTCGCCCCCGCGAGCCGAGTTCGCGGAGCATCCCGGGCATCCACGACCCGACCAGCCGCTCTTTCGGCGTGCCGTCGTCCTCGGCGTGGAGGACACCGATACCCTGCCCGACGTCGACGACGAAGTTCTTCACGCGCAGATGCTTCGGGTCCGCCACCGCGGAGAACAGGTCCTCGCGCCCGGCGCGCCGGTAGCGCTTCTCGAGGTGGTCGTACGCCTCGCGCGAGAACGGGTCGAGCCCCGCCTCGACGACGGTCGGGATGTGGTCGTCGCTCGCGTCGTTCAGGTCCCGGAGGAGGTCCTCGCGGACGGCCTCGGGAAAGACCGAGAGGGGGTGTGTCTGGACCGGGCTGGCGTACCAGTCCGACTCGTCGTCGGGGGATGCCTCGCCGTAGGAGAGCCCGCGCGTGTCGCTCGCTTCTGCGCTCGCGACGTTCCACTCGACGGTGTAGCGCCGCCCGGCCTCGGTCTTCGAGTACTCCCGGAGACCGTTGATCAGACACCGCTTCAGCTCCGATTTGCCGGTCGCCGTCGGCCCGTCGAACCAGACTATCTTCTCGCCTTTTCCTCTGTCCGCGGCGATCGTCCGCAGGTCGTCGACGAAGGCGTTGAGCACCTCGGTGTTGCCCAGCACCGCGTGTTCCCCGTCGTTGTGCGGGTCGTCGAAGAAGCGGTAGCGCTCGCGCTCTTCGCCCTCCTCTATCACCGTCCTGGTGCCCATCGACTCCACGGCCTCGAGGAGGTACTTCGCGGCGTGGGAGGCGATCGATGGGCGCTCGAACGCCCGCTCGACGTACTCGGCGAGCGAGAGCGGCGGCTCGTACGCCGCGTCGAGTTCGCGGTCGGCGCGCCGGACGTAGTCGCGGTCGGGTGACGGGTCGCGCTCGCGCATCAGCCCTCCTCTTCGAGTTCGCTCTTGGCCACCTCCGCGCCGGCGAACTCGAGAACCTCGGCGGCGCCGTCCCGGGAGTAGCCCCGGTCGACCAGCGCCTCGACCCACGCGTTGCGCTCCTCGTCGTCGAGTTCGTTCGCGCTCACCAGCGCCGAGAAGTTGATGTTGTGTTTCTTGTCCTCCC
>JBDGTD010000012.1:0-19137 GCA_042217165.1 Haloferacaceae archaeon | reverse complement strand
GGCCGCCGGATGCGCGCCCGCGGCGGCGGGCAGCGCGCCCGCGGCGGCCCGTCGCGTCGCCGGGTCGTCCGCGCCGAGGTCGGTCACGAGCCGCTCGATCCGTGCCGCCGGGTCGGGCGCCCCGCCCGTTCGGGTCCGCGCACAGCAGTCACGACAGACCCGCGCGTCGCCGGTACGGTGCTCTCCGGGAACGGGCGGGCCCCCCGGGTCCGCCTGTTCGCCACAGTAGTCACAGCGCGCGGCCGCTCGCTCCGCGTGGTCGTCCGGGACCCACCACGGCCGCGTCTCCGGGTCTTCGAGCCCCCACGCGGGCACGCGGTCGCCGCCGAGGAGCGCCGCGCCGAGTTCCTCGACGCCGGCGTCGGTGACGACGAGTCGCCCCTCACGGTCGCCCCGGTAGTCGATCCGGTGGCGGTCGTCGGCGGTCTGGGCGACGCGAACCCGGTCGAGCCCCTCGCACGCGACGGTCGGGTCGGGACGGCGACGGACGAGGACGACCTCCGACTCGCCGCCGAGTGTCGACGACCGCTCCCGGTCGTGGGCGACGACGTTGTCGGGCGAGATCCCCAGCACAACCATCCGCTCGTCCCGGCCGAACAAATACCCGCTCGGGGGGTTTCAGCGGGCGAGGAAGCCCCCCTCCCGTCCGATAGAGTGGGCTCGCCGCTCGTGCGTGTCGACGGCGCACGGGCGCGCAGGCTGCCGGCCGTTCCGCGGGGCGCCGGCCCCGCGGGCGGGATTGGACGGATACGTGAGCCTCGGGGCAGACGCTCCGTTCGCGATCCCGTTCCAGACCGCGACGGCGACGACAGCGGCCGAACCGGGGCTGTCGTGCGCCTCAGACGCCCAGCGCGTCCGCGAGGTCGTGGAACCCGGCGACGGTCGCGTCCGGGTCGACGCCCGCGAACGACTCCCACGGCTCGTCGTAGCGGTCGACCCACGCGGCCTGTGCGCCGGCGTGTTTCGCCCCGAGAACGTCGAACGCCGGCCCCGCGGCGTGGAGGAGCCGCCGGACCGGCGTCCCCGTCCGCGCGGCGGCGTGGCGGTAGATCCGTGGGTGGGGTTTGAACGTCTGGACCTCGTCGGCGCTGACCGTCCCGGCGACCACCCCCTCGAGACCGGCGTGGTCGACCATCGCGTCCAGCATGCGGGGGTCGCCGTTCGACACCACCCACACGTCGTAGCCGGCCGCCCGGAGCCGCTCGATCCCCGGGCGCACGTCCTCGAACGCGTCGAGGTCGAGGTAGACCGAGAGCACCTCGTCGACCTCCTCGGACGGCAGGTCGACGCCGTGGGCCGCGAGCGCGAACTCGAGTGCGTCCCTGTTCATCTCGTAGAACGGCTGGTAGAAGCCGACGACGTTCCCGACCATCGTGTAGGTGAGCGACCGGGAGCGCCAGAGCCGCGAGATCGGTTCTGGCTCGTCGACCCGCTCCGCGAGTGCCCGGTCTGCCGCGCGCGGGTCGACGAGCGTGCCGTACGAGTCGACGGTGACCGTCTCGACGCGGTCCGTGTCGAGCGACATACCCCCTCGACGCCGCCCCGCGACAAATGCCTGTGTGTGGAAGAAAGGACTAATCTGCGGGCGTGCCTACAGGCGGTCGTGTACACGGTCGTCGCCGGAATCGACGAGAACGAGCAGCGAGCGCGAGCGTGCGCCCGAGCAGTCGCCGACCTCCCCGGGCCGCCGGAGGAGCGAACGGTCTGGCTTCTCCACTCGTTTCGGGACAACCCGTCCGGCGCGTCGGCCCCGCAGGTGCGGTCGGTGCGCGAGGCGACGCGCGTGCTGGAGGAGACCGGGGCCGAGGTGGAACTGGCGGAGTCGAGCGGCGACCCCGCGACGGAGATTCTCGAGACCGCCGACGAGGTCGACGCCGACCTCATCGCCCTCGCCGGGCGTCAGGAGCGCTCGCCGGCCGGCAAGGCGCTGTTCGGGAGCACCACGCAGGCGGTCATCCTCGACGCCGACCGCTCGGTGCTGGTCGCGGGTGACGCCGAAGACGAGTCCGAGACCGACTGACCTCCGTGCCGTCGCTCTCCCGGGAGGCGTTCGCGGCGGCGCTCGCCCGGCGTTCGCGCGCCGAGGTCGCCGCGTTCGTCGCCGCGGTCGAACGCGCCCGGGGGAACGACGCGCGGGTCGACGGCGACGTCGTCGTCGTCGCCGACGGGACCGGCGAGCGGCGGCTCTTCGTCCACGACGGCGGGGGCCTGACCCGTCGTCGGCTCCGGCCGCCGCCCGCCGAGGCCGACGCGGACGCGCTCGTGACGCCGCTGCGCGACCCGCCGGGCGACCCCGGGTGCCCGGTCCTTGACGCCGACGACCTGCGCGACGTCGCGCTCTACGGCGTCTCGCCGGCCGCCCGCGACGCTCTGCTCGCGGCGCATCTCGACCGCGGCCCCGACTCGTCGCCGGACCGCTCCGGCTCTCCGGCGCTCCTCGTCGCCGCGGTCGTTCTCGCGGCCGCCGTCGCGGTCGGTGCCGTGGCGACGGACGCCGGCCGGTCGCCCGACCTCGGCACAGAGCCGTCGCCACGGCCACCCGCGTCCGACGGCACACAGCGGTATCCGCCGGGACTGTCGAGCGCCGGCGTCTCGGACCCCGAGGCGCTCGGGCGCGCCCACGAGGCGGCGCTCGCGAACCGGTCGTTCACGATCAGGGCCGCGCGGACGATCCGGGCGCCGAACGGGACGCTCCGCTCCGAACTCACGGTGACGGTCTCTCTCGGCCCCGACCGGTCGTTTCTCGCGGACGCAGCGACGGCCGGCCCCGACGCGCCGGTGTTTCTCGGCGACCCGCCGGCCCGTGGCACCTACTGGTCGAACGGCACGACGTACGCGCGGCGACTCGTGCGCGACGACGCGCGGGTGTACAACACGTTCGACCCGACCGGACGCCCCGGAACGTGGACGTACTGGACCGAGACGGTGCCGTTCGGCGGCGAGCGCGGCGGACCGGCGACGACGCTCGCACGGGTGTTCGCGGCGACGAAGACGCGGGTCGTCGCCACCCGCGAACCCGACGGAGTCCTCCGGTATCTCGTCTCCGGCGACCGGGCGGTCGGGACGTACGGCACCGGGACCGACCCGCGTGACGTGCGGCTGGAGGCGTCGGTGACGCCGGACGGCCTCGTCCGGTCGGTCACGCTCTCGTACACCGCGACCGTCGACGGAGCACCGGTTCGGGTGGCGTGGCGGGTTCGGTACACGGCGGTCGGACGGACGACCGTCGCGGAGCCGCCGTGGCTGTCGCGGGCGCTCCGGGGCGAGCGCGTCGCGAGAAACGAGACGGGCGCAGAGCCCGGACAGCGGCGTCTCGCGGCGGGCTACGCCGCGCCCGCGCCGTCTCCGTACACGTCGTCGAAGAGTTCTGCGTAGACCGCCGGGTCGCGCCGGCCGGTCACCGCCTCGGCGAGGCTCCCGTCGCGGAAACAGCAGACCGCCGGCGCGGCGTTCACGCCGGTCGCCCGACAGAAGTCGGGACAGGACTCGCCGTCCAGCCCCGCGACGGAGACGTCCGTGTCGACGGCACGGAGCGCCGCGACCACCTCGTCGAGGTCGGATTTCAGCGCGTCACAGGGCGCGCAGTCGCGCTTCCAGACCGTCACGACGGCGTCGCCGCCGTCGACGGCCTCGTGCCACGAGCGGTCGTCGACCTCCGGCAGCGCGTCGGGCACCGGCGAGACGGGCCCGACGGCCGCGACGACGCCCGTCACGGACGCCAGCCGGTCGACCGGCGGCGGGTCGTCGAGAAACGACCGGAGCGAGAGCAGGGCGACGAGTTCGTCCCGCGTCACCGTCCGGGCGCGGTCGTCGCCGGGGTCGACGTCGAACAGGTCCGCGACCGTCTCGCGCACGGTCTCGTCCGGTTCGTCGGCGTAACTGTCGTGATACACGGCCCGCGTCGTGTCGAAGGCGTCGGTGAGGACGAGGTCGCCCGCCTCCGTCTCGACGAGGACGCCCGCGTCGACGAGGGAGTCGACGACCGCGTCGGGGTTCGACTCCGGGTCTGCCGGGAGGTCGAGGGTCGCACCTGTCTCGCTCACGGTCACACCCCCAGATACCGCTGTCGGGTCTCTTCGTCGTTCCGGAGCTCCTCGGCGGTGCCGTCGAAGACGATCTCGCCCTGGTCGACGACGTAGGCCCGGTCGGCGATCTTGATCGCCGCCGCGGCGTTCTGTTCGACCAGCAAGATTGTGGTGCCGGCGTCGCTGATCCGTTCGATGGCACGCTCGACGTTCTGGATGATCTGTGGCGCCAGCCCCTCGTAAGGCTCGTCGAGCATCAACAGGTCGGTGTTCTGCCGGAGCGCGCGCGCGATCGCGAGCATCTGCTGTTCGCCGCCCGAGAGCGTCCCGGCGGACTGTGTCCGCCGCTCGTCGAGCCGGGGGAACTCCTCGAAGATAGCCTCCATCGACATCCGCTCGTGTTCGGCAGAGACCGCCTCGCCGCCGACGAGATTCGTCGCGTTCCGGTAGACCTCCGCGAGGTGGAGGTTCTCCGCGACCGTGAGCTCCGGGAAGATCCGTCGCTCCTCCGGCACGAGCGAGATGCCGCGCATCGACACCCGCTCGGGCGACAGCGACGTGATCTCCTCGCCTTTGAACCGAACTCGTCCCTCGCGTACGTCGGGCGGACGCGTCCCGGAGATCGAGCGGAGCGTCGTCGTCTTGCCCGCCCCGTTGCGTCCCAGGAGCGCACAGACCTCGCCCTCCTCGACGCGCAGGGAGAGCTCCCGGAGGATGTGGCTCTCGCCGTAGTAGGCGTCGACGTTCTCGACCGACAGCAGCGCGCCGTTCGTGGCGCTCACAGCTCCACCCCCCCGAGATACGCCTCCTGTACGGCCGCGTCGCCCTGGACCGCGCCGGGCGGCCCGTCGGCGATCACGGCGCCACGGTTCAACACGAGGATACGGTCCGATATCTGAAAGATGACCTCCATGTCGTGTTCGACGATGAGGATGGTGAGCCCCAACTCCTCCCGGAGTCGCTCGACGAGGTCGACGGTGTTTGCCGTCTCGCTGGGGCTCATCCCCGCCGTCGGCTCGTCCATGAACAGCATCTCGGGCTCGGAGGCGAGCGCAACGGCGATTTCGAGGCGGCGCTTGTCGCCGTACGGCAGGTTCGCCGCCTCTGTGTCCCGGGCGCCGTCCAGCTCGACGGCCGACAGCATCCGGTCGACGATGGCGTGGACGCCCTCCATCCGGTCGCGGCGCTTGAGGAAGTCGAGCGAGAACGACCCGTGTTCGGCCGCGAGCGCGGCGATCTCGACGTTCTCGGAGACGGTCATCCCGGGGAACAGCGAGGCCGTCTGGAACGACTTGCTCATTCCCGCCTGGACCGCCTCGTGTGGCGGCAGTCCGGTCACGTCCTGTCCGTCGAACTCGACGCGGCCCTCTGTCGGCTCCAGCAGCCCCGTGATACAGTTGATGAGCGTCGACTTGCCGGCGCCGTTCGGGCCGATGATCGCGCGGGTCTCCCCGGACTCGACGCCGAAGTCCACGGCGTCGACCGCCGTCAGGCCGCCGAACTGCTTCGTCAGTCCCTCGACGGCGAGCAGCGCCACTACTGCTCACCCCCGTCGGTCGCGGCGGGTTCCTCGTCCGTGGCGCCCCCGTCGACCGCACGGAGGACGACGGAGCCAAGATCTTTCGCCGCGCCGGCGACGCCCCGCGGGAACACCCAGACGACGAGGACGAACGCCGCGCCGAGTACCAGCCGCCACAGCGACCCGATCGACTGGATCCCGGAGACGACGTTCGAGATGTACTCGAAGACGAGCGCACCGAGCATCGGGCCGACCAGCGACCCGGTGCCGCCCAGCACGGTCATGATCACGAAGTCGCCCGAGACGATCCAGTACAGCGAGGAGTCCGGGTGGATGAACCCCTCGTGGACGGCGAACAGCGCGCCCCCGACGCCGGCGAACGCGGCCGAGATGACGAACGCCGTCAGCTTGTAGCGGTCGACGTCGAGGCCGACGAACGCGACGCGCTGTTGGTTCTCGCCCAGCGCCTGGAAGATCAGGCCGTACGGCGAGTTGACGATCCGGCTTGCGGCTGCCACCGCGAGCAGCGTGATCACCGCGATCATCACGTACGTCACCGACCCGACGAACGGGACGTGCGTGCCGAGCGGGAACATCCCGAGGCCGAACACGCCGTCGACGATCACGTCCGAGTAGCCGTTGTCGCCGTTCGTGAGCCACGCTCCCGGACCGATCGCCCAGAAGTACAGCATCTGTCCGAACGTGAGCGTCAGCACGGCGAAGTAGACGCCCGAGCGCCGGATCGAGACGAACCCGATCGGCACGGCGACCACCACCGCGACCAGCCCGCCGACGACGACCATCACGACCGGGCTGGGGACCTGTGTGCTGACGATCCCGGCGGCGTACGCCGCCGTCCCGAAGAAGGCGGCGTGACCGAACGAGAGCAGTCCGAGGTAGCCGAGCAGGAGGTTGAATCCGACGACGACGATGCCGTAGATGAGTATGAGCGACGGGAGCCCCTCGTAGCCCCCGATAGAGACCCCTGTGACGGCGGCGACGGCGCCGAGGACGTCGACGAGGACGAACGGCAACAGAAGCAGGCCAACCGCCGTCCCGACGAGGACGAACGAGTCACGCCCCCGGACCGCGCGGTAGCGGTCGGCGATCGTCGGCTCGACGACCGACCCGCCGTCGGCGACGGTGCCGGCGTCGTCGGGTCGGTCGCTCACTCGCCCACCCCCTGTTTCGGCATGATCCCTTCGGGTCTGAACACGAGGACGAGCGCCACCAGCGCGTAGAGGACGATCTGCGCCCACTGTGCGAACGGCGACTGGACGACGGCCGTGACGACGACGCCCAGGACGACGCCGCCGACGATCGCGCCGGGCACCGACCCTGCGCCCCCGACGACGATGGTCAGGAACGCCGGGACGAGCGCCCGCTCGGTGCCGATCTGCGGGCTGATCGTCTGGAACGAGGCGCCGATCAGCCCCGCCAGCGCCGCCAGCGCCGCGCCGACGGCGAACACGAGGCTGTACGACCGCTCGATCCGGATCCCCAGCAGCCGGACCATCTCGGCGTCGTGCGTGCCCGCCTGGACGACGAGCCCGAAGTCGGTCCGTTCGATGAGGAGGTACGTCGCGGCGATGACGGCCACGGCGATACCGACGATGAACAGCCGCCACTTGGGGAACGCGCCGACGACCGGGAGCGACACCGGTCCGGAGACGCTCGTACCGAGGATCTGCTGGGGGGTCACCGGCTGGAAGGTGTCGCCGCCGACTGTCGCCTTGAACAGCTCCGAGACGATGAGCGCGAGCCCGAACGTGACGAGCAGTTGGTCGGTCTCCGGACGGTCGTAGAACGGCTTCGCGACGGTTCGTTCCATCACCGCTCCGACCACGAGGCCGACCAGCGGGACGATGATCAGCGCCGCGAGAAAGCCGAGGTCGAGGCCGAAGGCCTCGATCCCCAGGCTGAACAGGATCCCGCTGTTGAGCGCCGACTCGCGGAAGACGTACATCCCGGTGTACGCGCCGACGAGATACAGCGCTCCGTGAGCGAGGTTCAGAAACTCCATCGTACCGAGGATGATGGTCAGTCCGATCCCCAGAAGCGCGAATATCGCGCCTTGCTGGAGGCCGTTGAGGAGTATCGATGCGATGTCTGCGAGCAGTGTCATGGTGGCGTTTGCGTGGTCTGTCTCGTCATGGTGGTCGGGGATGCAGACGTCGTGGAGGGAGATAGTACGTGGGCTGTCGGCCGCCGGAGGCCCCGGCTCGTGGCAGTCCGTCGAAACGGAGGCGAGGCGACCCAGCATCGAACGCGTCGACTCTGTTTCGCGCCCGTAGTTCAGCTCTCGTCGCCGTACTTGCCGAGGCTACACTCGGCCGCCGGCCCGGCGTCGCAGGCGTAGCCGATGTCGTCGCGGGGGGTCTGGCTGACGACCTGGAGGCGCTTGTTCTCCGTCTGTTCGCTCCGCGGGAGCCCCTGGACCACGAGGACGTCGTGCTGGGCCTGGTGGTCACAGCCGCGCATCGTCTCCTGGCCGAGGCCGAAGCCGGAGTAGTCGTAGTCTTCGAGCTGGCGGATGACCTCGGGCGGGTAGAACGTCCCCGCGCGCTCGACGGCGGCGGCGTACTGGAGCGTCTGGACGTACGCCAGCCGTGCGGCGTAGCTCGGCACCTTGTCGTACTCGCTCTGGAACGACTCGACGAACGTCTGTGACGCGCTGTTCTCGAGCTGCCAGTTCCACTCTGCCGTGCCGTAGATGCCGCCGATAGAGTCTCGGGCGGCGTTGGCCATCAGCCGGTTGTACAGCGGCACGACGATCTTCATGTCCTCGTTCAGCCCGGCCTCGATCGCCTGTGGCAGCGAGTTGGCGGCGTCCAGGCCGTAGTGGACGAGCAAGAGCACGTCCGTCTCGTCTCGTGGCACGTTCGCGAGGAACGAGGAGTAGTCGGAGGTGCCGAGCGGCGTCGCGACGGCGTTGGTCTGCGTCCAGCCCTGCTTCTCCAGGAACTGCTGCATCGACGACTGGACCGTCGCCCCCCACGTGTAGTCGGCGTACAGCTGGTAGAAGTTCAGGTTGGAGCCGAACTCCTCGGCGAGTACCGGCGCGAGCGCCTGTCCGGTCATGTAGGCGTTGAACATCTCCCGGAAGGAGTACCGGACACAGGCGCTCCCGGTCGTGTCGTTCGAGTGGGTGAGACAGGCCATGAACATGACCTTCTCCTTCTGACACAGCTCCTGGACCGCGATTGCGACCGCGGAGGACGACCCGCCGGTGACCATGATCGCGTTGTCGCGGCTTATCATCCGCTGTGCCTCCTGCCGGGCCTGTTCGGCGTTTGTCGCCGTGTCGCCTTCGACGGACGTGACCGTCTTGTCGAGGACGCCGTTGCCCGACAGGTCAGAGACGCTGTCGACCCAGCCGCCGCCGTTGTTCAGGTGGTCCTTCGCGAGGTTGTACCCGCGGAGTTCGTCGGTCCCCTCCTGCGAGTACGACCCGGACTGCGGGACATTGAACCCGAACACCACCTCGTCGCCCTCGACGGGGTAGTTTCCGAGCGACGGATACTGGCTGCTTCCGCCGCCGCCGCCGCCGCCGGCACAGCCGGCGAGGCCGGCGAGTCCCCCGGCACCGACGAGTTTCAGTACGTCGCGACGGTCCACTGGTCTGTTATCTTCCGGCATGATACCACACAACATCTTTGTCGTACAAATAATTACTCATTTTTGTACACCAACTATACCGCCGTCGGGCGGACTACCCCTCCCCGACCATTCGGTCCTCGTCGGCCCAGGCCTGCTGGCGGAGTTCGTACTTCTGGATCTTGCCCGTCGCCGTCTTCGGGAGGCTGTCGACGAACTCCACCGCCCTGGGGATCTTGAACGACGCCAGCCGCTCGCGACAGAACGCGATCAGGTCGTCCTCGGCGACGCCCGGGGCCGCCGGGTCGCCGCCCGTCGGGACGACGAACGCCTTCGGGGACTCGCCCCACTCGTCGCTCGGGACGGGGACCACGGCGGCGTCTGCGACGGCCTCGTGGTCGAACAGCACGTCCTCCAGTTCGATGCTGGAGACGTTCTCGCCGCCGGTGACGATGATATCCTTCTTGCGGTCTCGAATCGAGATGAGCCCGTTCTCGTCGACGGTGGCGAGGTCGCCGGTGTGGTAGTACCCCTCTTTCCGCCCGGAGAACGCCTCCGCCGTCGCCTCCGGCTTCTCCCAGTAGCTGTCCATCACCTGGTTGCCCCGCACCACGACCTCGCCCAGCGTCTCGTCGTCGTGCGGGACCTCCGCGCCGTCCTCGTCGACGACGCGCACGTCGGTCCCGAGGTAGCCGATCCCCTGACGCTTCTTCAGGCGGAACCGGTCGGGCGAGTCCGCGTCGTAGAACCGCCGCGCGTCGGAGGTGGTGACGAGCGGCCCCGTCTCCGTCGCGCCGTAGACGTGCATGAGGTCCCAGCCGAACTCGTCCTCGACGGTCCGGATCGTCGCCTCCGGCGGCGCCGACCCTGCCGTGGCGACCCGCACCGGGTTCGCACCCGTCGTCTCCACGTCGTGTTCGCGGTCGTAGGTCATCAGGCGGTTCAGCACCGTCGGCGCCGCACAGAGGTACGAGACGTCCTCCGCGACCACCGTCTCGAACACCGCTTCGGCGTCGACGCCGCGGGTACAGACGTGGCGTGCGCCCTGTCCCGTCACCGCGTAGATGTGGCCCCAGCCGTTGACGTGGAACATCGGCAGGGTCCAGAGGTAGACGTCGTCGTCGGTCAGGTGCTGGTGATGCGAGACGAGGTAGGCGTGGAGCGACTCGGTCCGGTGGGTCCGGCAGACGCCTTTCGGGTCGCCGGTGGTCCCCGAGGTGTAGTTGATCGTGATCACCTCGTCCTCGCTCATCTCCGGACGGTCGTAGTCGGTCCCGCCCGCGACCACGTCCTCGAACCCCTCCCAGTCGCCGTCGACGGCGTCGGGGTCGTTCGTCACGAACGTCTCGACGGGCACCTCGTCGCGGACAGCCTCGACCTTCGACGCGTAGTCGTAGTCCGCGTACACCGCCGTCACCCCCGCGTCCGACAGGACGTACGCGAAGTCCTCGGGCGTCAGCCGGTAGTTCAGCGGCGTGTGGACCGCGCCGGTCTGGACGATCCCGTAGGCCGCTTCGAGGTGGTAGTGGGTGTTCGGGTCGAGGACGGCGACGCGGTCGCCTTTCTCGACGCCGCGGTCCTGGAGGCCGGCCGAGAACCCGTCCGCGCGGGTTCCGAGTTCGTCGTACGTGTACCGGTCACCGGTCGTCGCGAGGACGGCCTCGTATCCTCCGTAGTGACGGCGCGCCCGGTCGAGGAAGTCGGTGGCGAGCAGCGGTTTCTTCACAATCGTCCCTGAGATTCTGCCGACAAATACGTTACCCCGGCCCGGCGCGCACGACGGACGCGACGGAGCCTCGAACCGCTACTGGGCCTACCGTGTCACGGATCACGCTTATTCCGGACCGCCGTCACGGTGTGGCCGATGCGATCCGACGACCCGGCACGGTCGGGCGATGCTGCCGCGGACCCGCCGCGTCCGCCGTACCCGTCGGCGGCCGGCCACCCGCTGACCCACACGTTCCGGACGATGCCGGACGTTCTCGCCTTCCGCGACCGGGCCTTCGCCGGCCACGACGTCGCCCGGATCAGACTCCTCGGTCCGGGCGACGTCTACAACCTCACCCACCCCGCACACCTGGAGCGCGCCCTCGTCGACGACCGCGACGCCTTCGGCAAGTCGGGGGACTTCCGGCTCGCCTTCGGCGCGGGGCTGGTCGCGACCGAGGGCGAGACGTGGCGGCGCCAGCGGACGGCGCTCCAGCCGTTCTTCTCGCGCGATCGAGTCCGGTCGTACGCCGACGAGATGGCCGCACAGGTCGAGCGGCGGGTCGCAGAGTGGACGCCCGGCGGGACGCTCGACCTCCAGCGCGAGAGCCGTGACCTGACGCTCGATGTGCTGTTCGCGGCGCTGTTCGGGCGCGAACTCGCCGTCGACGGCGACGAGGCGATCCGGGAGGCCGCCGGACGACTCCACGACTGGTTCGCGCCCACCTCGTACCCGCTCCCGACGTGGGTGCCGACGCCCGCCCGCCGGCGCTTCCGGACCGGCCGCGAGCGCCTCCGGGGGGTCGCGACCGACCTGCTCGACGAGGCGGCGGCGGACCCCCCCGAGGGCCCGGCCGACGCCGACGACCTGCTCTCGACGCTCGTCGCCGTCCGCGAGCACGCCGGCGAGGCGGCGACGATGACCGACGAGGAGATCAGAGACCAGCTGGTGACGCTCATCTTCGCCGGCCACGACACGACGGCGTCGGCGCTCTCGCTCGCGTTCTACGAACTCGCGCGCCACCCGGACGTCCGCGAGCGACTCCACGCCGAGGTCGACCGGCTGGACGGCCGACCGACGGCCGACGACCTCGACGCGCTTCCGGTCACCGAGCGGGTGGTGAACGAGACGCTCCGGCTCTACCCGCCGGTGTACGTACTCCCCCGCGAGACGACGCGGCGCGTGGTGGTCGACGGCTACCGCATCCCCGCCGACGCGCCCGTCTGGCTCGGCGTCCGGCAGGTCCAGCGCGACGGCCGGTTCTTCGACGCCCCCGAGGCGTTCCGGCCGAGCCGGTGGGACGGTCTCCGCGAGTCGATTCCGGACTTCGCGTACGCACCGTTCGGCGGCGGGCCGCGGCTCTGTGTCGGCCGGGGGTTCGCGCTGGCGGAGGCGAAGGTCGCGCTCGCGACTGTCTGCCGGCGCTACCGGCTGGAGCCGGCGGTCGACGGGTCGCCCGCGGGAGACGCCGACCAGATCCCCGACCCGCCGCTCACGGCCGACATGACCCTCCGGCTCACCCCCGGGACGGAGGTTTATGTGACGGAGCGGTGACCCGTCGGCACACAGACGTGAGTGGCACACCGACGGACGACGTGAACGCGGTCTGGGTGAGTCGGCTGGTTGAGCGGGGTCGGCGGGTAGTCGACCGACCGATAGTCGCGGCGCTGGTAGTCGGGGGATGGGTGCCGGTCGTCACGACACTCGTCGCCGTCGACCCGGAGGAGGCGACGACGGCGTTTCTCGTCGGGCAGGCGCTGGCCGCGCTGATGGTCGTCTCCGGGCCGTTCGACGTCTGGTATTTCGACCAGCGGCTCCTCCCCCGGTTCTTTCGGGACGCCGACGAGGTGCTGACCGCCGCAGACGACACCGTCGCGAGCGACCTCGCGGCGCGATTCGACGGGTTCTACGGGCGCTACTGGCCCGCGAGCGTCGCGGTGTGGGTCGTCCTCGTCCTCGCCGTCTTCGTCGTCGGGCAGGAGTACTTCGCGAGTCAGGGGATCACCACTGTTACCGAGCGCGCGGCGTACCTCGCCTTCTTTCTGTACTGGCTGACGATCGTCGGTCTGCGGAGCCACGCCGCGGTCGTTACCGTTCTCGCCATCCGGGCGTTCGCAGAGCGCGCGACGCTCGACCTTGACCCGCTCCATCCCGACGGTCTCGGCGGCCTCGGGACGGTCGGCGAACTCGCCATCCAGACCACCGTCGTCGTCTCGCTGGGGTCGCTCGCGCTCCCGCTCTCGTTTCAGATCGCCGCGCACGTCCGGTACGGCGGGTTCGTCTACGCCGGCGTCGCGCTCTTTGTCCTGCTCGTCGCCGCGAACTTCCTGTACCCGACTTACAAGATGAACCGGCGCGCCCAAGCGTTTCGCGAACGGATCCTGGACGAGCACCGCGAGCGTATCCGCGACCTGGAGAACCGGCTCGCGGTCCCCGCAGAGACCGAGGCGGTCGACGAGGGGACCGTCCACGAGGCCGAACTCCTCCAGCTAGAGATCCAGCGCGCCCGCCGCGAGTTCCGCGACCACCAGCAGGTCCAGCTCTACCCGCTCTCGGTCGGGATCATCACGCGGCTGGTGAGTTCTATCCTCCTCCCGCTCTTTTTCATCGTGTTCGAGCTGTTCATTACAGACCTCCTGTGACGCCGGGCCACGGTTTTTGTCCGTCCCGTTCCTACCATCTGGTATGCCAGAGTCCGTCCGGGACCACCTCGCCGGCGACATGCAGTGTGAGAGCCTGCTGGAGTGCTTCCACGGGCTCAAAGGGCTCGACCGCGAGGTCTACTCGGTCCTCGTCGCGGCGGACGATCCGCTGACCGTCGACGAGGCGGCCGAGGCGGTCGACCGCGAGCGCTCGACAGCGTACCGGTCGGTTCGGCGGCTCGTCGACGCCGGGTTCGTCCGTTCCGAGCAGATCAACTACGACGACGGCGGCTACTACCACGTCTACGAGCCGGTCGACGCCGACGAGGTGGCCGCCGACCTCCAGCGGATGCTCGACGACTGGTACGCGCTGATGGACCGCCTCATCGACGAGTTCGAGTCGAAGTACGCGGAGCGCGCGGCGCCGGCCGAGTAGCTCGTCACCCCCGCGCCGTGGCGGGCGTGACTCCGGCTACGCGTACCGCTCGACCAGGGATCGGAGCTCCGCCTCGCCGCGCACGCCGCTCACCTGCTCGACCTGTTCGCCGTCGGCGAACAGGACGAGCGTCGGGACGCCCCGGACGCCGAACTGGGCGGCGAGGGCCTGATTCGCGTCCACGTCCACCTTCGCCACCGTCGCGGGCGTCTCGCGCGCGAGCGTCTCGACGGTCGGCTCCAGCATCTTGCACGGGCCACACCAGTCGGCGTAGAAGTCGACGAGTACCACGCCGCCTTCGCCGACGAGCCGGTCGAGGTCACCCTGTCCGTCGACGTGAGCCGGCTCGTCGCGGGCCGCGGCGTTGCCCGTCGCGCCCGCGCCGTCGCCGGTGAGCTGCTCGCGCAGCTCGGCCATCTTCCGCTCGCGGATCCGCTCTCGGTCCGCCGCGTCGTCGCTCATCGCCGCCGGCTACGGCCCGTGGCGACAATAATCTTGCGCAAAAATAACAATACTATCTGTGGCTCCCAACGACCCGACGCCGCCGGTCAGTCTGCCGCGACCACCCGCTCGTAGGCCGTTTCGGCGGGGCAGACCCCGGTGAACGTGCTCTGGACCAGGTTCACGCCGACGAATGCGGCGAGCAGGTAGCCGAGCGGGTCGACGAACGACCCGAGCGCGAGCGAGACGAGGACGACGGTCCCGGCGAGACGCCGGACGAAGCGTTCTGTGGACATCAACCAAAATATTGTACTATACTCACTAAACTGTGTCGGCCGCGGGGGCGTCGGCTGTCGGCTCGCTCTCGCCGCCGCCCGCGAGCCCGGGGACGAGGACCAGCGCCGCCGGCAGGACGAGGAACGCGCCGGCGAGCGAGAACCCGATGGCCAAGACAGTCACCTTCCCGAAGTTCGCGAGGACGGGGAACCGCGAGACGACGAGGACCCCGAACCCGAAGATGGTGGTGAGGCTGGAGCCGAGCACCGGTCGGGCGAGCTTCGCCACCGCGGTCGCCGCGGCCGCCCGGTCGCTCGCGCCGCGTTCGGCCTCCTCGACGTATCGGTCGAAGACGTGGACGCCGTAGTCCACCCCGACCCCGAGCGCGATAGACGACATCGTGATAGTCAGCGGGTTCCACGGGATCGAGAGCAGGTACATCACCCCCGCGACGGCGAGCGCGGCCGTCGCCGCGACGCTCCCGACGAGGACGGCGGCGATCCGGCCCGAGCGGAAGGCGACGGCGAGGAATGTTCCGCCGAGGGCAAACGAGAGGAGCGTCATCGGGGTCAGCCCCGCGGTGACGTTCTCGATGACCGTCCGGTTGAGGACGGGCTTGCCCGTCACGCGCACCTCGTCGGCCGAGCTGAGGGTGATGTCGGCGTTGCCCTCGAACTCCTCGATCAGGGTGCGGATCGCCTCGCCCTCCACGTCGTCGACGGCGAACGTCAGGACGAGCTGCGAGGGGTGGCGGTCGGGGTCTTCGACCGTCATCGGACCCGTTCCGGTCTGTGCGGCGAGGATGGCGTCGAGTTCGCTCTCCGTCTCCGGGACTGTCCCGCCGTTCGCCAGCCGGACCGCGGTGACGGGGCTCTGTACCCCGTTCACCCGGTCGTTCGCGAGCATCAGCCGCTGAAACTCCGCGACCTGGCGGAACGTCCTGGGGGTGTAGGCGCGGTCCGTCTCGACCAGCACGTAGATCCGCTTCGGGCTGTCGACCGTCTCCGAGAGCCGGTCGAGGTCGTCTTTCGCCTGGAGGTCCTGGGGCCAGAAGTCCATCATCTCCTGTCGCGGCTCGACCTGCGGGTAGGCGTACGCGCCCGCTGAGACCACGAGCAGGGCAAAGAGGAGCGTGGCCACGGGGTGGCCGGCGGTGCCGCGCTCGGTCAGCCGGCGGAACGCCGACTCGACGCGGTCGCCCGCCGCCGCGTCCGCCCCCGAGCGCGGCGGCCCGGCGTCGAACCGCACGAGCAGGGCGGGCAGGAGCGTCACCGACAGGGCCATCGCCGCGAGGACGGCGACGGCGCTCGTCACGCCGAACTGGCGGACCGGGGGGACGGGTGAGACGAGCAGCGAGCCGAGGCCGACGACGGTGGTGCCCATCGCGACGAGGAGCGCCCGCCCGGTCGTCCGGCTGGCGAGTCCGGCCGCGTCGAGCGGCGACTCGCCGGCCTCGCGCGCCTCGGCGTAGCGCGTCTGGATCTGGAGGCCGTAGTCGATCCCCAGCCCCAGCGCCACCGGCATCACGCCGAGCATGATGGCGTTGAACGAGTAGCCGAGGACGCCCATCGCGCCGGCCATATAGACCAGCGAGAGCAGGGCGACGCCGAGCGGGAGCGCCACCTCGCGGCCGCGGGTGAGCCGCCCGCGCATCACGAGGTAGACGACGACGAAGATGAGCGCGAACGCGCCCGCGAACAGCGTGATCATCTCCGGCAGCATCAGCCCGAAGGCGGCGTTCTCGAACACGGGCTGGCCAGTGATCGTCACGCCCGTCCCCGGCGGGAGGTCGGCCGCGTCGGTCTCATCCCGTACCTCGCCGTAGATCACGTCGGAGCCGCGCACCGGCAGGAACGACCCGCGGTCGAACCGGTCGACCTCGCCGTAGCTCGCGACTACGATAGTCGTCCCCGACTCCGGGACGACCTGCTCGACGAGTTGCTCGCCGCCGGGACGCTCGCGCACGCGCTCGACCGCGCGCCGGACGCCGCGCTCGGTCTCCGGGATCTCGCCGCCCGCGCCCAGCCGAACCACGTCTGCGAGGCTGGTCACCCCGGAGACGGCGTCGATACCGCCGTACCCGCGGTCGAGCCGGTCGATCGCCCGGACCGTCTCGGGGTCATAAATCGCGTCGGACTGCAGGACGACGAAGACCGCGTTGCCGGTGTCGTGGTCCGCCTTCAGCTCCGCCCAGTTCTCGGAGACGGCCGACTCGTCGTCGACGTAGAGGCTCATCCCCATGCTCATCTGGAGGCTCGTCGCCGCGACGCCTCCCGAGACGACCGCGAGGACGACCACGGCAACGACTACCGCGCGTCGGTGGCTCACGGACCAGCGGCCGACCGTCTCCAGGCCGTCGCGGATCACAGTCCGAGGAGGTCGAGCAGGGCCGCGAGCGGGCCGCCGCCGCCCGCTTCGACCCGAATCTCGGTCGATCCGATGTCGGTCACGACCCGACCCCCGAACGCGTTGTCGAACGCAACCGTCGTGTCGAGGGCGTACGCCTTCGGCGTCGCCGCGCCGTCCGCGCTCACGGTGAACCGGACCGTCGCGCGCTCGCCGGGCGCGAGGTCGCCGACGTAGGCGGTGTCGTCGTCCGTCTCGAACGGCGAGTCCGCGTTCAGGCGGACGACGGCGTCGCGCATCGGCGCCTCGCCGGTGTTCGTCACCGTGAACGCGACGGTCGAGGTGGACCCGGCGGCGATCGACCCGGCCGAGCCGGTCTCGATTGTCCGCTCCGGCCCGACCCGGACGCCCGCGGTCAGTGGGTCGGTCTCGACGGGGTCGCCGAAGATATCATCGCGCGCGACGACGACCGAGAGCGGGTACGACCCGGCGAGCGCACGGTCGGCAACCTCGACGCGGAGGCGCGCGGTGGCGCTCTCGCCGGGCGCGAGGTCACCGAGGCTCGCCGCGCCCGATACCGGCACGAGCGGCGGCGACTCGCGCAGGTGGACCCGCACGTCCTCTGCGGTCTGGCCGCCGACGTTCCGGACCGTGAGCCGCACCGCGCCGGCGGAGTCGACGTACAGCGACCCGCCCGTCGCGTTCACCGCGAACTCCGGTCCCTCGCCGACCCGGACACTCCCGGTCCGGACCGGCGTCTCCAAGAGCGCGCCGTTGTCGTCCTCGTAGCGCAGCGACAGGCCAACGGCGTGGTCGCCCGCGGCCACCTCGCCGACGCCGACGCGGAACTGCGCCGTCGCCTCCTCGCCGGGCGCGAGGTCACCGAGCCCCGTCTCGCTCGACCGCGGCGTCAGCCACTCGCGGCCGTGGAGGCGCAGGACCGCCTCGGCGGCGACCCCGCTCCCGGCGTTCCGGACCGTCGCCTCGATCCGTCCGTCGGCGCCCTCGGCGAGCCCCTCGCCAGTCACGGAGACGACCTCGAGGCGTGCCGTCGACTCGACGCGAACGACGACGTGTGTCTGTACCGTCTCCGTGCTGTAGGTGACGTACGTCTTCTCGTCGTTCGCGAGGACCGTGTTCACGTGCCGGTAGGTCACCTCGACCGGGAGCCGGTAGGTGCCGGGTGCGGCAGACTCGCTCACCTGGACCCGGACCGGCACGCGGGCCGTCGAGTCCGGCGCGACGACGCCGACGGACTGCTCGCCGGTCCGCACCGTCACCGGTGCCGACCCGGCGCGCACCGTCGCGGTCGTCGAGAGCGCCGCGCCGGGCTGGAGCGACTGGCTCCGGACGACGCGCGCGAACTCGGACACTGGGCCGTCGAGCGTCGTCACCGGCTGTCCGCGGTTTCTGAGCGTCACCGCGAGTGTCGTCGTCTCGCCCGCGCGGACGACGTTCGACCCGTCGACCGTCGCCTCTATCGTTGGTTCGCCGATCTCCGTGTACTTGAGCGCCGACGCCGTGCCGGCCGTTCCGGCGAGCGTCGCCGTCACGACCAGACCCGCGAGCAGGAGCGTCCCGATTCGGTGGTTCACAGAATTGTATATGTTGCGCAATACAATAAAGACTGTGGAGTGGGCGGACCCATGCGTCACGGTCACACGCGTCGATGCGTCCGTCTCCGGTAGCGGATCAGTCCGCGTGTCGCTGGAGCATGTCACCCGGTCACGTCGGCCCCGCACCGCTGGCACGTCCGGTCGTCGTCGTCGAGTGCCGCCCCGCACGACGGACAGTCGTCCGTGCTGAGCGACTGCTTGACCGTCTCGACTCGCCGCCCCAGCGATTGGAAAAATCCCATCCCCAACTGCCGGGGCGCCGGACGGATAACGCGTCTGCCGGCACCCACATTCCGTACGTGGACGGGAAATCGCCGTGCCATGTCGACCACCTCGGTTCGCGGGACAGTCAGCGGCATGGCGCGCCGGGGCATCCCGGCGTTCGCCGGGGGCGTGGTCGCCGTCGCGGTAGTCGCGGTGGCGTACGCGTTCATGATAGAGATACGAGCGCATACCCCCGCCTTCCCGTGAGTGACAAGTGTTCCGACGCTCTGTCGGAACCGAGGAGCGAACAGGCGGGGGTCGAGCGGA
>JBDGTD010000037.1:0-19452 GCA_042217165.1 Haloferacaceae archaeon | reverse complement strand
CCCCCGAATCCGATGGTCGGATTCCTCCGCCTTCAGGCGGGGGAGGAGGTCAATACTCTAATCGGCACCCCGTCTCTGGTCGTAAGCCACCAACCGAGTTGATTGTTATATTCTCCGCTTAGCAGACCCATTACGGACGCTCCACTACGCGTCTGTTCAATAACGGATGCATCCCCTTACATAGGAGATGCAGACCTCGGCACTCACAGGGCTCGTCGTCGCCGGCTGCCGAGACCGGCTCGGCCCGGTGGCTTCGTCATCGGCCACCGGTGCTGTGAGAGCGGGCGGGAAGAGCGTGCCGGCCCCACGCGCTTGTGCCTCTCCGGGTCGTGCCGCCAGTACGGCCGGACCAGAGCCCGCGGTCGTCCTCTACGGCGGCAAGGGCGGTGTCGGCAAGACCACCTGCGCGGCGGCGCACGCGCTAACCCACGCCGAGCGCGCGCCGGAGGACCGGACGCTCGTCGTCTCGACCGACCCGGCGCACTCGCTCGGAGACGTGTTCGACCGCGACCTGTCCGGCGGGTCGACGACGGTTGCCGACGGCCTCGTCGCCGCCGAAGTCGACCCCGAGCGCGGGCAGGACGCCTACCGCGAGGTCGTCGAGGCGCTGGTCGGCGAGTTCCGCGACGCCGGGCTCCGGCTGGACGACGCCGACCTCGAACGGCTGTTCGAGGCGGGGCTGGTTCCGGGCGGCGACGAGGTGGCCGCGCTGGAGTATCTCGCGCGCTACGCCGGCGACTACGACCTTCTCGTCCTCGATACCGCGCCGACCGGCCACGCCCTCCGCTTGCTCGACCTCCCGACCGTACTCGGCGAGACACTCGGGGTCGCCGGCGAGGTCAAGCGGCGCGTCAGCCGCGGCGCCAGGGCCGCCCGAAGCGTGGTGTTCGGCCCCGCGGCGCACTGGGGCGCGAGCGACGACAGGGACGCGGTCGGGCCCCTCCGCGAGCGCGTCGCCGCGGTCGGCGACCTGCTCCGGGCCCCGGACCGTACGAGATTCCGGGTCGTACTCGCGCCCGAGCGGATGGCGGTCGCGGAGACAGAGCGACTCCTCGCGCGCCTCGACGAGGCCGGGGTCCCCGTCGGCTGTCTCGTCGTCGACCGGGCCTTCGGGAACCCCGACAACTGCTCGTGCGAGCGGTGCCGGCGCGACGCCGACCGTCGCGCGCGGCGACTGGACGAGGTCGACGCGCGGTTCGACCGTCCGGTTCGCGTCGTGCCGGAGTCCGACGGCGGGGTCGAGAGCCCGGAGACGCTGCGAGCGGTCGGGGCGCGGCTGGTCGGGTGAGTTCCGGCGCGGTCCTCGTCTCCCGCTGCGGACGACTGTCCTCCGCTACGTCTCGGCGCGGTCGGCCAGTTCCGAGAGCGTCCCGGCGTCCCGCAGGTCCGCGACCGAGCAGTACCACGCGCCGCGGACGCCGTTTCCGTCGTTCTGCACCGGCCGGTCGAGCGGGACGAGCGGGCCGAACTCGAAGACGACGACCTCGCGCTCGTCGGTGAACGGGTCGAGCAGCGTCTCCCAGTCGTCCGCCGTCAGCGGGCCGTCCTCGCCGCGGCGCTGGCGAACGCGCCCCGTCACCGCCGCGTGGTGGGTCACCGCCGAGACGGGCGCGGTGCGGTAGAACGCCAGCCGGTCGACGTCGGCGCGCGAGCGCTCGTAGGACAGCGGGCTCGGGTAGATGCCGTCGCGACACCGCGCGAACGTATCCGGTCGGGTCGCGACGACACAGACCCGGTCGTCAGCGGGCGCGTCGTCCGGCGGGGTGTCGTCGGCGAAGCGGTCGAGGTCCACAGTACGTGAGCGGTCGCGACCCGCAAAGCCCCTGCGGACCGGGCAGACGGGTCAGTTCTCGATTTCGGTCCCGGCGACGGCGCCGCCTCGCGGCTGGTCGACGGCGCGCCGGTCGCACCCTGCGCGGGTCTTCCGACCTCTCCGACCGGGTCTGGCGGCGACACGCCGGTCCGAAACGCGGCCGGTCGCGCCGCCGCCGACACGCCTCGCGGTCTCTTGCCGCGACCGACGGCCGCTCGCCCTCGTCCGCGTGGCCTTCGACTCCCTCGCCTCCCACTACCGTGCGTGGACCCCCGGCGAGCGGGCGTGGCTCCCGGCTCCCGTCCGGAGGGCGTTCGTCGCGCGGTGCGTCCGGCCGTACGACCAGAGGCGCGATGGGTACTCGAACGTGGACCTCGGGGCTGCGGGCAGGGCGAGCAGGTCAGTCCACGACCGTCAGCCGCTCGCGCGCCGCCGCGACGAGGAAAGGGAGCGTGATGGTGGCGTCGCCGACCACGGTGACGTTCTCGGCGTCCGGCTCGAGTTTCCCCCACGACCGCGCCTCGTCGAGCGTCGCGCCCGAGAGCCCGCCGGTGTGGTCGGGGTCGGTCGTCAACTGGACGCCGTAGTCGTACGCGCCCGGCACCGTCAGCATCGTCTGGAGGACGTAGTTCTTCGGGACGCCGCCGCCGACGACGAGCGCGCCCGCCCGCTCTGTGTCGGCCGCGAGGTCCGACAGTTCGGTCATGTCTGCGAGCGCGTCCAGGCCGAAGTCGGACGTCTGCGAGTAGACCCACGCCTGGATGCCGAGCACAGAGTCCTGGATCGCGGGCGCGTAGACCGGAACGTCGGCCTCGTACGCGGCCGCGGCGACCCCGGGGTCTGCCTCGACCCCTCGCGCCTCGTTCTGTTCGGCGTTTGCCCTCCCCAGCGCGGTCGTGAACTCCCGGATCGACACGCGGCGCTCGACCGCCGGGAAGACGTACTCGCGCAGGTGTTCCTCCAGGAGCGCGAAATGTTCCTGCGGGAGGTAGACGTCGTACACCCGGTCGACGCCCTCCTCGCGCAGGCGTTCGTCGTGGTCGCGCTCGGTCGCGCTGTCGGCGCCCGCCTCGTCCCCGCCCGGGTGGCGATCCCCGGGGTGTGCGCGGCCGTGGTGGTGGTGGCCGCCGACCGCCTCGATGGCGTCGTGGGTGAGGTTCGCGCCCGTCGTCACGAGCGCGTCGACGAATCCGTCGCGGACCAGGTTCGTCACGACAGACCGCATCCCCGTCGGGACCATCGCGCCCGCGAGGCCGAGGAAGACGGTCGTGTCCTCGCGGCCGAACATCTCGGTGGTGAGGTCGACCGCCTCGCTCAGCCGCCGCGCACCGACGCCCGCGTCGGCGTACGCCTCGGCTAGTTCGCCCACCGTCATGCCCGCGCGGACGGTCGCGTGCCCGAGCGGGTCGTGCCCGAACTCATCGCGACTCTCGTCGTTCTCTGTCATGGCCGTCGGGTCGAGGCGGCGGGGTTTGAACGCCGCGGTCGGGGCGAGCGCCAGCGAGCCCCGACCAGGGAGCGGGAGGTGAGCGACCGGGAGTGACCGTGGTCACGCCGAGCGGAGCGAGGCGTGCAGGAAAGAGCGCCAGCGAGCCCCGACCCGCTCTACAGCCCCGTCGGGTGGTCGATCCACGTCGTCTCGACGCCCCACCCCTCGACCACCTCGCCCACGGCTCGCACCCCGAACGTCTCCGTCGCGTAGTGGCCCGCGAGCGCGACGTTCACGCCCGCCTCCCGTGCTTCGTGGTAGAGCTGCTGTTTGCCCTCGCCGGTGACGAACAGGTCGACTCCCGCCTCCGACGCCTCGCCGAACAGGTCCGCGCCGCTCCCGGTGACGACGGCCACGTCTGTCACCTCGTCGGGGCCGAACGGGAGCAGGTGGACGCCGCGCTCGGGGTCGAGAACGGCGTCGAGTCGGTCCACGACCGCGTCGACCGACTGTGCGGTCACGCGCCCGCGCAGCCCGATCGGTTCGGCCCCGAGCGTCCCGAACGGCTCGCGGTCGTCGGCGGAGAGTACGTCGCAGACGCCGGCGGCGTTGCCCAACTCCGCGTGACCGTCGAGCGGGAGGTGCGAGACGTAGAGCCCGCAGTCGCCGGCGAACAGCGGTTCGAGCCGGTCGTAGGTCTGTCCTGTCACGCGGTCGAGGCCGCCCCACACGAGGCCGTGGTGGACGAGGAGGAGGTCGGCGTCACGTGCGACCGCCTCGTCGGCGGTGGCGCGCGCGGCGTCGACGGCGAGTGCGACCCGCTCGACCGCGTCGGGCCCGTCCACCTGGAGGCCGTTCGCGGAGGCGTCGAGGTCGGCGTACGCGTCGGTCCGGAGGCGGTCGTCGAGGCGAGCGACGAGTTCGTCGAGGTCCATGGACCGCGGGCGGACGGCGCAGAGGTAAAGCCTCGCCCGCTACCCGCCGCCTTCGTCCGACGCCGCGGCGTGGTCGAAGACGAACCGGCGCAGGAGCGCGGCCGCGAGCGCCGCCGCCTGCCCGTCGTCGCGGTCGTTCACCTCGACGGCGTCGAACCCGACGGCGTGTGGGGCGACCCGTGCCACCGCCTCGCGGATCGTCCGCGAGTCCATCCCGAACGGAGTCGGCGTTCCCGTGCCCGGCGCGACGGCGGGGTCGGCGGCGTCGACGTCGACGCTCAGGTAGACCCGTCCGAGGTCGTCGAGGGCAGTCTCGTCCAGCCACCGTCCGACCGCGTCGGGTGGGACGACGGTAACGTCCGTCGCCTCGGCGCGCTCCCACCCTGCCTCGCTCCCGGAGCGGCCGCCGAGGATCACGGCGCGCTCGGCGGTCTCGAGGGCGCGCCGGGTCACACAGGCGTGACTCAGCGGGTCGCCGTCGTACGAGTCCCGGAGGTCGAGGTGGGCGTCACAGACGACGAGAGTGTCGGGGTCGACGGCCCGGACGCCCGCGACCGCGACGGTGTGTTCGCCGCCGAGGAGGAGCGGGACGACGTCGTCCGCGACGAGCGCACGCAGTTCGGCGGCGAGATGTTCGACGTACGCCGCGGGGTCGGGCCACGCCCGCACGTCGCCGGCGTCGTGGACGCGGCAGTCGGAGAGTCTGACGTCTGTCTCCGGGTCGTAGTCCTCGAACGAGCGGGCGAACGTGCGAATACGGTCGGGGCCGAACCGCGTCCCGGGGCGGAAGGAGGTCGTGACGTCGAGCGGTGCGCCGACGACGGCGTAGCGGGCGGACTCGCGGCCGCTCGTCGCGCCCGGGAACGCCATCAGACGATCTTCCGCTGGCCCTCGTACTCCAGGTACTCGATGGTGTCGTCGGGCGAGAACCCCTCGTCTTCGGGGACGCGCATCGTGAACGTCTCGTATGTGTCGAGATCCATCACCTGCGCGTCGTCGCCGGAGACGGAGACGACCTGTCCCTGCTTTCGCTCGACGATCGGCACCCAGACCTTCGCGTCGACCGGCTGGGAGAGCGAGCGCTTCCGGCCGTCGAAGACGCCTTCGCCCTCGACACGAGCCTTCGCGCTCCCGTGTTTCCCGGGCTTTGCCGTGCTGTAGCCGTTGATCTTGCACGGGGCGCCGTCCATCATCACGTACGACCCCTCCTGGAGTTCGCGAACCTGCTTCTGTTCCCGCGGCATACACAGGCCTTCCCGGGACGCCGGTAAAAACGGTGCGGAAGGTGAGTGCTAGCTGTCGGCGTCCTCGTCGGCCGTCGAGCCCTCGGGCTCCGCTCCTCCGTCCTCGTCCTCCCGGAAATCTCCCGGCGCGAGAACCGTCCCCTCGTCGTCGGGGCCGCCGGCGCTCGCGTCCTCGTCGCGCCGCCGGCGCATCTCCTGGCGCGTGAACTGCGGCTGGGCCGAGAGCCCCGTCTCGGGCTTGAGCGAGCGGTAGAGCAGGATGCCGAACGGGAGCGTCAGGACCCCCGCGGCGATGGCGGCCTCCGGTCGCTCGTTGAACGAGTAGAGGACCGCAGTCGAGAGCACCCCGACCGCGAGGATCAGCCCGTAGACGATCCGCCGGGCGAGCTGGTCGAGCACGTCGTTTCGGTCCTCGATCCGGACGTTGACGCTGAGCGACTCGCGCTGAATCGTCCCGAGTACGTCGTCGAGTTTCGGCGGGACGGTAAACAGCGCCTCCGTCGTGTCTCTGACCTGCTGGCCCGCGTCGGTCGCGATCTTCCGGATCGTCTCCTCGCGGTAGCCCTCGTCGCTCAGGTAGTCGGTCGCCACCTCGATGAAGTCGAAGTCGGGGTCGAGCGTCACGCAGACCCCCTCGACGACGGTGGCGACCCGGAGGATGAGCGCGAAGTTCCGCGGCAGCCGCAACGGGAACTCGTAGATGGTGTCCTCGACCTGCTGGATCACCTGCTGGACGCGGAACTGCTCTATCTCCTCGCCGCGGACGTCGGCGATGGCGAGTTCCATCACGTTCGCCATCACCTGCCGGTCGGCCTCCGGCGAGAGCGTCCCCATCTCGACCATCGCGTCGAGGATACCGTCGATGTCCTGCTCCGCGATGGCGACGTAGAACTCGACTATCTTCTCCTGGATGTACGGCGCGACCTCGCCGTTCATCCCGAAGTCGTAGAAGACGATCGCCCCGTCATCGGCGACCGCGAGGTTCCCCGGGTGCGGGTCGGCGTGGAAGATTCCGTCCTCCAGGATCATCTTGAGGTACGCCCGCTGGAGCCGGGTCGCCAGCTCCGTCCGGTCGTGGCCCGCCTCGTCCAGAGCCCGCACGTCGTTGATCTTCGTCCCGCCGATATACTCCATCGTCAGCACGCGTCCGCCGGAGACGGCGGGCATCGACCGGGGGATCTTGATCGTCTCGTCTCCCTCGAACCGCTCCCGGATGGTTTCGAGCACCCGGCGCTCGCGGCGGTAGTCCATCTCCTCGCGGATCGTCTTCGCGAACTCGTCGGCGACGTTCTCCAGCGAGAACGCCCGGCTCTCGTCGACCAGCCGCTTCAGGAACGGCACCGACCACCGGACGACGGTCAGGTCGGCCTCGACTAGCTCCTCGATCCCCGGCCGGCGGACCTTCACCGCGACCGGGTCGCCCTCGTAGGTCGCGCGGTACACCTGCCCGAGGCTGGCGCCGCTGATGGCGTCGCGGTCGAAGTCGTCGAACACCTCCTCGACCGGGCCGACCTCGTCTTCTATCACCCGTTCGACGCTCGGCCAGTCGGCGGGCGGCACGTCGTCCTGGAGGCTGGACAGCACGTCGATATACGCCGGCGGGAGGATGTCGGGGCGGGTCGACAGCAGTTGCCCGAGCTTGATGAACGTCGGACCGAGCGTGAGCAGGGAGTCGAGCAGTGACTCGGCGCGGCGACGCTGCGTCTCCCGGTCCGGGCGCCGGCCCCGGCCGAAGACGACGAACCGTCGCTTGTCGCGGGCGTACGCGGCGATCAGCGGCCCGAACTGGTACACGACGACCAGAAATCGCCAGTAGGCACGGAGAGAGACCAGAGCGAGTCCCCCCGCTTACGCGTCCTCGACCGGAATGGTGCGCCCGGTCGTGGACTCGCGTTTCGGGAGTTCGATCTCGATGACCCCGCGCTCGACGCGGGCGGCCGCGTCCTCGCCGGTCGCGTCCGGCGGGAGCGGCACCTCGGCGTCGAGAAAGAGCGGCCGGTCCTCGCGGACGTACCGGAACTCGCCGGGCAGGTCTTTCGCCCGGCGCGCCTCCACCACGAGCCGTCCCCGACCGACCGAGAGGTCGACGCCCTCCGCCGTCACCCCGGGCAGGTCGAGGACGAGCAGGTAGGCGTCGTCGCTCTCGAGCAGGTCCGCGAACACCGCGTCGGGAAGTTCGCGCAGCGCCTCGCGTAGCCCAGACATGAGCAGAGATACGGAGGGACGGTCGAAAAACCCCGCGGTCCCGACCGCCCGTCCACGGGAGTTCCGTCGGGGAGTCTCGCCCGGTCGGGGCGGGGGCAGACACTTCCCCTCGCGTCCCGAGGCCCACCTATGGCCGACGACGCCCGGCGCGAGGCCGGCTTCCGCGACCGCACCCGCGTCGCCGACGCCCGCGCCACCCTGCTCGACCACGCCACGCCACACGACCGGGCCGACCTCCTCCCCGTCGCCCGAACCGACGGCCGCGCGCTCGCGGAACCGGTCGCCGCCGCCCGAGACGTCCCCGGCTACGACCGCGCAGCGGTCGACGGCTGGGCCGTCCGGGCCGAGGATACCTTCGGCGCGAGCGACCGGGCGCCCGAGACGCTCGCCGTCGCCGGCGACGGCGACCCGGAGGCCGCCGAGTCTGTCGACCCCGGAAGCGCGGCCCGGGTCCACACCGGTAGTCCGCTGCCCGACGGCGCCGACGCCGTCGTGATGGTCGAACACGCGGAGCGGGTCGGCGACCGCGTCGACCTGTTTCGGGCGCTCGGGCGCGGCGAGAACGTCGGGGTACGCGGCGAGGACGTCGAGTCCGGCCAGCACCTCTTCGACGCCGGCCACCGCCTCCGGCCCTCGGACCTCGGCCTCCTCAGCGCCGCCGGGCGGGCCGTCGTTCCGGTCGCCGCGCGTCCGACCGTCGGCGTCGTCCCGACGGGCGAGGAACTGGTGCGCGCCGACCCCGAGCCGGGCGAGGTGGTCGAGACGAACGCCCTGACGGTCGCGAGCCTCGTCTCGCGGTGGGGCGGGCAGCCGACCCGGCGCGACCCCGTCCCCGACCAGCGCTCGGCGCTCCGGGCGGCGATCCAGCGCGACCTCCACCGCGACATCGTCGTCACGACCGGCGGGACCTCGGTCGGCGAACGCGACCTCGTGCCGGAGGTGATAGACGACCTCGGCGACCTGCTGGTCCACGGCGTCGCCCTCGCGCCCGGCCACCCGGTCGCGTTCGGCGTCGTCGAGGAGACGCCCGTCCTCGCGCTCCCGGGCTACCCCGTCGCCTGCGTCGTCAACGCCGTCCAGTTCCTCCGCCCGGCGCTGAAGCGCATCGGCGGGCTACCCTGTCCCGACCTCCCCACGGTCCCCGCGACCCTCGACCGGAAGGCGACGAGCGAACCGGGGGTGCGGACGTTCGTGCGGGTGCGACTCGAAGCGCGCGAGACCGACGCCGAGGACGGAGCGCACCGCGCCGTTCCCGTCCGTGCCGGCGGGTCGGGCGTCCTCTCTTCTATCTCGCTCGCAGACGGCTGGCTGGTCGTCGCCGAGGACAGCGAGGGTGTGCCCGCCGGCGAGCGGGTGGACGTCGAACTCTGGGAGTTTCTCGCCTGAGTCCGCCCCGCACCTCTTTGACCCGTCGGCCCCGCTCGCCGCCATGGAGCGCAAGGAGTTTCGCGAACTGGCCCCGCCCGACCGGGCGCACGAGGCGGTCGCCGGACTGGACCTCTCGACCGGGACAGACCACGTCTCGATCGCCGACGCTCGCGGGCGAGTACTGGCCGAACGCGTCGACGCCGGCGTCGACGTCCCCGGCTTCGACCGCGCGAGCCTCGACGGCTACGCCGTCCGCGCCCGCGATACGTTCGACGCGGACGAGGCCTCGCCCGTCGTTCTCGACCACCTCGGAACGGTCCACGCGGGCGAGACGCCGGACGCGACGGTCGAGCCCGGCGGCTGTGTCGAGGTGTCGACCGGGGCGGTCCTCCCGCCCGGCGCCGACGCCGTGGTGATGGTCGAGGAGACAGACGAGGTCGAGACAGGGGTCGCGGTCCGTACCCGCGTCGCGCCCGGCGAGGCGGTGATGTTCGCGGGCGCGGACGTCGCCGCGGGCGACCGGGCGCTCGGGCCCGGGACCCGGCTCACGAGCCGCGAGATCGGCCTGCTGTCGGCGCTCGGCCTCGACGAGGTTCCGGTCCGCGCGAAGCCCGTCGTGGGCATCGTCTCGACCGGCGACGAACTCGTCCGCCCGGGTGAGGATCTGACCCACTCGCGCGGCGAGATCTACGACGTGAACTCCTACAGCGTCGCCGCCGGCGTCGAGGAGGCCGGCGGGCGCGCGACGCTGTACCCCCACGCCGGCGACGACTACGACGAGATGGAGCGGCTGCTCCGCGAGGCCGCCGACGAGTGTGACCTCGTGCTCTCCTCCGGCTCCACGAGCGCCAGCGCCGTCGACGTCATCTACCGGGTGATAGAGGAGCGCGGGGAACTCCTGCTCCACGGCGTCGCCGTCAAGCCCGGAAAGCCGATGCTCGTCGGCAGACTGGGAGGGTCGGCGTACGTCGGGCTCCCGGGCTACCCCGTCTCTGCCCTGACGATCTTCCGGACGTTCGTCGCGCCGGCGATCCGCGAGGCGGCGGGGCTACCCGAGCCCCGAACTGCGACCGTCACGGGCCGGATGGCGGTCCGCGAGCGCTACGCCGAGGGGCGCCTCCGCCTGACTCCGGTCGGCCTCGTCGAACCCGGACCCGACGAGCGCGAGGGGCCGGACGATCTCCTCGTCTACCCCGTCGACAAGGGCAGCGGCGCGACGACGAGCCTCGTCGAGGCCGACGGCGTCGTGGAGATGCCCGCCGACACGGAGTACCTCGACCGCGGTGAGCGCGTCTCGGTCGAGCTGTTCTCGCCCGACGTCCGCCCGCCGACGCTCCTCTCGGCCGGCGAGGACGACCCCGCGCTCTCGCGGCTGCTCGACCGCGTCGAGCGCCCGCGCCACCTCCCGGTCGGCTCGCGGGAGGGTCTGCGCCGCCTGCGCGAGGGGGCACTCGACGCCGCCGTGGTCGCCGGGCCGACCGACCGGTCGGTCGCGTCTCGCGAGGTCGCGTCGTGGACCCGCGAGTGGGGGCTGGTCGTCGCGGCGGAGTCGGGCGTCGACTCCCTCGCGGACCTCGTCGACCGCGACGTGCGGTTCGTCAACCGGACGACTGCGTCGGGTCTGCGGACGAGCCTCGACGACGCCCTCGGCGAACTCGCGGTCGAACGCGGCGCCGACCGGCGGGACCTGAGCGAGGAGATCGCGGGCTACGGCGCCGGGGTGCGCGCCCACGAGAGCCCCGTCCGGGCGGTCGCGCGCGACGACGCCGACGCGGGAGTTGGGCTCCGGGCCACCGCCGAACGGTTCGACCTGCCTTTCTGCCCGCTCGGCGAGCAGTCGGTGCGGGTGCTGGCGGCACCGGCGAGAGCCGAAAAGCCGGGCGTCCGCGCGTTCGCCGAGGCGGTCGCCGAGGGGGCGGCGTTCGCGGACCTCGCGGGCTACGCGGGCGCCGAGGCCAGTTCCGCGAACGACGAGACCCGGTAGTCGGCGCGGACGCAGTAGCCCCGCCGCTCGGGGCCGTGTCGCTCGACGTGGACCGCGTCCAGTCCGGCGCCCCACGCCGCCCCGACGTCCGAGGGCATGTCACCCGCGAACACCCCGTGGCCGCCCGCGTCGACGCCGAGCGCCGACAGCGCGTGTTCGACCGGTCCGGGGTCGGGCTTCCACCCCGTCTCGTCCGTACAGCAGACCACGACGTCGAACCACTCGCGGAGGTCGAGGGCGTCGAGCACCGGGTCGGCCAGGAAGGGCTGGCAGTGGGTGACGACACCCGTCGGAACCGAGAGGTCACGGACGAACGCGGCGTCGGGGTGGAGACGAGTCGCGGCGGCGCGGTCGGCGGGGCGCTCGGCGGCGTGGAAGGCGCGCCAGAACGCCGGCGGGTCGACGCCCCAGCGCCGCAGGAGCGCGTTTCGCTCGCCGGCGAGGCCGTGCCAGAGGCGCGCGGCCTCGCGGTCCGAGAACTGTCGACCGAGCCGTCTGCCGGCGCGGTCGAACGTCGCCCGGACGTACGACCAGTCGGCGTCGACCAGCGTCCCGTCGAGGTCGAACAGCCAGTAGTCGTAGCCCGGCAAGGCGGCCGGGTCGGGCGCCCTCATAGCCAGACGAGAGTGCGCGCGGACAAGTGCCTTCCGCCCTCAGCGCTCGTCGTCGAACAGGGCGGCGAGCCGGGCGTCTTTCTCCGTGATCCCGCCCTCCTCGTGGCTGGTCAGGCGCACCTCGACCTCGCCGTATCGGATCTCGATGGTCGGGTGGTGGAACTCCTCCTCGGCCACCTCGCCGACGCTCGCGGCGAAGGCGACGCCGTCCAGGTAGTCGTCGAACTCGTACACCCGCAGTATCTCGTCGCCGTCGCGGTTCCAGCCGTCCGGGAGTTCGTCCGCGATCTCGTCGTCGTCGAGCAGTCGCGCCATGTCGAACGTGCCGTCCGGCGGGCAATTAAACGCTGGCCGTGACGGTCACTTCCGCTCTGTAGCCGTCTGATCGACCGGTACCTCTGTGTAGCTCTCCGACCGCTCCCGTCCGGACTCGTCGCCTCTCGACCCGGACGACCGAGAACGTATTGGAATTATAATAGCTCTAACCGGCGTGTCCGGACTGGCCACTGTGGAGCCCGACAGCCCCCCGGAGCCCGACCCGACCGCACAGAACCGACGACAGTTTCTCCGGTGAACCGGTGTCGCCTCCGCCGCGGCGGCGACCGGATTCTCCGGCCGGTCGACGGCCGCAATCGACGAGAACGGCGAGTTCGGGTCGGACCCGTTCACGCTCGGCGTCGCCTCCGGCGACCCGCTCCCGACCTCGGTAATCCTGTGGACGCGGCTCGCGCCGAACCCTCTCGCGGCCGGCGGCGGGATGCCCGACCAGTCCGTCGACGTGGCGTGGACCGTCGCGACGGACGAGGCGATGACAGACGTCGTCGGCTCTGGCACCGCGACCGCCGAGGCCGCCTACGCACACACCGTCCACGTCGACGCGGCGGGTCTCGGCCCGAACACGGAGTACTACTACCAGTTCACGGCCGGCGGGCAGTCGAGTCCGGTCGGCCGCACGAAAACCGCCCCCGAGCCCGGCACGCCTGTCGACGAGTTCCGGTTCGGCTTCGCGTCGTGTCAGTCCTGGCCCGCCGGCTACTACACTGCCCACCGGGACATGGCACAGGACGAACTCGACCTCATCATCCACCTCGGCGACTACATCTACGAGTACGGCGTCGGCGCGAACGGCGGCGCCCGGAACACGCCGGTGCCGCAGGCCTACCGCGAGGAGACCGTCTCGCTCGAACGCTATCGGCTCCAGTACGCCCTGTACAAGTCTGCGCCGGGACTGAAGGCGGCCCACGCGAGCGCCCCGTGGCTGATCACGCGCGACGACCACGAGGTGGACAACAACTGGGCCGACGAGGTGCCACAGGACCCAGACGAGCAGAGCGTCCGGGCGTTCCTGAAGCGCCGGGCCGCGGCGTTCAAATCGTACTACGAGCACATGCCGTTCCGCGGAGAGCAGAAGCCGACGGCGCCCGACGAGAAGCCGGACGCGCTGGAGACGAACCGCAAGATCGACCAGAAGCTCTACCGCAACTACCGGTTCGGTGACCTGGTCGAGTTCAACGTCCTCGACACCCGACAGTACCGGAGCGATCAGGCGTGTAACGACGCCTTCGCCGTCTCCGACTGTCAGGCCCGGTTCGCTGAGGACCGCACGATCCTCGGCGAGAACCAGCGGTCGTGGCTCCTCGACAACCTGCGGAACTCCGACACGACGTGGGACGTGCTCGCGAACCAGCTTCCCATCGCCCGGATGGATTTCAAGCCACAGCTGGTCGGCGAACACGAGGAGGGGTTCCGGACGGACCAGTGGGACGGCTACGTCGCCGACCAGACGGCCGTCCTCGACGCCTTCGAGGACCACGTCGACAACCCGGTCGTCGTCACCGGCGACTTCCACCGCCACTGGGCGAACGACCTCGTGAGCGCGAAAGAGGGGTCCGACGCGGTCGTCGGGGCCGAGTTCGTCGGCACCTCGATCTCGGCCTTCGGCGACGGCACCGACACGGACGACTTCGGCCGGCAGGTGCTCGCCGACAACGACAACGTCAACTACCACTCCGGCAGGCGGGGCTACACCCGCTGTACGGTCACGCCCGACGAGTGGCAGACCGACTTCCGCGTCGTCGAGGCCGTCACCGAGCCGAACGCGCCCGTCCGGACGGACGCGACGTTCACCGTCAGAGCGGGCGAGCCCGGCCTCCAGCCCCAGCCGCCGACGCTCGTCGCGGACTCCGTCGCCGTCGGCTACGGAAAGACCGGCACCGTCGACCTCTCGGCCCGCTGGCTCCCCGAGGGTCTCGCCGGCGTCACGGGTACGCTCTCGCTCTCGGACCCCGAGGTCGCGAGCATCACCGGGGCGACCGTCGACGACGCGTTCGGCATCTCCGAGACGAGCGTCGCCGACGACGGCTCTGCGGTCACCATCCGTCTCGCCGATCTAAAGTCGAACGCGCAGGCCGTCGCCGGAGGCGTCGACACGCGCCTCGCGGCCGTGGACGTCCGCGGGGACGCCACCGGTACGTCAGACGTCGAGTTCTCCGTCGAGCGCCTGAACGACGACGCCGGCGACGCGCCCGAGGCCGAGACGCGCCGCGGCGTTCTCGTCGTCGGCCCGCCGACGGTCACCGGCGGCGAGTCGCCGACCGACGTCGACGGCGACGGGCTCTACGAGGACCTCAACGGCAACGGCCGGCTGGACTACGACGACGTCCGGACGCTGTTCGATAACTTCGACTCCGACAGCGTCACGATGAACAGGTCCGCCTACGACTTCAACGGGAACGGCCGGCTCGACTTCAACGACGTGGTCGACCTCTTCGGCGAGGTGACCTGACCCCGCTCAGTCCTCGGCGCTCGCACCGGTGCCCGTGTCGGCCGGCGACTCGCCGCCCACCGGGTCGACCTCCGGCCGGTCGACCGTCGGGTCGAACAGGCCCATCGCGGTCTGGATAGTCGTCCAGTCGTCGGCCTCGGCGGCGGCCTTCAGACTCTTCGTCGGCGGCGCGAGCAACTGGTTCACGAGCGAGTCGGCGAACGCCTCGATCGCCTCGTGCTGGGCCTCGGTCATCTCGCCGTCGCCGTCCTCCAGCTGCGAGCGCAGGCGGGCGAGTTCGGCCTGTTTCATCCGGTTTGCGCCCTCGTACATCGCGCTGATGGCCTCGTCGGCGCGCTCGCGCTTGTAGCTCCGGAGCAGACGCTCGAACTCGTCGTCGACCATCGCCGTCACCGCCTCGGCCGCGGTCTCGCGCCGCTCGCGCGTCCGGTCGGTTATCTCGCGGAGCGCCTCCACGTCCCGGAGGGTGACCCCCGTCGCCGTCTCCGCGGCGGGGTCGACGTCCCGCGGCACCGCCAGGTCGACCACGACCGTCTCGCCGGCCGCCGCGAGTTCCTCGGCGTCGAACACCGGCTCCGCGCTCCCCGTCGCCGTCACGACCACGTCGGCGTCGCGCACGCGCTTCGCGGCGGCGTCGAGCGGGACCGCCGTCGCCGGCAGGTCGACGTCGGTCGCCAGCCCTTCGGCCCGGTCGACCGTCCGGTTCGCGACCACGAGGTTGCCGACGCCGGCGTCGACGAGCGCTCGCGCCGCCGTCCGGCCCGTCTCGCCCGCGCCGACGACCAGCCCGGTCGCCCCCGCGAGCGTCGCCTCCTCGCCCGCCGCCTCGACAGCGGCGCGGGCGAGCGACGTCGTCCCCTCGTTGATCGAGGTCTCCGTCCGGGCGCGCTCGCCGACGTGGATCGCCTTCTGTACCGCGGCCTCGAGCGTCGGGCCGAGCGCACCGACTCCCGCCGCGGCGTCGAGTGCGTCGCGCATCTGTCCGAGAATCTCGTCCTCGCCGAGTACCTGTGACTCCAGTCCCGCCGCGACCCGGAGGAGGTGGCGGAGGCTCTCCTCGTGGTCCAGCCGCTCGATCGCGCCGTCGCGCACGTCCGGCGCGAACGACGCGAGCGCCCCCCGCCCCTCGGCGGGCGAGTCGGTCACGACGTACGCCTCCGCGCGGTTACAGGTGTGGAGCGCGAACGCCTCGCGCACCCCCTCGTGGCGGGTGATCTCGTCGAGCGTCGCTCGGGCGTCGTCGCCGCCCGCGGCGCCGATCTCGTCGAGTGTCGCCCGTCGGTGGGTGACGGCGACGCCGGTCACGACGCCGTCGGTCTCGTCCCGGCTCACGCTCCGGGCTCACCTCCGACCGGCGTCGACAGCACCTCGTTCGCGGCCCGGTCGACCGCGGCCGCGACCCGGTCGCGGTCGTCGTCGCGCGCGGCCGTCCAGACCACGTCGCTGCGCACGGCCGCCCGCACCGCCTCGCGCCGACGCTCCGGCGGCACGTCGCGGGCCGCGAGGTCCGACCGGAGCCTGCCGGTCGCGTCCGCGACCAGCCCCGCGCCGGCGATCTCGTCTTCGACTCGTTCGCGGAGGACGCGCGCGAGCGCCGGGCTCGCGCCGCCGGTCGAGAGCGCGACCCGCACGTCGCCGTCGGCGGCGCTCGCGGGCACGGCCACCTCGCCCGCCGGCCGGCCGCCGGACTCGTCGGCGCGGTTGACCAGCGCGCCGTACTCGCGCGCGGCGGCCGCGACCGCGGCGTTCACGGCCTCCTCGTCGGTCGCACAGACGGCGAGTGCGGGGTCGTGCCGGCCGACGAGGTCGGGCGCCTCGTCCGGGTCGACCGCCCGCTCGACGCGCTCTGCGCCGCCGTAGTCCTCGCCCGGAAAGTCGGGCGAGACGACGACGACGTCTGCCTCCGCCGCGAACGTCCGGGCGCGCCGTGCGCCGACGCGCCCGCCGCCGACGACCAGGACCGTCTCCCCGGTGAAGTCGTGTGCCAGCGGTATCATTCGGTGTTCGCCTCCGCCCGTTCGGCCAGCCTGATCCCCGTCTTCTTCAGGATGCGCGTCGAGAACAGTGTGTCCCAGTCGTCGTCGGCGACGTCCCAGAACGTCGCCATCTCCTCGCGCACCCGCTCGACGCGCGCCTCGCTCTCGGCCTCGCTGCGGCCGTGGGTCATCGCGAACACGTTGTACGGCCACACCCCCTCGTGCCGGGGGCGCTCGTAGCAGTGGGTGACGAAGTCGAGACCCGCCACGGCCGGGCCCACCTCGCCGACGAGGTCGTCGGGCACGTCCCACACGGTCATCCCGTTCTCGGTGTAGCCCAGCGCGTAATGGTTTGGGACGATCCCCACCCGGCGGACCTTCCCCTCCAGCCGGAACCGCTCTACCGTCTCGACAACCCACTCGACGTCTACCCCGAGCGCGTCGGCCACGTCGCGGTAGGGCGTCTCCGTCGTCGGCAGTCCGCCCTGAATCTCGACGACGAGGTCGCGCTCCGCCGGCGTCAGCGTCTCGCGCTCCGTCGGCTCGACGGCCGGCGCGAGGTGAGAGCAGTCGAGGTCGCCCTCTGCCACCGGCCCGTCGACGAGGAACTTCGCCTCGACGCGGAACTCGCGGCGCTTGGGGAGGTTGTAGGTCGGCTGGCCGGTCTCGGCCTCGATCTCGTCCAGCACCTCGTCGACCGACCGCTCGGCCACGCTCAGCACGAACCAGACGTTCAGGTGGGGGTGTTCGCGCTCGTAGTTGTGCGCTACCTCCCGGCGCGAGTTGATCGCCTCGACCACCTCGTCGAAGCGGTCCGGAGGGGCGTGGGTCGCGACCAGCGTCGCGGTTCCGCCGATCGCCTCTGCGTTCACGAGGGCGCCGAACCGCGAGAGCGTCCCCTCCTCGTCGAGGGCGCGCACCCGCGCCGCGAGGTCGGCACCGCTCACCTCGACGCCGCGCTCCCGCAGGGCCGCTGCCGCCGGCTCGAACGGCCGCTCGACGACCGGAAATCCGCCCTGGAAGGCGTTGACGACCGCCCGGTCGAGGCGGTCGAGAGTCGCGGCCTCCGTCATCGATACAGCGTCGGAACGCTCCCGTCATAAGCGTCTCGTTCGCGGCTCGGTCGTCGGGTCGCGGCCCGTGTCCACACACCCCGTCGTCGCGCGACACGTCTGGTGTCTCGCGGGCCCTCGCTTCGGGTAACACCATGTCTGCCCCCCGCCTCCCGCGCCTCGCGCGGCTCTCTCCGGTCGCCGCGCTCGGTCTCGCGGGCCCTCACTTCGCTCGGCCCCGCGTTACGGCGCGTCGTCCCGCGTGTCCTCTCCGTCGGTCCGGACCCCAGTCACGCGCGGGCCGAGCGCCTCGACCGCCTCGACGACGCCGACGTGGTCCGTCTCGGCCGCGTAGTAGAAGACGAGGTCGAAGCTCCCCTCGCGCAGGAGCTGCTGACACTCCCAGACGAAGCCGTCGTCGTCAAGCCGCCGCCCCTGGAACTGGTTCGAGGCGAACTCTGGGTCGTCGTTGCCGGCGTAGACGTAGGAGTCGCCCGCCTCCAGTCCCGGAGTGTTGGCGGCGATCACGTCGTTCAGTTCGACGGTCAGCTCGTGCATCTCGAGGTCTTCCCGGCCGTCGAGGTCCGTGTGGACGACCACGCCGTTCAGCGTCACGTCGCCGGGTTCGAGCAGCGCCCGTGTCCGCTGGTACAGGTCCGCATCGACCGTCTCGGTCATATTACGACTCCGCTCCCGGACCGTTTACCGGTGACGGTCCTGTCCGGGACAGCACAAGACACATGTCGGGCGACCGCGAGGCGACGGACGTGATCGGACTGCGGGCTCGCGGTCGCGCCGGGGTCGACCGGGTACGCGACGCCCTCGAACGAGTCCACGAGCGGCTCCTGCGCCGCGAGATCGACCCGGCCGACGTCCCCACCCACGTCGCCATCATCCAGGACGGCAACCGACGGTACGCCCGGAAGCGCGGCGACGCCCCGCCGGAGGGCTACCACGCCGGCGCCGAGGCGACCGAACGGGTGCTGTCGTGGTGTGCGGACCTCGGCGTCGAGGAACTCACGCTCTATGCCTTCTCGACCGAGAACTTCGACCGGCCCGACGAGCAGCTAGCGACCCTGTTCGACCTCATCGAGTCGAAGCTCCGCGAGTTCGCCGACGCCGACGAGGTTCACGAGCGGCGCGTGCGCGTGCAGGCCATCGGCGACGTCGACCGCCTCCCGCCGCGGGTGCGCGACGCCGTCGCCTACGCCGAGGAGCGGACGGGAGCGTACGACGAGTTCACGCTGAACGTCGCGCTCGCGTACGGCGGCCGGGCGGAGCTACTGGAGGCGGCTCGCGCCGTCGCCCGCGACGTCGAGTCCGGCGTCCTCGACCCCGCGGCCGTCGACGCCGACGAGGTGGAGCGACGGCTCGCCGGCCCCGTCGTCCGCGACGTCGACCTCATCGTCCGCACCGGCGGAGACGAGCGCACCTCGAACTTCCTGCCGTGGCAGGCCGCCGGCAACGAGGCGGCGGTCTTTTTCTGTGCGCCCTACTGGCCCGCGTTCTCGAAGGTGGACCTCCTCCGGGGCGTCAGGACGTACCAGGCCCGCGAGGAGTCGTGGCGCGCGAGCCGCGCGGAGCGGGCCGCAGCCCTCGTCGGCGCCGTCGGCGAGACGAGCGCCGCGGAGGCCCGCGCCGTCGTCTCTCGGCTGCGCGAGCGCGTCTCGGGGCGTGCGGCGCGGGCCGCGGAGGAGGCGCTTCCGGAGGACAGCGGGACGACGGAACCGGTCGGCGACGGGACCGGCTGAGGACGGTCGACGCCCGGGCCGACCGACGAGGGGTGGTCTACCGGTCGCGTCTCCGCTCGACTCGCTTCGCTCGTCCGGCGACCCTGTCTAGCGGCCGAACCGCCGCTGCCGGCTCTGGTAGTCCAGCAGCGCCCGCAGGTAGTCCCGCCTCCGGAAATCCCGCCAGTTCACGTCGGTGAAGTAGAGTTCCGAGTAGACCGACTGCCAGATCATGAAATCGGAGAGACGCTCGGCCCCGGTCTTTATCAGGAGGTCCGGCTCTTCGGGAAAGACGAGCCGTCTCTCGACGGCGTCGG
>JBDGTD010000101.1:0-20033 GCA_042217165.1 Haloferacaceae archaeon | reverse complement strand
CATATCAACCTCTCGACGCTCGCGGCCGAGGAGTCGCCGGACTGGCGGGTCTGGTCCGAGGCCCACGCCGACGAGTACGACTCGACCGAGGACGCGATCGCGGCGTTCCTCGACGAGGCCGTCGACTGGGACGAGTTCGACCACCGGATCGAGTGGGGCACCCGGTTCCTCGAGAACGTCGTCACGATGTCCGACTTCCCCGTCCCCGAGATCGAACAGAAGGTCCGGGAGATGCGGAAGATCGGTCTGGGCGTGATGGGGCTGGCACAGCTGTACGTCCAGCTCGGCATCCAGTACGGCACCGAGCCGGGCAACGAGGTTGCCCGGCAGGTGATGCGCCACATCAACCACGGCTCGAAGTGGACCTCCCACGAACTCGCGACGGAGCGTGGCTCGTTCGCGGACTGGGACGACTCGAAGTACGCCGACCCCGTCCGCTACCGCGAGTGGTTCGAGCGCCAGACCGGCGAGTCCGCCGACGACTGGCAGGATGGATACCCGATCCGGAACCACAACACGACGACGATCGCGCCGACGGGCTGTGTCGCCGAGGACTCGCTGGTCTCGACCGACGAGGGACTCCGCGAGATCGGGTCGCTCGACGGGACGACCGCCGAGTTCGAGCAGTGGGACGACCTCGACGTGGGCGTCACGACCGACGGTGGAACGAAGCGTGCGACCGCAGTCTACGACAACGGTTTCGACGCGGTGAAACAGCTCCGGACGACCGGCGGGTTCAGCGTCACCTCGACGTTCGGTCACCGGTTCCGGACGATCACCGAGGACGGCGAGTACGCGTGGAAGGAAGCCGAGGCGTTCGAACCGGGAGACAGTATCGTCCTCCAGCGCGGGACCTTCGACGGCGGCGTCCCGCCGACACTCGACACGAGCGAACGCGACAACTACCACCACAACAGCGACGCCGGGCTGACGTTGCCCGACCGGCTGACGCCGGAACTGGCCGAGTTCCTCGGCTACTTCATGGGCGACGGCTACGTCCACGAGGACGTCGGCGTGAAACTCGTCGTCGAGTCCGACGCCGAGGCGCTGGACGACTACCTCCGTGACCTCGGGCAGTCGGTCTTCGGCGTCGAGCCGACGGTCGAGGACAAAGGCACGCGTCACATTCTCTCGTTCGGCGGCCGACACCTCCCGCGATTCTTCGCGGACAACGGCTGGACGAAAGAGACCGGCAACGAGGGCGAGGGTGCCGCGAGTGCGTTCGTTCCCGAAGCAGTACTCGGTGCCGACGAGGCGTGTGCGAAGGCCTTCCTGCGTGGCCTGTTCGAGGCTGATGGCACCGCCTCCCGGAAGGTCGAACTCTCGACCGTCTCCGAGACGCTCGCGGAGCAGGTACAGACGCTCCTGCTGTCGCTTGGCTGTGTGTTCGTCCGCGACGAGATGGAGATGGACGAGCGTGGAGACCACTTCGGCGACCGACCGCGTCACACGGTTCGCGGCGCGAACAAGCGCGAAGACGCGCGGTTCTCCGACGAGATCGGTTTCCTGACGAAGGAGGCCGACTTCGTGCTGACGGCACAGTCGTACAAGAACGACACCTACCCGCCCGCGACGGTCGATCTGCTCCGGGCGGTCGAGGGGTACGACGACGTGAGCGCCGATCTCAAGGGGCGCGTCAACCAGTCACCGATCAACGGTGCCGTCTCGCGGAAGACGGTCCGTGACGTGGAGGCCCAGACCGGCGAACCGGTCGAACTCAACGGCCATCAGCTGGCGCAGTTCTACGTCGCGGAGATAGAGTCGGTCGAGGAGGGGAAGGCGTACACGAAGGACATCAGCGTCCCGTCGAACAACACCTACGTCGCAAACGGGTTCGTGACGCACAACACCACGTCGATGGTGGGCAACACCACCGGCGGCTGCGAGCCCATCTACAACGTCGCCTACTACAAGAACGTCTCCGACGACGTCCAGGGCGACGAGATGCTCGTCGAGTTCGACGACTACTTCCTCCGGGTGCTGGAGGCGAACGGCCTCGACGTCGACGCGGTGAAAAAAGAAGCACAGGAGCAGATGGCCGAGAACGAGTTCGACGGCGTCGAGGGGCTCACGACGGTCCCGGACGCCATCTCCGAACTGTTCGTCGTCACCGGCGACCTCAGCGGCAAGCAGCACGCGGCGGTCCAGTGTGCCTGTCAGGAGGGCGTCGACTCGGCCATCTCGAAGACGTGTAACTTCCCGAACTCCGCGACGCCGGAGGATATGGACGAGGTGTACCGCTACATCTACGAACACGGCGGGAAGGGCGTCACCGTCTACCGCGACGGGACGCGCTCGAAGCAGGTGTTGACCACGCGTGCCGAAAACACCGACTTCGCGGACGAGAGCGAGGCCGCGGCGGCGCTCGTCGAACAGATCGAAGAGGTGTTCGGCGGCCTCTCCGGGTTCCTCGAACACGAGGACGTCCGCGCGAGCGTCGACGCCGAGGTCGAGCGCCTGCTCGCGGCCGCAGACGGCGAACCCGAGGTCGGCGCGGGCAAGAAGCGCCCGCGCCCGGACATCCTCCACGGCGTCACCCAGCGGATCGACACCGGCTACGGGAAGCTCTACGTCAACATCAACGAGGACCCCGAGGGCGAGGAGCCGTTCGAACTGTTCGCAAACATCGGCAACTCCGGTGGGTTCACGGCCTCGTTCACCGAGGCGCTCGCGAAGACCATCTCGACGGCGCTGCGCTCCGGTGTCGACCCGCGCGAGATCGCGGACGAACTCCGGGGCATCCGCTCGCCGAAGGTCGCGTGGGACAAGGGCGAACAGATCAACTCCATCCCGGACGCGATCGGCACCGCCCTGCGGCGCTACCTCGACGGCGAGGTCGACAAGGCATACCCGCAACAGCAGACGATCGACGAGGTGTCAGACGAGGAGCGAGCGCGACGAGAGTCCGACGCCGAGAGCCCGGTCGACGCGCCGGAGCCCGACGGCGGTGCGGCCGTCGCGGCGCCGGACGACGCGGACGCCGGCCAGACGTCGGACGGCGACGACCTCCTCGCTGCGGGCGAGAACCCGGAGTGTCCCGAGTGTGGGTCGCTCTCGCTCCAGTACGCGGAGGGCTGCAAGACCTGCGGCTCCTGTGGCTGGTCGGAGTGTTGAGCTGAGGTGAGCGACACGGGCGAAGGAGACGCCGGCGGCGGGAGCGGCCGCCCCTGTCCGCTCTGTGCCGAGCCGATGGCCCGGCGGCACTGCAAGTACGTCTGCCCGCGACACGGCGTCGTCTACGACTGCAGCGACACGTTCTGGTAGTCACCCGACCGGGCGAAATCCACAGCCCACGCCGCGGTTCGGATGGACGAACTGTTATAATCGTGGCGCCACTACGTTCGTTAGGATGGCCCGGGGGTATGTTCGTAGTGGCAGGCGTCGGCGTTGGAGGCGACAGCAATGGTGAGCGACGACCGGGTCGCCCGGAGCAAGGCGATCCAGCAGAAGACGGGCCGGACGTTCCACCTCGCGACGCGAGTCCTCCCGGAGCGGGTGCGTCACGCGACGTACGTCCTCTACGGGTTCTTCCGGGTGGCCGACGAGGTGGTCGACGACCCCGACCCCGACGCCGACCCGGCGGCCCAGCGCGAGACGCTCGAACGTCTCCGCGAGGCGGCGCTCGGCCGCCGCGAGGCCGACAACGAGGTCGTGGCGGCGTTCAACGAGGTCCGTGAACGAGAGGGGATCGCCGACGCCGACGTCGACGCGTTCGTCGACGCGATGCTCACGGACATCGACACGGGCCGCTACGAGACCTACGAAGATCTCGAGGCCTACATGGACGGCTCGGCTGCCGCCGTCGGCCGGATGATGACCGCGGTGATGGACCCCGACGACCCCGAGACGGCGCTCCCGCACGCGACGGCGCTCGGCGAGGCGTTCCAGATGACGAACTTCCTCCGGGACGTGCGCGAGGACGTGGTGGAGCGAGACCGGGTCTACCTCCCGGTCGAGACGCTCTCCGAACACGGCGTCACCGTCGAGGAGGTGCTCGACCTGGAGTTCTCGGCCGCGTTCGCGGACGCGATGCGACACGAGATGCAGCGCACCGAAGGGCTGTACCAGGAGGGGGTGGCGGGCATCTCGACCCTGCCCGACGACTGCCAGTTCGCCGTCACGCTCGCGGCGGTGCTGTACGCCGACCACCACCGGCTGATTCGCGAGCGCGGCTACGACGTGCTGTCCGAGACGCCGGAGCTCTCGCGGACCCGCAAGCTCTCGCTGTTCGCCCGGACGGCGCTCAACTGGGTCGTCCTCAGAGACCCGGAGGCGGTCTTCTACCGCGTCAGCGCCGTCCCTGCAAGCGCCGAGAAGGGGTCTGGAGCGAGCGAGGCCAGCCGGAGTCTGCTCGACTGGCTCCCGACCCGCTAAGGGCGAAGCGCCCCCGCGTCGAACCGGTCCGCCCGGACGAGGCCAACGCCGAGCAGCGCCGCGAACAGGGCCGGAAGGAAGTTCCCGAACCAGAGGTTGACGCCGGCCCAGAGCAGGACGAACGAGACGAGGTCGTCCAGCGCGAACTCACAGGACGCGAGGCGGTCGAGCAGCGCCGGGCGGGCGAACGCCCGGTCGAGCGCGGCGACGGTCGCCGTCGCCGACAGCACCCACCCGAGGTAGTTCGAGACGGGTACGCCGTAGTACGGCCCGCCGCCGGCGTACGACCAGAAGCCGAGCGACACCGCGCCGGGGTCGAGCGCGAGGTCCATCAGGACGACGGCCCCGACGGTGACCGGCAGGCGGACGAGAGGCGAGGCCGCCCGGTCGCCCAGGAGCAGGAGACAGAGCAGGTAGGCGTTCACGACGAGCGGCACGAAAAAGACGGGGAGACCGACGGGGACACCTCCGATAGTCGGCCCGAGGCTCGCCCCGTAGGCGAACTCGCCGTACGGCCATCCGGTGTGGATGCCCACGAACTCGATCGCGTAGGCGTAGCCGACGAGGAGGCCGAGCCACCCGGCGGCACGGCGGTCGACCAGCGGCGCGACGCCGACGAGAAGCGGCGCGCGCATCACGGCGACGCCGGCGAGGACGAGCCACGGATTGAACGCGAGGCGGCGACCGAGTTCGCGGCCGACGGAGGCGTAGCCGACGGGCGCGAGCGCGGCCGAGAGGAGCGCCTGTGGAAGCCCCTCGGCGCTCGCCACGAGGAGGACGGCGCCGACAGTGGGGAAGACCACCGCGATGGTGAAGCGGTTCGCGCGGACCAGCGCGTCGAGGCGGGCCTCGACGGCCGCCCGGTCGCCGTTCGCCGCGTCGCGGGCGAGGCTGGTCGTCCACCGTGCGTCGGCGTCCGTATCAGCCATAGATCATCAGCCAGAGGCCGCCGAGCGTGAGTACCGCTCCGACGGCGGTGTTGAGCGCGGGGTACCACCAGTACGCCTCGTCGACCGCGACGCCGGAGCCGTAGACGCCGACGAGGACGAGCGGGTACGAGAGGAGTACGGCCCCGAGGCGGACGTCGAGGGCGGCGAACAGCCCCGCGGCCGCCAGCCAGAGCGCGCCACAGTAGATGAACGACCAGTCCCGCCCGAGGACGGTGGCCGTCGTCTCGATGCCCGCCCGCCGGTCGGGGTCGATATCGGGGATCGCAGAGAACGTGTGCATCGCCATCGTCCACGCCCATCCGCCGACGAGGGCGAGGAGGGGCGGGGGCGCCCCGGCGAGTGCGGCGTACGTCGCCGCGCCCGGGAGAACGTAGAGGCCGTTCGAGATAGAGTCGAGCAGTGGGGTGGTCTTGAACCGGAACGGGGGGGCGCTGTACTGCACGCCGAGGAGGAAGAACCCCGCGAGATAGCCCCACGCGACGCGGGGAACGACTGCGAACAGCGCGAGACCGAGGAGACCACAGAGGACGACGGCCGCGACGACGAACCGCTCGCCCCCGAACCGCACCTCTCTGTTCTCCTTTTTCGGGTTCTCCTCGTCGACGTCGGCGTCGAACACGTCGTTGACGCCGTAGAGCAGAACGTTCGCGGGAAGAAGGAAATAGAGGAACAGACCGACCGAGAGCGGCGCGAACAGCTCCGCGACCGTGTCGGCGGCGTACGCGACGGCGACCACGACGGGGCCGGCGAGGTAGAGCCAGAACCGGGGGCGCGAGAGCTTCAGCAGGTAGCGCAGGCGGCCGACGAGGTCACGGGCCGTCCCGTCGGCCGCCGGCCGTGCGCTCCCGGTCAGGGTTTCACCGTCGGCGTCGCCCATCTCAGTCCGAGCGCGCCGCGACCCGGGGAAGCGGGTCTGCGGCGAGGTCCCGCGCCATCCGTTCGGCGGTCAACTGTCCGCTGATGAGACACATCGGCACGCCGATGCCCGGCGTCGTGAACGCACCCGTGAAGTAGAGGCCGTCGACCGCCGTCGAGGCGTGGGGCGGCCGGAAGAGCGCGGTCTGGCGCAGAGTGTGCGCGAGGCCGAGCGCCGTCCCCTGTGTCGCGTTGTATCGGTCGGCGAAGTCCGAGACGCTGAAACACTCCTCGACGACGATCCGGTCGCGCAGGTCGACGCCCGTGTTCGCCGCGATGTCGTCGAGCACGAGGTCGCGGTACTGCTCGCGCATCGCTGGGCTGTCGTCAAGGCCCGGCGCGAGGGGGACGAGGGCGAACAGGTTCGAGTGGCCCTCGGGCGCGACCGAGGGGTCGGTCTCGCTCGGCACACAGAGGTAGTAGGCGGGGTCGTCCGGCCACGCGGGGTCGTCGAAGATGGCCGCGAAGTGGTCGTCCCAGTCGGTCGGGAGGACGAGGGTGTGGTGCTCCAGTTCGTCCACGTCGCCCTCGACGCCGAGGTAGAGGAGGAAGGCGCTCGGCGCGTAGGTACGCGAGTCCCAGTAGTCGGCGTCGTACTGGCGCTTCTCGGGCGGGAGGAGTTCCTGCTCCGTGTGGGCGTAGTCGGCGTTCGAGACCACGAGGTCGGGGAAGAGGTCGCTCTCGCTCGTCTGCACCCGGAAGCCGCCCTTCCGTCCGCGGATCGCCTCGACCGGGTCGCCCGTGCGGTAGGTGACACCGAGTTCGCTGCCCAGTTCGGCCACGCCGTCGACCACCGCCGCGAGGCCGCCGTCGGGGTAGTAGACGCCGAGGTCGAAGTCGACGTGGCTCATCAGGTTGTAGAGCGCCGGGGTGTTGTGTGGCGACCCGCCGAGGAAGACCAGCGAGTACTGGACGATCTGCTGGAGCTTCGGGTGGTCGAAGTAGTCCTCGACGTGGTCCTGCATCGACCCGACGAGCGAGAGGCCGCGGGCGTTCCGTGCGACGTCGAGGTCGGCGTAGTCGCTCAGGGAGGCACGGTCCTCGTAGACGAAATGTTCCATCCCGATCGTGTAGTTCTCCTCGGACTTCTGGAGGTACTCCCGGAGCGTCTCGCCCGCGCCGGGTTCGTAGGACTCGAACGTCTCGACGTTCTTCTCGAAGTCGGCGCGCATGTCGACCTGGTCGCCGTCCTTGAAGAAGATGCGGTAGTGCGGGTCGAGGCGGTTGAGGGTGTAGTAGTTCTCGACCGACCGCCCGAAGTTGTCGAAGAAATCCTCGAACACGTCGGGCATCAGATACCACGACGGGCCCATGTCGAAGCGGAAGCCGTCGCGCTCGAGGACGCTCGCCCGACCGCCGAGTTGGTCGTTTTTCTCTACGAGGGTGACGTCCGCGCCGGCGTCTGCGAGATAACAGGCCGTCGAGAGTCCGCCGAACCCGCCGCCGACGACCACGACGTCGCTTCCGGCGACAGCGGAGAGGTCGTCGACTGCGTTCAGGTCGTCATCGGCGACTGACATAGGAGTTGTACGGGCGGATCGGGTATAAACTCCGTGACGTGGGCGAGCCTCGCCCGGGCGACCCCGAGGTCACGGACGCCCGCCGACCGGCGGGGCGTTTACGCTCGTCGCGTCCCCGGGGGCCGTATGGACGGAACCACCGCGGTGGTGACCGGCGCGAGCCGGGGAATCGGCGCGAGCGTGGCCCGGCTGTTCGGCGCCGAAGGGGCCCGCGTCGTCGCGTGTGCGCGAACGCTCGACGAGGTAACGACGGTCGCCGAGTCGATCCGGAACGAGGGGGGGACCGCGACGGCGCTGCGCGCCGACGTGCGCGACGAGTACGACCTCGAGCGGCTGGCGGAGACGGCCGCGAGCGGCGGGCTCGTCGACGTGGTCGTCGCGAACGCCGCGGTCAACCACGGGACGCCCGGCGACGCACCGCTCCCCGACGAGACCTACGCCGTGTTCGACGACACCCTGCGGACGAACGTCCGGGGCGTGTTCGCGACGGTCCGAGAGCTCGGTCCCCACCTCGCGGCCGACGCCCGTGTCCTCGTTCCCTCGGGGTCGGTCGCGCGAGCGGGGAAACCCGGCATGGGTGCCTACGCCGTCTCGAAGGCGGGCGCGGAGGCGCTGGTCAGAGGGTTCGCCGCCGACCTCGACGCCACCGTCGCGACGGTCGATCCCGGCCTGGTCGCGACGGACCTCTCGGGCGGAACCGGGCGCGACCCCGAGGACGTGGCGCCGATGTTCCGGTGGGCGGCGACGGAGGCGGACGCAGACGAGATCGACGGATCGGTCGTCGACCTCAAGACGTGGAAGCGGGCGACACGCTGACCGACCGGCATCGTTATTAACCTACCTCGCGGAGTTAGTAACGTGAACGTGACCGAGGGCGGGCCGTCGGTCGCCGGGGTCGGCGCGACGCTCGCGCTGGTCGGCGCGACCGCCGTCGCCGCGAGCGGGGGACAGACGACCCTCGTGGTCGTGGCGTGGGTGGCCTACCTCGCGATGGCGCTCGCGGCGCCGCTCGGCGCACGAGCGGGTGCCTCGCCGCGTGCGGGCGCGCTGGTGTGGGGCTACGGGCTGGCGAGCGGCGCGATGGTGACGAGCGCCGCCGTCTTTCTCCTCCCGACCGCGATCGGTCACGACCCGCAGTTCGGCGGGCTCGGCGTCGCGCTCGGACTCCTGCTCGGGTTCGCGTCTCACAGCATCGGCCACCGCCTCGCGCACGTCGACCTGCCGGTAGACCGGACCGTCGTGGAACTGACGGCCCACGCCGTCGCCGCGGGGGTCGTGATCGGGATCGTCTACGGCAACGTAGAGGTGAGTCTCCTGCTCGGCCTCGCGATCGTCTCGCACAAGGGACCGGCGGGCTACGCCGCCGCGACGCGGCTCTCTCGCTCCGCGACCCACTGGAGCGTACTCCTCCTCCCCGCGGCGGGGGTCGGCCTGGGCGGCATCGCGGCTGCGGCCGTCGGGCTCCCGGCGAGTGGCGCGGTCAGGGGTGTCGTGTTCGGCTTCGCGGTCGGGGTCTTTCTCCACGTCGCGATGGACTTCCTGCCGCGCTGTGAGATCGGGAGTGAGGTCCACGAGGCGCTTGCGGAGGACGACCACGCGCTGCTCGACCGCCTGCGCCTCCACGCGGTCGCCAGCACCGCGCTCGGCGGGTTCGCCGTCTTCCTCGGCTGGGTCGCCGTCAGCTCAGCCGTCTGACCTGCCGCACGAGGCCGGCGCCGACGACGAGCAACACGACGAGGTTGAACGCCGCGTTGACGATCGGCTGGTAGTCCGGCTGGACCCACGTCTGGATCACGCCCTGTACGGAGGTGTAGACGCCGACCGCGGCGACGAGCGCGAACACCGCGAGCCCCGCGAGCAGCAGGTAGTCCACCCCGCGTCGCACGCGGTCGGCGGTCGAAGGGGCAGTCTCGTCCGTCTCGCTGTCCGTCGTTGTCGTCGCGGTCGTCTCGGTCATGGATGTCTCGCCGTCGTGGTCGTCCGCACGCTCTCTGTCGTCCGTTCGGTCGCTCTCGCGCTCGCTCATCCGCTGTCACCTCCGACCCGCGACCGCGCGACCGCCAGCGCGGCCAGCGCCAGCGCCGCGACGACGGGCGCGATGGGGCCGAAGCCCGGTCCGCCGCCCTCGACGGGCCTCCCGGTCGCCTCCGCCCGGTCGGGCTTTTCGCCGCCGTCGCGTTCGAACTCGCTCGCCTCGAACTGGACCGTCTTCTGCTCGGTGTCGGCATCGATCGTCCGTGTCGGGTTCAGGTTCACGACGGTCTGGGCAGTGTCGAGACGGACCCCGTCGCGCAGGAGGACGGCGTCCACCCGGTAGTTGTAGTTCGCGGGCACCGTCACCTCGACGGTCGCGCCGTCGGTTCGGCCCGGCCCGATGCGCCCGACCTCGACGGTTCGGTCCGCGGCGACGACGTTCGACGCTGCCTGCCGCACCACGACCCGGACCGCGAGGTCACCGACGGGTTCGTTGCCGCCGTTCTCCAGCGACGAGGTGATCGCGAGCGTCGTCCGGTTGCCGCTCGCCTCGGCGACCGAGACGGAGAGCGCCGGAATCGGGCTGTCGTCTGCGAAGGCGACGGTCGACCGGGCGCGCGGCGGCGTCAGCGCCGAGAGCCCGCTGATCGTCCGCGATCCGGTCTCGACGCGGCGTCCGTCGACGTACACCGCGGTCTCGATCCGGTAGCCGCCCTCGCGCGGGACGGTCAGGTTCGTCCGGGCGACGACCTCGCGCTCGCCCGTCAGCGTGCCGACCTCGACGGTCCGCTCCGCCGTCAGCAGGCCAGACTGGGTGTCTATCGCCCGCACGGTGACGGTGACGTTCGGCGCGGGCGGGCCGCGGTGCTGGAGTCGAGTCTCGACCGCGAGGGTCGCCGTCTCGCCGGTGACGCCGTTCTCGGCGATGGCGATGTCCACGAGAGAGACGGGACCGGGGCGCACCGGGTCGTCACTCGGGTTCGCGACGGCGCCCGGAGCCACGGCGACCACCCCCGCGGTGACGACGGCGACGACCGCCGCTGCGGCGATGAACTGTCGTTCGGAGGGCACGGCGGTGGGGTCCCGCTGGCACTCGTATGGGTCTTGTGGAGCGAACAACGTTTCCTTGTCCGTCCGAAACGGCGGCCGTGACGACCCTGCTCGCCGTCGAGACGGTGAACGACGCCGCCAGCCTCTGTGACGGCCTCGCGGACCGAGACCTGTCCACCCTGCACGCCGTCCACGTCTTCGCGCCCGACGCCGACCCGACCGCCCGACGCGACGGAGCGGAGGCTCTCAACGTCGTCCGGTCGCGCCTCGGCGCGCGGGCGACCGTCCGGCTACACCGCCCCGAGGACGACGTGGTCGACGGAATCGCCGCAGTCGCGAACGAGGCCGGCGCGGACGAGGTGCTGGTCGCGAGCGACAGCCCGACCGCGCAGGCGCTCCGGGAGCGCGGGCTCTCGGTCGTCGTCCCGGCGTAGACGCCGCGGCCGCCGAGTGTCGTCTCGGTGGCCGCGAACTCGCCGCCGGTGTCGGCCGCGACGCCGAACCGCCGCCGTTCTCGGGTCGACGGTGTCCTCACGGCTTGACGGCGCACGGAACCGTGCGGTGCCGAGAAGCGCGACGGGAGCGGTCTGTCGCCCCGCTCAGAACAGGAACCCCTTCGAGAGGTTGATTACACCCCACTTCGCCCGCTCGACGTACCGGTCGGACTCGCCGCGGATCACCACGCCGCGGACGGTCCGGTCGTCGCCGCTCCCGACGAACCGTCCCGTCTCGACGGCGGTCACGAACGTCCGAACGGGGTCGTCGACGTCCGTCAGCCGCTCGGCCGTCTCGCGGGTGAGAAACATCGCGAGATGCGCGTCGTCGCGGGTCCCCTGCTGGAAGTCGACGATGCGGCCGGCCTCGGTCACGCGGAACGAGTAGGTGACGTCCGTGCCGTGGAGGTAGACGTTCACCGTCCGGCCGTTCAACTGGTCGTAGACGGCCCGGGTCGGTCCGCTCATGTCGGCGCGTGCGCCGTCGACGTTCGCGTTGTACCGCTCGGACATCGTCTGGAGGTCGGCGAACAGTTCGTCGGCCCACGCCGGCGCGTCCGACTGCGCTGCGGCCGGCGCCGGGGCCGCGGAGAGGACGACGGCGGCGGCAAGGAGCGTAGCGACGGCGGCGTGTGGTACTCGGGCGCGAGTCATACGATCAGATAAGCTTCGTGACGTAGTTAACGTCTGTGCGGTCAGTCGAGCCCCGCGAGAAACGTGAACTCGTGGGGGAGCGCCGGGTCCGCGTCGGGTCGGCCCAGCACCGAGACGTCGTCCCCAGGGTGACGGAAGAAGGTCCCCTCGGGGAGGGTATCGGCGGCGGCGGAGACGGCGCCGGGGTCGACGAGACCGCCGTCGCCCGCGGCGGTGAGCAGCGCCGGCGACCGGACGGCCCCGAAGTCGGGGATGTCGGGCGAACGAAGCGCCAGCGCCGACCGCGCCGGGACTCGCGTTCGGGCACCCGCCCCTTCCGGGAGGTGCCGGTCGAGGGCTGGTGGCCCGACGCCGCCGTACAGCGACGGCTCACCGGGGTCGGCCGTCGCCGCGGGCACCGTCGCGGACAGGGCCGGGAGGGCGTCGCGACCGGCCGCGAGGAGGAGCTTGGCGAGGGCTGTCGGACCGTGACGCCGAAGCGACAGGCCAGAGACCAGCGGCGCGCGGGCGACGACGCCGGCGACGCGGCGCTCCGTCGCCGTCGAGAGCGCGAGCAGCCCCGCGAGCCCCCGGCCACGGAGGACCGGCCGCGAGCCGTCGACGTCGTCCAGCCGTCCGGCGAGGTCGAGCGCCGCCGCCCAGTCCGCGGTCTGACGGGCGGGCGAGAGCAGGTTCGCCTCGCCGTCGCTCCCGACGGCCCCGCGCGGCGCGAACAGGAGGACGGGGTGGCCGGCGGCGGCGTACCGGCGCGCGACGGGCGCGACGGTCCGCCGGTCGGGGAGGAGTCCCGGCGCGGTCACGACGAGACGGGTCGTCTCCCGCCGGTCCGGGCGGTACAGCCACGCGGCACAGGCCGCCCCCTCGACGTCGAAGGTGAGGTCGGTCCGGGCGTACGCCTCCGCCGGGGGCTCGTCCGCCCCGCGGCGCGCGCCGCCGGCGACGGGCGCGCTCATCGCGTCGCCGCCGCGCTCGGGGGTCGTCGCGCGGCGTCCCTCTCGGCGGGGTCGGGGCGGTCAGTCATACCCGCGCGACGCCCCCCGGCCTGTTAAGTCGCCCGGGCCGGCGGGAGGGAGCGGCTTATGACCGAGCCAGCCGTACCGTCTCGTGTGTCTGACCCTCCGATGGACCGTCGTGCGGTCCGCGACGCGTGGGACACCCTCGCCGAACCGTACGCGGCGACGCGCGACCCCGACGGCCCGGACGCGGCGCTTATCGGCTCCGAACTCGACCTCGACCCGGACGACCGCGCGCTGGACCTCGGCTGTGGCGACGGCGCGCGGACGCTCGCGAACCTCCCGCCGGGGTCGGTGGGGATCGATATCTCCGGACGGGGGTGCGGGCTCGCGCGAGACGCGGGGTTCGTGGCCGCCCAGGGCGAGATGACCACCCTCCCGTTCGCGGACGACGCCTTCGACGCCGTCACCGCCTACCACTCGGTGTTTCACGTCCCCCGGGCCGACCACGGCGCCGTCTACCGCGAGGCCGCGCGGGTCCTCCGCCCCGGCGGAAGCTTCCTCGCGACGGTCGGGTCCAGCCGCTCGGAGTCCGTCCGCCGCGGGTGGCTCGGCACGCGCGAGTCGATGCTGTTCTCGACGCCCGGCCCGGAGGCGACGGTCGACCTCCTGCGCGACGCGGGGTTCCGCGTCGAGTGGCAGCGCGCCGTCTCAGACCCCTTCGGCGGGAGCGTCCCGATGGTCCTCGCGGCGCTCCCCGACCCCCCGTAAGCCGTATACCCGCTCGGTCCCGCGAATCACTGTGTCCGCGGACCGTCTCGCCGCCCTCTTCGCCGCCCTCCTCGCCGTCTCGGCGCTCGCCGGTGGTGCCGCCGCGGTGCCCGACGCCAGGCTCGCCGTCACCGACGTCACCGTCACGCCGGAGGTCGCGACGGTCGGGTCGCAGGTGGTCGTCGACGCGACGATCCGCAACTCCGCCGGGAGCCCCTCTCCCGTCGAGGTCGAGACGGTCGAACTCCGCGACGACGGCGTTCGCGTCGCCGCGGACGACGTCGGGTCGCTCTCGCCCGGCGACACCGTCTCGGTCCCGCTCGCAACGGCGTTCGACGAGCCCGGCGCCCGGACGCTCACGCTCCGGGTCGTCGGCCGGGACGCCGACGGTGACCGGGTGACCGTGACCCGACCCGTGCCCGTGACCGTCGAGCAGGCGCCCCCGCAGGTGAGCGTGCAGACCGGCCCCGCGGCCGTCGACTCGCCGACGCGCGTCGCCGTGACCGTCGGCAACCCGACGACCGCGCCGATTCGGGACGTGGCTGTTCGCCTCGTGGAGCCGCTGGGGAGCGCGAACCGCTCCGCCGCGTTCGTCCCGGCGCTCGCCGCGGGGACAGAGGAGGTCGTCAACCTCAGCACCGTCCCGAGGGCGGCGGGCGACCAGTCCCTCGCCGTCGTCGTCGCCTACACCGACGCCTCGGGGGTCGAACGCGAGGTCCGTCGGGAGGTTGCGGTGTCGGTCGCGCCGCACGACCCCGACCTCGGCGTCGAGGTGCGCCGGCAGCCGCCGCCCGAGAACGACGAGGGAGCGGTGCCGAGCGGGCTCTCCGGGCTGATCGGCGGCGGCGCGACGAACAGCGGCGAATCCGAAGACGAGAGAACGTCGACGACGTACACCGTCGAGGTGACGAACTTCGGGACCGTCCGTGCCGCCGACGTGGTGGTGACGCCCGTCGCCGGGAACCGCACACTCCCGCGCCAGCGGCTCGACGACGTGCTGGGACCGGGCGAGTCCGGAACCGTGACGGTCGACCTCGGCCGCATCCGGACGCACGGCCCGGTCGTGTTTCGAGTGAGGTACCGCGCGGGAACCCGCGGGGCGACGACGACGACGTACACGCTCGACTACCGGCCCGAGGTCGCGGTCCTCGAACTGACCGACGTGAACGTCCGGCGGAGCGAGAACGGCTCGATCGCCGTCTCGGGCAACCTCGTCAACGTCGGGCGGGGGGCCGCACGGGGCGTCGTCGTCGAGGTGGTCCGGAGCGAAAACGTCACCCCGACCTACCCCGCGCGGCGGTACTTCGTCGGCGAACTCGACGGGAGCGGCTTCGCGCCGTTCGACCTGACCGCGCGGGCGACCGGTCAGGTCGAGGCGGTCGAGATTCGCGTCGTCTCGCGCGAGGACGGCGTCACGTCGACCCGGACGGTCGCGCTGCCGCTCCCGCCTCCGCCAGAGGGTGACGACGGCGCGCCGAGCGGGCTCCTCCTCGCGCTCGCAGTCGGGGTGCCCCTCGCGGCGCTCGTCGGAATCGGATGGCGGCGGCGAGACACGATCCGGGGCGAGCGACCGGACGACGGTGGGGAGGGGTAGCCGGTGCGCGCGGCTGCCTCCCTCGCGCGGCGGAACATCACGCGGAACCGCGTGCGGACCGCACTCGCGGCGCTCGGAATCGTCATCGGCGTGTTCGCGGTAGCGACACTCGGCGTCCTCGGCACGGTGGTCCAGTACACCGCACAGGACGCCATCGGCGGGCTCGGCAGTCAGGTGATCGTCAGTCCGAACGCCGACCGGGGCGAAGAGACGGTCGACCGCCGGGAGATCACGCGGATCCGACGGATCGCGGACGGCGCGACGGTCGTCCCCGTGCGGTCGGGCGGGGGGATGGTCAGCCGCGGCGGGCGCGGCGGCACGTTCGCGACGCTGTACGGGATCGAGCGGCCGAGACGGCTGTTCGCGGCGAGCGACGGCGAACTGCCGGAGGTCCACCGTCGCGGCGCGGTGGTCGGCTCCGAGATCGCCGCGGACCTGGGCGTCGGGGTCGGCCGAACGGTGACGGTCGATGGCGAGGAGTACCGGGTGGTGGCCGTCCTCGCCGAACAGGACTCGATCACGCCCGTCCGGCCCGACCGAGCAGTTCTGCTCCCGCCGGACAGCTTCGAGACGGGCGGCGCCTCGCAGGTGATAGTCCAGGCCGACTCCGGCGCGGAGGCGAGCCGGATCGCCGGCGCGATCAGAACCCGGGTGAACGCCCGGGTCGAACGGGTCGACGTGCTGGAACTCGGGTCGATCGTCGCCGAGATCGACCGGTTTTTCGCCCTGCTCAACACCTTCCTGCTCGCCATCGGCGGGGTCTCGCTGCTCGTCGCCGGGGTCGCGATCCTCAACGTGATGCTGATGAGCGTCTCGGAGCGCCGCGAGGAGATCGGTGTCCTCCGCGCAGTCGGCGTTCAGCGCGGCGATATCCTCCGGATCGTCCTCGTCGAGGCCGGACTGCTCGGTGCCGTCGGTGCCGTCGTCGGCGCCGTCTGCGCGGGACTGGTCGCCCTCGGCCTGTTTCTCCTCGTCCCCGAGGTAACCGTCGACGCCGTGGTCAACGCCCGGAACGCGGGCTTTCTCGTCCTCGCGCTGGTCTTCGGGGTCGGGGTTGCCCTGCTCTCCGGGCTCTACCCCGCGTGGCAGGCCGCGACCGCCGACCCCGTTCAGGCGCTGCGGGACTGACTCCGGGCCTGCCTGACGACTGCGTCGGCGACGCTCGCGGTCTGACCCAGCCCGCCGACGAGGAGTCCAGCGAGGGCTGCCGCCGGCGGGACCTGCGGGAGCGCCGCGGACGCGACCAGCGCCGCTCCGACGAGCGACGCCGCCGCGAAGCCGTCGTAGCGCCGGTTCGCGAGCGCCCGGCCCGTCCGGACGAGGCCGTACGCCGGGGCGCCGAGCCAGACGACGACGGCGAACCGACCCGCCAGCAGCCCCGGCTCGCCGCCGAAGACGAGCGTCGCGAGCGCCGCGAGCGTCGCGACGAGACCCGCGACTATCACCGCGCGCCACGCGCCGAGCGCCGGCCCGCGCATCTCGGGGTGGGCGGCGAAGACGGCAAAGAGGACACACATCACCGAGAGCCCGACCCGGAGCGCGGTCGCGGAGACGAGCGCCGTGAACCCGACGAGCGTCGTAAACGTCCACGCGAGCGGCACGAGGAGGGCTGGCAGGTACGCGAGAACGCGGTCGACGAGTCGCACGACCTGAGGTGGAGCCGGAACGACAAATCGGATGCGGTCGCCGTCGAGAGGCGACGCGTGCGGCCCCCGTGCGCCGGGGCCCGAACGACTCTATAGAACGGTCATAGCAGGCCTTATATGTGTACTCGCCCCGGCACCGGCAGACTCGTGCCGGTCCCGCCCCTCGAGCCAGCACAGGCGTTCGCCGACGAGTCGCCGTCCGCGGACCGCGCTCTGGCCGTGGTCGCGCTCGTGGCGCTGGTCTCCGCGCTCGCCCTCGTCCCGGTCGGGTGGGCGCTCGCCCACAGTTTCGCTCCGGGGACGACAGTCGAGAACCCGGACAGGCCGCCCGAGCGCCTCTGCGAGAACCGGGAGCCGATGACCGTCGACGGCCGGACGGTCGACTTCTCGACCCCCGAAGGGTGTAGTGAGTCTGCGCGGGTCTCGGTTCGGTCGGTCGTCTGGCGCGTCGTCGGCCAGCAGGCGGTCGTTCAGTTCCTCTCGACGCTCGTCTCGTGGGGTCTCGTCGCGGGCGCCGTCTACGCACTCGCTCGCGCGGAGGTCGACGGCCGCGACGCAATCGTCGTCACCGGCTGGGGGACCGTCCCGTGGGCCGCCGGGGCCGTCGTGACGGCCGGACTCCTCGTCCTGACCCTCGGGACGGTCGACACGGCCGCCGCCGGGTCTGTACGGGCCGTCGTCGATGCGTTCACCGCCGGGGTCCGCGCGAGCCGTCCGGTCGCACTCGCCGTGCAGGCCGGCGTCGCCGCCTGGACGGGCTGGATCCACTACCACGGGCTCCGGGTCCGAACCGCCCTGTCCGGCCGCCGGTCGTTCGAACTCGCGGCCGTCGTCAACGCCAGCGCGTACCTCCTGGTGGCCGCGTCGACGCTGGTCGGGTGACACTGTCGCGGGGTCGTGCGGTCTCCCGGTCCGGGGCTCTCGTAGCCGGGTCGGTGCCGCGCGCGGCGGGTAGCACACGAGAGACCCGCTCCCGCTATGGTCTGCCCCGGTAGAGGAGGTAGCCCCCAGCGAGGAGGCCACCTCCGCCAGCCGCCACCGGCGCCGCTCTGAGCAGGAAGTTGAGGAGCGGTCGGCAGCCGTCGCTCACGATGAGCGAGACCAGATACGTGTCGCCCCGGTACTGCACGCGCATCCTCCCGTCGAACTGGGGCTCCGAGAAGCCCCTGTAGTTGTCGTCTGTCGCCAGCGTCCGGCGGAACGTTCGCTGTTGTGCTGCTGTCAGGTTCTCGTAGGCGACCGTGGGGACGTCGTCCGACCCCGACTGCGTGGCGTCGACCGAGAGGTAGTACGGGTCACAGTCGCTACCGGACTGGTACCACCCGATTCCCCAGACACCGACCCCGGCGCTGGCCAGGACGAGAACGACGGCGACGGTACGAACGGTGTCCTGATCCATACCCGACGACTCCTCTGAACTGGCATCCTCCCCGCAGTAAAGCGCGGGGGTGCCCGACGTCGTGGGTTCGACTACCGGACCACGGGGCAAGACCACTCCCACGTCGGCAGTGCGTCGCCGGCCAGCGGCGGCCTGACGCCCGGCCAGAGCGGCCCTGCGCCGACCTGACCGACACCGGACGCCAGTCCCCGGGAACGTCACGACGAACCCCGCCGACTCGCCGACGGGAACGGTCGCTCTCTCGTACGGTTACGACTCGCGCCACACTGTGGCACCCGCACGACACACCGGTTTCGAGGTTCGCTACGAGGCCTACGTCCGGTGAACACCCGGAGAAGCCCGGTCAGGCGTGATCCGGTCGGCTGGAACGGGCGGAAACGCAGTCGCCGTCCGGCGCGGAACTGGCGGCGGAGCGAATCTCCCGAAACCGTTCCGGGAAAGACAGGCAGGCAGCCGTCTCGTACCGCCTCTCGCGGTCCCTGCGGTACGGGATACGCGCCACGGTGCGGGGAGAGACTGAATCGGTGACGGTCGTTACGGCTACGAGTTCGTCGCCCAGTATAGAGCCGAAGTTCGGGGCCCTCACACTGGTAGAGTAGAGTAGCCTCGTGCAGAGTCCATCGTGGTGTAGTGCTTTTGCACTCGCTGCCGGGTGCAGGACGTGAGGCCGACACGACGACTCTTCGCGTGTCGCCGCCCCCGAACAGAGTCACCGGCCAGTTAGCCTATCCACGGTGACCAGTAGATTAACCTGAGTTCTCACAGTCGCAGGCGTATGAGCGACGACGTCGAGTCCCTACGCCTGTCGGGCCCCGTTCCAGGCGTACGGCGTCTGACACGGGCACAGTTTGGCGGAGTGATGGCGCTGCTCGTCGGTGTCAGTCAGATGGTCGTCTCACTGGTCGCTCTGGATGGGCTGCTGACGTTTCTGGTCGGATCGGGAGGAGGCCTGCTTGTTTCGGTCGGGGCCAATCTCGTCCGGAACAGGCCGGCGTTCTACAGCGGGTGGACAGAAGACGGTGACTACGGGTGGGTCGGTCTGCTGATTTTTACCTCGCTCGCGGCGTGTGTACTCGTTGCTACCGGACTGATAGTTCTCGGCTAAACAGGTCGTATTTGCAACGACCGAGAGTGGGAAGCCCGGGAGTTCTGTTTGCACAGACCAGAAGTCCGGCTCTGTCTAGATAGCTTCGTTCGATGATACTTCCGCGAGGGAGTCCCGGGTACAGAGGGTGTAGTCTTCAAATTCGGACTGTTCGTCGCTGATACAAATACGTCTGCACGGAGGGGTGCGAGAGACTGACCCCGACCCGAGTCGTCACCACAGCCGACCTTCGCTCGCACGGCCGACCCCGCTACGCGTCGGAGAGAGCGTCCCACGACGGAACACGACCGGACGGCGGGACCGGGCGCTTCCCCCGCGCGTAGCGTTCGGTTCGATTTTGCAAAAGATTCATAAACTGGTCGTGTCTGCCTGACATTATTTCCCGTCTGGGAAGAAGAGTCAAGATGGGATGCCCGGTTCACAACGGTAGCGGTTCTGACAAGGACGACGAGGTGTCGACAGACAACGACGAGAGTCGGGGGGTCGAGCGACGGTCGTTCATGAAATCCGCCCTCGTCATCGGGGGCAGTAGCGCGCTCAGCACGACACTCGGACTCTACGGTATGCCAGACACGGCGGCCGCCGCCGACCCGCCGAGTTTCACCGAGCGAGCAAACCGACAGCACGCGTGGGA
>JBDGTD010000095.1:0-20148 GCA_042217165.1 Haloferacaceae archaeon | reverse complement strand
AGCGGGAGTTAGGACGGTTGCTCTCGGACGACGGACCGGAGTCGGTCGTGTTCGAGGTGACGATCCACCCCCGCGAGGGCGACCCGGTCGTCTGTGAGGATCACATGGGCGTGGTTCAGTACGAGGGGGGACAGTTCAACGGGTCAGTCGGGACACTCCGGGACATCACCGACCAGAAGGCGCGCGAGCGGGAGTTAGAGACGATCAACAGTCAGTACCAGACCCTGGTCGAGAACTTCCCCGACGGCGCAGTGTTCCTGTTCGACACGGAGTTAGAGTACGTCCGGGCTGGCGGGCAGGAACTGGCCGCTGTCGGGCTCTCCGCCGAGGAGGTCACGGGGGCAACGCCACACGACCTGTTCCCCGAGGAGATCGCCGAGAAGACCGCCCACTACTACAGAGAGACGATAGACGGAGCCAGTCACACGTACGAACAGGAGTACGACGGAGAGCAGTACCGCATTCAGACGACCCCCGTGCGACCGGGCGACGGAGAGATTGCCTACGGACTGAGCGTGTCACAGAATGTCACGGAAGAGGCCGAGCGGCGACAGGAACTCGAACGGCAGAAGAGACAGCTCGAGGAGTTCGCCAGTATCGTCAGCCACGACCTGCGGAATCCGCTCGCCGTGGCCGAGGGGACCCTCGAACTGGCACGGGAGACCCGTGAGAGCGACTATCTCGCCCGGGCAGCGGACGCGATCGACCGCAGCCAGGCGCTTATCGAGGACCTGCTGACACTGGCACGACAGGGGGAAACCGTGGCCGAGGTCCAGCCTGTCGCGTTCGAGGATGTCGTCGAAACGAGCTGGCGGACCGTGGATACGGCACAGGCATCGCTCGAGGTCGACGTCTCACCGGCCGTCGAGGCCGACCAGAGTCGGCTCCGGGAACTGTTCGAGAACCTCTATCGGAACGCCGTAGAACACGGCGGCGACGACGTGACGGTGGCCGTCGGTACGATAGACGACGGCTTCTACGTCGCGGACACCGGACCAGGTATCCCCGAGTCCGACCGCGAGGACGTCTTCGAGGCGGGATACTCGACGAACGACGGCGGCACCGGGTTCGGTCTGCGGATCGTCGAGCAGATCGTCGACGCACACGGGTGGGAGGTTGCGGTGACCGAGAGCGACCAGGGCGGGGCCCGGTTCGAGGTCACCGGCGTCGAGTTCGCCGACCGCTGACTGATCGGCTCTCCCCGACGGGGACCGCCGCAGGACGGCTACCGATCCCGAGGCGGGCGTCTCCGGACTGAGTCGCGGGATACCGCCTCTCACCGGGTTCTGCTCGGGCAGGGAGAGCCGGGACACCGGATGCGCGAAACTCGCGATCAGTGCGAGAGTCAGCCGTTCCAGTGCGTGCGACTGGCGACGTGTCGTGCTTCGTGCGGACACGAGGTTCCACGAGACGGCGTGAGGGCCGAGTGCGCGGGACAGGATTCGAACCTCACTCGTTCCGGTCGTTCGCTCCGCTCACTCCCTCCACTCCCTGCTTCGAATCCTTCGGCGCAGTTCCGACTCTCACGTTCGTTCGAGTCGAGAACTGCGCGGGACAGGATTCGAACCTGCGGACCCCTGTGGGACAGCGTCCTAAGCGCTGCGCCGTTGGCCGCTTGGCTACCCGCGCGCGGACCGACGTACCGACGGCGCCGGCTTCAACCCGTCGTTCGCCCGCGGCGTTAAGTCGCTGGACGGCGACGACCGGACGTGTACCCGGCGCGTGACCGGATCGAACACGAGGCGTGGCTCGACCGTATCGAGGCCGCCGCGACGGGGCTCGGCCTCGGCGACGAGGCGCGCGCGAACGCCGTCGACCTCTTCCTCTCGGACGTGCCCGAGGACGACCGCTCGAAGCCCGCGGCGGCCGCGGCGAGTCTCTACGCGGGCGCCCTGCTGGCGGGCGAGCAGCGCTCGCAGAGCGCGGTCGCGCGCGAGATGGGCGTCTCGCGCCCGAGCGTCCAGGGGCGCTGGAAGGCTCGCCTCGCGGACGCGGGGTTCGACGTGCCCGACTGGTGATCAGCCGGGGGGCTCGGCGCCACGGCCGTTCGCGGCGGGCGTCAGTGCGCCGTGTTCGTCGATCTCGCCGCGGACGATCCGCGTCGAGGAGATCGGCTCGCCGTCCGCCGCGGGGACGTGGTCGACCACCTCGACCCGGAGCGGGTCGAGCCCCCGGTCGCGCCGGGCCTCGTTGACCCGCTCTGCGCCGCGCGCGGTCTCCGGCGAGACGACCAGCACGTCGAACGCCGGCTCTGTCGCGATACCGGTCGGCTCGTCGAGCGGTCGGATCTCGAACGCGCGGCCGTGGTCGGCCGCGAGCGTCGCCAGTTCCTCCCCGAGGTCCGCCTCGCGCTCCGCGTACGGGCGGACGTACCGGTCTTCTGCGCGGGTCTTCGGCGCCAGCGCGTCGGTCGTCAGGCCGACGGTGACGTCGCCGAGTTCGAACGCGCGACAGAAGAGCGCGCGGTGGCCGTCGTGGACCGGGTCGAACGTCCCTCCGAGCGCGACGTTCCGGGTCACGCTCGCTCCTCCCGGACGCCGGCCGTCTCGGCGAGTACGACCCCCTCGCAGAGTCGGTCGAGGCCGCCCGAGTCCCGGAGCCGGCGCTGACGCGCCGCGCCGCTCTCGGCCTCGTACAGGTCGACGATTCCCGTGACGCCGAGCCGGTCTGCCTCCCGGTCGACGTACTCTCCGAGCGTCAGTTCGTCTGTCGCGTCCGGCGTGAGGAAGGCCGCGTCGCGACCGTGACGGATCGCCCGCCACTTGTTCTCGTCGAGGAACTCCCGGCGCGGGTCGGTCCCGGACTCGCCGTCCGCGTGTCGCTCCGCGAGGTCGGTCACGAGCGCGTGGACGTGTTCGACGAACGCGGCGACACGGTCCGGGTCGTGCTGGCCGTCCGGGGCGCGCACCTCGACGGTGCCGTGGCCGGTGTGAGGCCGGACGTCGAACCAGAGTTCGCCGCGATCTCTGATCGAGCCGCTCTCGACCATCCGACGCTCGTACCGGCGGAAGTCGTCGAAGCTCTCGAACCGCGTCGGAACCCCCGTGTTCGGCAGGTTCTCGAACACGACGGCGCGCGCCGAGGCGAGACCGGTGTCGAAGCCGTTCCAGAACGGCGAGTTGACCGAGAGCGCGAGCATCGGCGCGAGATGCCACCGGAGTTCGTTCGCGACCCACGTCGCGCGGTCGGCGTCGTCGACGCCCACGTGGACGTGGAGTCCCGCCGTCGTGTTGCGGTGCTGTGGGTACTGGATCCGGTCTAACTGTTTGCGGTACCGCTCCTTTCGCGCGTGGTCGAGTTCCCGCCAGGCCGCCGCGGGGTGGAGGCCCGCGCCGGCGATCCGGTAGCCGTGTGTGGTCGCGTGCTCGGTCAGCGCCTCACGGACCGTCCGGAGGGCCGCGTCTGCCTCGCCGGGCGACTCGACGGTCGGCGTCTGCGTCTCGATGGTGAACTGGAACAGTTCGTGGTCCAGCCGTCCGGCGAGCGGGTCTGGCGGCTCGGAGTCGTAGACGAGGTCGTCGATGCCCGAGGTGGGGCGCCCCCGCCCGTCGACGACGAAGAACTCCTCTTCGACCCCCAGCGTCCCCCGCCGGTCGAACGCCTCGCGCGACCCCTCGACCTCCGTCATTGGACCACGGTCAGGCGGGGGCGTTCAAATAGTCGGGGGTCAGGCGTCGGCGCCCAGTCGCGGCGGCGACGCGCTGTTGTGATGTTCCGGGTCGTCCCGGCGTTTGTTACGCGCACGACCCGCACGGTTCTACACGTGATCCTGAACGAGTGTACCATGACGGTCCACAAACACGAGAGCGGATCGTCAGACCTCCACACCGTCTGCGGGGTCACACACCACGTCAGTCACGACCAGCTCCGAGAGGTCCCGGTCGAACGGGCGGCCAGCGACGACAGCGCCACCAAGTGTGGCCGGTGCTTCGAGGAGGGCGGCAGCTACTGATTCGACGTCTCGGCCCGACGCCACCGACCGCGAGACGCGTCACGGGGGTCAGGAGCCGACGGCGCGCCTCGCCGCGCCGTCGCGAAGGGCGCGCGCACAGAGGACTGCCGTCGCGAGACCGAAGACGACGGCGAAGGCGACCACGAGCGCCGAGATGGGGTCGCTCGTCGCCGACCCGGCGTGGCCGGCGACGAACTGTCCCGCCGTCGCGACGGCGACGACGAGCGTGACGACGCCGCCGACGGCCGCCGGGGTCGTGAGGCTCCCGGGCGCGTCCTCGTCCGCGAGAAGCAGGAGGACGATAGCCAGCGCGAACGGCGTCCCGACGAGACCGAACGCGAGGACGAGCGCCAGCAGGGGGAACAGGGCGCCGCCGACGAACACGCCGAGCCCCGAGAGCAGGGCAGTACCGGCCAGTAGTCCGCGGTAGCGCGGGTCCGAGACGTCCGTCCCCCACCCGAGTTTCTCCGCGACGAGATACGGCGGGACGACGGTGTTGCCGCCGAGCGTCGAGACGGCGGCGCCGAGGAGGCCGGCGAGAAACAGTCGCTCGGCCCACGGGCCGGCAACGGGGCCGAGCGCCGCCGCCGCCGAGACGGGCGAGAGGCCCGTCTGGCCGCTCAGGACGGCCGCCGTGACGAGGAAGATGGCGAGCGAATACCCGCCGAACGCGACGAGCATCGACGCGGCCACGTCGAGGCGCGCGAGCGAGAGGTCGTCTGCGGTCCAGCCCCGCGCCCGGACCGTGTACGTCTGCATCGTCACCAGCGTGACGTGGACGGCGCCGCCGAGGATGCCCGCGGCGAGAAGCGCGCCCGAGACGCCCTCGGGGATGACCGGGACGAGCCCGGTCGCCGCCGCGCTCGGGTCCACGGGCACGACGAACAGGCTCGCGACGAACGCGACGACGACGGCCGACACGACGAGCTTCGCACCCACCTCCGCGAGCCGGTATCCCCGGCCCGCGAGGCCGACGGCGAGCAGTATCGCCCAGCCGACGCCCGCGGCCCGCGAGTCGAGCCCCGTCACGACGCTCGTCACGTCCGCGACGGTCCGAACGATCACGAGCTGGGCGAGTCCCGCCGCGAGTACCACGTCTGCGACGAGGAGCCACGCCCACCGGTCGCCGAGGTGTGCCTCGACGAGGCCGACGATGCCGCAGTCGGCCGGGAGCGCGAGCCGCGCCGAGAGATACTGTGCCGTCGCGCCGAGAACGGCAGAGAGGACCACGACCCACAGGAGCGTGTAGCCGTACGTCGCCCCGGCGGTCAGGAGCGTCGCCATCGTCGCCGGGCCGGCGGCGATGGCCCCGGCCAGCCACGTCGGGCCGGTGTCGGAGACGAGCCGCCGGACCCGGTCGGGCAGCGAGGTCATAACACGGGTACTGCAGTGGGACCAGGTAACTGTTATGCTCGGGTAGTACGACCGGATGTTAGGCCGAGGACCCGTCGTACGCGGCGTCGAAGAAGTCGGCCTCGAGCCGGACCGTTCGCTCGAACCGCGCCCGCACCCGGTCCGTGCGGCGCGGCGAGAGCGTCTCGACCTCCCGGTCGAGTTCGGCCCGGAGCCAGTCGACGAACTCCGCGAACTCGTCGGTCGCGTGGAGTTCGACCCACTCGCGGAGATAGAACGGCTCGGGCGGCGTCTCGACCCCTCGCGCCCAGTCGAGGTAACACCACTCCGCCGGGACGAGCACCGCGAGCGTCTCCGCGTAGCCGCCCTCGCCCGCCGCGGCGAGCAGGTGGTCCCGGAACGCCCCGGTCGTCGGGTGACGGGCGGGGTCGCCCGGCGGGTCCGGGAGGGCTCCGAGCGCGCGCTCGAAGTAGTCGTCCTCCTCGTCGGTCAGGACGCCGAGAAAGTCCGCGAGCGGCGCCCGCGAGTCCGGCGGCGCCTGCGCGAGCGCGCGGCCGAAGACGCCGGTGAGTGTCTCGACGAACGAGCGGTCCGCGACGAGGTAGCGCGTGAAGACCTCGTCGTCGACCGTTCCGTCCGCGAGTTCCCGGACGAACCGGTGTTCGACGGCGGCGTCCCACGCCGACGCGGCGCGGAACTCCCCGGTCGACCGGGTCACCGCTCGGCCTCCGTCCCCCACGTCTCGCCGGTCCACGCGGCGTCCCAGAACCTGTACTCGTAGCGCAAGGAGGTCCGGAACCGCTCCCGGTAGCGCGTTCGCTCCCGCTCCGGCCGACCGTCCGCCACCTCGTCCATCAGGCCCTTACACCACGTCGTGAGTTCCGCGAACTCCTCGCCGCTGTACGTCTCGACCCACTCGGCGTAGCGCTCGTCGTCCGGGAGGCCGCGCTCGCGCAGGCGGGTCGCGGTGTCGTGAAAGCCCCACATACAGGGGAGGAGCGCGGCGACGAGGTCCCCGAACGTCTCCGTCGCGGCGACGCGAACGAGAAAGTCGGTGTAGCCGCGGGTGGTGGGCGAGGGGTCGGTCGACGTCAGTTCGGCCTCGGAGAGTCCGAACTCCGCGGCGTACGCCCGGTGGAGGTCCATCTCCGTCTCCAGCGTCTCCGAGAGCAGCTCCGCGAACGTCCGCATCCGGTCGAGGTCCGGCGCGCGCGCCGCGCCGTGTGCGAACACGCGCGAGTAGTCGACGAGGTAGACGTAGTCCTGTCGGACCCACCGCCGGAACGGCTCCTCGTCGAGCGTTCCGTCGCCGAGGCCGGCGACCATCGGGTGGTCGAGAATCGCGTCGAACAGCGGCGCCGCGTCGTCGGCCAGCGTGTCGGTGAACGCCATACGCGGGTATTCCTCCGAGAATTCATGAGCCTTCCCACCGCGTCAGCGCGGGCGGGCGACGGCCGCGAGGTGGGCGTCGTGGGTCGGGTCCAGCCGCGCCGTCTCGAGCAGCTCGTACCCCTCGGCCAGCCGCGCCAGCACGTCGTCGAACACGTCCGCGGCGGGGACAGTCACGTCCTCGCTCCGCGCCTTGACAGAGAGTACGAGCCGACCGTCGGCCGCGAGGAACCGCCGGTTCCGGAGCGCCACCTCCGCCTGTCCGCGGGTCGCCACGTCCTGAATCACCGCGTCCAGCCCCGACTCGACGACGTGGGCGTACGTCGCCGGCTCCCGGGCGTTCTTCAGGAGCGGGAAGAGCCGCGGGCGGCTCTCCGCGACCCGCACGAGGTCGCGGGCCGGCCGCGGCGCGAACTCGACGGCGTAGGTGGCTCCGGCGAAGTCGGCGACGTGCGAGACGGTCGTGCCGCTCGCGGCGCCGAGGTAGAGTACGCGGTCGCCGCCCGACAGCCCCGTGTCGAGGCCGGCCTCGAGCGTCGCGCCAAGTTTCGACCGCCCGGCGTCCCACAGCCGCCAGTCGCCGTCGGTCGGCTCGCCGTAGACCGGGTCGCCACGGGTGGCGAGACGCTCCTCGCCGTCGAACGCACGGCGCTCGACGCCCGCCGGAAGCGCGGGGGTCACTCGTCCACCGTCTCGGGCCGGTCGTCCGTCCCGTCCGCTCCGTCCTCCGCACGCGCCCGGATCGTCGCCAGCCGCTCGCGGAGGTCCTCGTGGACGGACTCCCGGCGGTCGCCCGCGTAGTAGTCGATTCGCGCCGCGATCGAGAGCTTCCCGGCGAGCGCGCGGGCCGCGGAGCCGCGGTCCTCGCGGCGCGTCCCGCGGACCGCCTCGTGGGTGTAGATGACGCCGTGTTTCGGCGACGGCGCACGACCGGCGAGATGTGCGAACAGGGCGTCCTCGGCGCCGAGGACCTGGACCGTCCCGCTCGGCTTCTTCGCGAGCGTCTCCAGCCCGCCGGCGAGCGCGACCAGTCTCGCGGCCAGCACCGCCCCGGCCATCTCCGCGAGATTCGGCGCGACCCCCGGAGCGCTCCGCTCCACGTGGGTCCGGAGCGCCTCGGCCTCCTCGGCGAGGTCGACGGCCCGTCTCGCGAGCGAGACGGCGCGCTCCTCGGCCGGCGTCGTCGGCTCGCGCGCGGCGAGGTCTCGCGCCCCGTCCAGCCCGGTCCCGACGCCGTCGAACAGGCTCTCGCCCCACTCCACGGCGCGTTCGGCCGTCTCGTTGGCGAGGCGTTCGGCGTCGTCCATCGCCCGAATACTGTGTTTGAGCTGCTGGTCGTCCGCGCGGCCCGCTTCCCGCGCAGCCTCCCGTGTGGCGGCCGTCGTGGCCTCGTGGAGCCTGTCGTAGTAGTCGTCCTCGTCGGCCGCGAAGCCGGATTCGACGGCGAGTGCGGGCCACTCCTCGGGGGTCTCGGCGCGCCCGTGTTCGACCGCGTCGCGGGCGGCGTCGGCGTCGTCCGGCGGTACCGATTCGAACCAGCCCGACCCGGCGGCGTCGTCAGTCATGTCCGGAGGACTGCGGTCGAACTCGTATATGCGTCCCGGTGTTCTCGCCGCGGAGGGGACTGACGGCCGCGAGCGGCGGCTGACGCGTCATCGCAGCGACCGGAGCGTCGACAGCAGGGTGGGTGAAGACTCGTCGAACCGCTGGAGCTGCGCGGCCTCGGTGAACGCGTATCGCCCGACCAGCAGGCTGGTCGTCATGCTGGTCAGCCCGCCGGCGGCGAAGATCATCCCCATGATGACGAACTGGTACTCGGCGGCGTAGATGGGGTTCGCGCCCCCGAGGATCATCCCCGCCATCATCCCGGGGATATACACCAGTCCGAGGGTCCGCATCGCGTCGACCACCGGGATCAGAGACGCGCGTACCGACTCGGTGACGTGGTCTGCGATCGCCGCCTCCGGCGGCACTCCCACGGCGAGCAGGGCCTCGATCTCCTCGCGGTTGGACTCGACCTCCCCTCTGAACCGGTCGAGCGCGAGCGAGTTCGTCTTCATCGCGTTGGCGATGATCATCCCGCCGACCGGGACGAGGTTCCGGACCGTCGACTCGATAGCGCCCGCCGCGACCATCGTGACGATCACGACCGAGGCACCCAGCCCGATGGCCGTCAGCGAGACGCGAAACGCCCGCGGCACGCCGTCGCCGCGCTTCCGGGACTCCCACGCCGCGTAGCCGACCATCCCGGCGAGGACGAGCCCCGAGAACGCGAGCGGGATCGAAAACAGGAGACCGATCAGTGCCCCCATCGCCAGCACCTGTACGAACCCGCGCGCGAACGCGCCGCCCAGCTCTCGTTCCAGTCCGAGGTCACGGACGTACGACAGGCCGAGAACGACGGCAGCGATGGCCGTCGCCGCCGCGACCTGTGTCAGCCCCTCCAGCACCACCGGGTCCCGGAGCTGAGGCGGGAGCGCGACCATCACGCCATCACCTCTCCAGGGCGCCCGACCTGTGTGACCCGCCCCTCGACCAGCCGGACGACCCGGTCTGCGATCCGGGTGGCCTGCGTCTCGTCGTGCGTGACCGTCACCACGGTGAGGTCGGTGTCGGCCAGCAGGTCGGCCAGGAGCCGCTCGACCTCGCGCTGGGCGTCGGAGTCGAGGCTCGCGGTCGGCTCGTCGAGCAACAGCACCTCCGGCTCGACGAGCAGCGCGCGGGCGATCGCGACGCGCTGTGCCTCGCCGCCCGAGAGGTCGGCCGTCGAGCGGTCGGCGTAGCCGGCGAGGTCGATGGCCTCGAGCAGCCCCTCGACCCGTCCGGGGTCGACAGGCTCGCCCCGGAGCCGACGACCGACCGCGACGTTCTCCCGGACCGTTCCGTCACGGAGCGCGGGCGACTGTGGCACCATCCCGACCCGGGCCCGGAGCTCGGTCGGCGGGATCGTCCGGTAGTCGGTTCCGTCGAGATAGACCGTCCCATCGGTCGGCTCGTCGAGCCGGTCCAGAAGGCGCAGGAACGTCGACTTCCCCGCGCCGGACGGGCCGATCACCGCGACCGTCTCGCCAGTCTCGATAGACAGGTCGACACCGTGGAGGACCGTCTCACCCTCGACAGAGAACGAGAGCCGTTCGGCCCGTAGTTTCGGCGCGTCGGGGGGCACGGTCGAAGCCACGCGGCCCCAGATACTGAGTATTGCGCCGCCCTCGTGGTCGGCCGCGGGGCGTGGCGGCGGTGGAGCCCCGTGCCGCCCGTACCCGGTCGCCATCCGAGTGCCGTCGGAATCGCCCTCGCCGGGTCGGCCCTCGGTCGTGTCTCGCGCATCTCCCCGACCGGAGTCGTGGGTCCGCACTCTGTCGGCTCGCGGTGGTCTGCGTGGGCGCTCTGTGCCGGCCGTTCGCGGCGCCGCCACGACGAACCGTCGGCTACGCGCCACGAGGTGGCGGCCGGGGCGACACGGCCGAACTGTTCTGCGGTGTCGGAGTGGGCGTCGGACTGTTCTGCGGTGTCGGGGTGGACATCGGAGTGGGTGTCGGGGTGGACGTCTGAGTGGGCGTCGCGGTGGACGTCGGGGTGGGTGTCGAACTGTTCCGCGGTGTCGAAGTGGGCGTCGCGGTGGACGTCTGAGTGGGCGTCGCGGTGGACGTCTGAGTGGGTGTCGCGGTGGGCGCCGAGCCCTCCGACGACCAGGTTGCCAGCGGCCACGGCCACAGCCCGGGATGTGCGACCCGAACCCTGGTCGCGTTCGCCGGTAACCGCCGGGTCGTGTCGAACGGACTCGCAGAGGTGTTGATGTAACCCTCCTCGACCGTGGTCCCGTTCCCGTCGACGTACACCAGCGTCAGGTTGTCCGCCGGTGTCCCGCCACTGACGGTGAAATTTCGCGGGGCGCCGGCGTTATCGATAGAGACGTTGTGGATCCCGGGGACCTCTTCGGCCAGCGGGAGCTCCGTTCGTTCACCGACTGGACCGAGCGCGCCGCCCCACGCCAGGTGGACGAGTGCGCCGTAGAGGACGACGACGCCGACGACGACGGCGAGGACGGCCGCGGCCGTTACTGCCGACTCCACGGCCGGGTGGTCGCGCCACGTCTCCGGGGACGGTCGGTCGTCGTCCGGGGTCGGGTCCATGAGCTCTGCCGTGTCGCCAAGCGGCGCGAGCCCGGCGTAGGATCCTTTCTCGACGATGAGGTCGTACGTCTCGAGCGATCCCAGTTTCGTGCCGTCGCCCTCGGTGACGGCGAACGTCATCCCCGGTTTCGCGTCCGCGAGGTCGCTCATCAGCTTGAACGCGGCGCCGTACGACCCGACGCCGAACCGGAGGCGCTGTCCCTGTGAGAGCAGGCGCCTGGCCCGACGACGCTCGTCGGCCGTCCCGACGGGGCGAATGTCGCTCTCGTCGAGCGCGTTGAGGACGTTCTCGCCCGTCCCCGACCCTTCGATCTCGAGGTTGTACTCCTCCTCGGCGGTCCGGAACACCGCCCGGCGAAACGTCGAGAAGTCCGCCTCCTCCGTACTCGCCCGGTAGACGGCGTAGTACTGTTCGAGCCGACCGCTCGCGCTCTCGTACGCCCGGAAGTACGCCGCGAACGTCCGGCGCTGGCCGAACGTCACGGAGAAGACGATGCCGTACCGGCTCATCTCGCGGATCGTCTCGTTGCGCTGTGCCCCCGTGTCGTCGAGCGGATATCCCCGCGAGTCGTAGACCGAGACGTCACTCATCGCCGCTCACCCAGCCTCTCGAGGAGTCGGTCGAACCCCACCGTGGCGACGTCGCCGTCGCTCCGCATCGGCACGCGCTCCCCGTTCTCGTCGATTCGCGTCTGGTAGTAGACCGGATGGATCGTCGACCCCTCGGACTCCGCGACGAGCGCCTGGATCGTCTGATTGTTCTTCAGCCGGGCGTTGACGAACTCGGCGAACTCGTCGAAATACTGCTCGGCGTTGATCCCCCGGTCGTCTCTGAACTCCTCGGCCAGCACGTCGGCCTTCGTCGCGACGAGGACGATGTCGGTGTCGTCCTGTGCCTGGATGATCTCGAAGTACGGCTCGATGCCGATCGACTCGTCGTTGGCGTACCGTTCGCAGTCGATGATGAAAATCAGCGTGTCGGCGCGGCTGACCGTCTCGGCGAGACGTTCGAGGGTCGCGGGCGGGTTCTCGCGTGCCCCGAGCAGTGCGTCGGGAAGCTCCTCCAACCACTCGCCGGCGTAGTCGATACCGGTAAGCTGGACGTTGATCGGGAAGACGTCGCCGTAGACGTAGCGAAACCGGAGCGTTTTCACCTCCTGTGTCCGGGTCGCCTCCAGGAACCAGCCATCTCGCTGTTGGTCGAGCTTTCCGACGAGGTTCACCAGGTCAGAACTCGGATTCAACGGCACTGCGGCGTCCTCGCCGCCGCTGAATCGCTCCTGTGCTTCGAGGAACGCCCCGACGAGCAGGAGACTCTTTCCCGAGGCCTTCGGCCCGACCACGAAGAAGTCCCGCTCGGCGTCGTACTGGACGAACCGCTTCGTCGTTCCGACGAACAGCCCGGCGAGGATGAGATTGAACGCGATATCGGTCGCACTCCCCCGGATCCCGAACGGCTGTGACAGGCTCGTCAGCCGGAGCTGTCCCCCCGGAGAGACGGCGACCGGGAGCGGGTACTGGAGGTGGTATTCGACGGTGCCGACCACGACGACGGTCGTGAGTACGAAAAACACGACCCGAGAGGCGTTCCGGAGTTCGACAGCGCTCGTGTTGGTCGTCGTCACGAGCTGTCGTCCGCCGCCGACGAGCAGCCCGACGAGCAGCCCGATTCCGAGCCACTCCACCGTGGCGGCGAAGTCGATGTTCGGGAGGAGCAGCCCCTGCGCCGCCAGCACCAGCATCCCGACCAGACTGCCGCCGAGCAACAACACGCCCTGAAGACGCTTTTTCGTGTCGTAGATCATCAACAGCAGCGACCCGAGAAACACGCCGAGAATGAGCGACGAGGCCGGACCGAGGCCGAATCCGAAGGCCGCGAGCACCCGGAACAGCAGCCGCGGCAGTCCCCCTGTCTCCCACGCCTGTCCGAGCACCGGCGCGAGCAGCACCGAGAGGACGGTGATGGCGAGGAGATAGCCGGCGAGCGCGACCTTCTCTCGGTTCTCTCGAACTGCGTCTACCGGCCCTGCCATCGGTTACTCCTCCGCCGACGGGTCACCGGTCTGGTCTGTCTCGGCCTGCAACTCTGTGTCGTCGTCGAGGAGCGACACCCTCTCGCTGTACTCATCGAGGAGCCGGTCGACCACCTCGTTTTCCTCCTGGAGGAAGAACTGCACGTCCTCGGGGGTCTCGACGTTGAGCGTGTCTGTCCGACGGTAGTACTCGCCGCGGTCCAGCCCGAGGCTGTGGTGGATCAGGATGTCGACGTCCGGACTCGTGGCCCACTCCTCGTAGCCGCTCGCGTAGCCGCTCGCCTGGACCGCCTTCCGGATGTTGTCGAGGAAGACGCCGTCGATGAACACGCCCAGCCCGATATCCCAGTCGCCGCCGGTCGCCGGGTTCCACGCGCTGTAGCGCTGTTTCGTCGGGCTTCCCTCCAGGTCGAACGCCTCGCGGTAGATCTCTTTCAGGTCGATCATCTCGGCGTCCATCCGCTCGACCGCCGGGCTCAGCACCGCGACGCGAACTCGAAGGTCGCTGTACCGCCGCCCCTGGTGGCTGAGCTTCCGCCGCTGGAGCCCCGTGTACTTCCGGTCGAGCGTGTTTTTCGCGAGCTCCTCGAGCCCCTCTCGCATCCGGTTGCGCTCGTGAGGGTCGCTGAACAGCTCCGTCTCCGCCAGCGTCTCGCTCCCCGTCGCCTGCAGGACGTCGTCCGGCTGGACGTTCTTGATGAACACGTAGTCGTCCGCCCGGGTGCCGAGGAGCCGGTCGTCGCCGTCGCCGAACGACGCCAGCGACTCGCGGAACTGCGACTCGTTCTCGTCGAACGTTCGCCGGTGGACGTTGACCGTCTCGAACAGGTCGATCGTCTCCTCGAGCAGTTCGATCTCGTCGTCGAGCGCCGCGATCCGCGATGTCTGGCTCTCCTTGCGGGCTTCGAGTTCGCCCGTATCGACGAGTTCGCGCTCGAACACCGACTTGACGACCTCGCGACACGCCTCGCGGTCGACCGTCGGCTGCTCGAGGAGCCGGCGGAGTTCCTCGACGTCGCTGTTCTCCGGTTCGGCGAGTTCCTCGCGGAGTTCGGCGACGACGTTCGACCGGAGCGCGTCGGCGCGCCGTTCGACACGCCGGACGACCGCTTCGGTGTCGAACTCGACGTCCGCCCGGAACTCGTCGGGCGGACCGACCGAGAACACCCCCGCGTCGTTGACCCGGTTTTTCGCCATCCGGAACGTCTTCTGTGCCTCCTCTCTCGCCTCCGCCGTCGAGGACTTCCACGGCTTGACCGACTCGAGCGTGCTCTCCTCGCGCTGCATCGTCAGGTACGCTTCCTTCGCGTTTTGCAGCTCCGAGAGCGACTGATTGACCTCTCCTGTCAGTTCGTCGATGTTGACACCGAACTCGTTCAGTGTCCCCTCGAGCCGGTTGAGCGCCTCGTTGACCTCCGCGCCGCTCACGTCGCCGACCGCGGCGGTGTCGTCAGCGCTGACGACCGCGTCGCGGTAGTTGACCAGCGTCTGCTGGAGCGCGACGACGTCTTCCTCGACGGTCTCGACGTCGATCAGGTCGAGCTGGCGAAGGTCGTCGTCGACCTCCCGCTCCCAGCGGGTCAGGTTCGTCTGGATCTCCTCTGCTTGCTCCTCGCGAAGTCGCTCCAGCTCCGCTTCGGTCTCTGCGAGGTCGTCCGCCAGCCGGTCGCGGCTCTCGGTCTTCTCCTCGAGTTCCGCCTGGAGTCGCTGGACGATCCCGCCCGCCGCGGCGCCGACGTCCTCGGTTCCGAGGAGATACTCGACGGTTCGCTGGACCCGGCTCGTGTCGATCACGCTTTTCTGTTCCAGCAGCTGCTTGCGGCGGACGAGGAGCTCGAGCTCTCTTCGAAGGACGTCGATCAGCCGGGCGTCGACGCTGTCTTTGAACGTCGTCCGCTCGTCCGGCTCTGCGACGCCGGCCCGGAGCGACCCGCCGATCACCTCGATCTGCTCGCCGATCTCCTCGGCCTCGTTTTTCGCGTCCGAGACGATCTCTCGGAACGTCTCGACCGACTGGTAGCCGAGCTCCTCGAACAGGTCCGACGCGAGCAGCGACTCGAAGGTACTCAGTCGGTCCGAGAGCGAGCTCTCGTCTTCGCTCCGGAGCCCCGTCTCCGCCCCGTCGAACTGGGTGTCGAGAAACAGCGCCACCTCCTCGTATATCTCCTCCTCGGCGTCCATCGCCGTCTCCTTGACGTCGAGGATTCCCTGGAACTCGCCTCGGGCCTGCTGAACTGCGTCGATGTTGTACCGGAGTACCTGCGGGATCCCGATTGTAAACGGCGCGTACTGGGGCGCGCCGCTGAACACGTCTTCCATCCCTTGCGTGTCGTAGTAGCCCGCGATCAGGTAGACCACCGCCTCGTCGAACTTCTCGAGCATCACGTCCGACTCGACGCGGTTCCCCCGTTTCCCGTCGAATCCCGTCGGGTCGATCGGCATCAGGATCCGGTCTTTGAACAGCTGATTCCCTTCGAGACTGAGCCGCTCCAGCTCGGACAGGCCGGCGAACGCGTTCGCGCTCTCGCGGAGCCCCTCGGTGTGGTTCGGGAGGACGCCGAACAGCGTGATGTCGGCCGTGGGCATCTTCTCTGCCAGCTCTGACGCGACGTCGACGAACAGTCCGGAGCCGGTTCCGCCGCCGAGACCGCCGATGATCGCGACCTCTCCCTTGCTCGGGATGTCGATGAGCGTCGCCAGCTCGTCGTCCTCGGCGTACGCCTTGTAGTACATCGCCTTCCCGAGCCCTCGCTTGCGGACGGCGCCTTTCGCGAAGTTGAGGTTCTCCTCGATGTGATCCTCGGTGATCCACCAGTGGTCCTCCGGGATGCCGTTCCCGGCGGCGATGCGGGGGACGACCTCCTCACCAGTCAGGTCGATCTGACTGTTGAGCATGATATTCTCCGTGATCAGCTTGTACTGGATGTCGATATCGCCCACCCGCCCCTCGCTCGTGTCACGGAGCTCTTCTTTCAGTTCGTCTCTCCGGCGACGAATGTCGTCGATCCGGTCCAGGTCGTCGTCGCGCTCCTCCTCTGCGGTGTCGAGGAACGTCACCGTGAGCTGTCGAGGGTCCCGTCGCGGCCGCAACACGTCTCGCAGGAGCCAGTCGGACTCGAGAAGTTCCATCCCGATATCTTTCCCCGCGCCGCCGATAGTGAATATCTGGTCCGGCGTGGTCATGATTCCTAACTGTTAGTTATCGACCACTGTGAAAAATATACCTCCTGGCTCCCTCACCTCCCGCGACTGCACAGTCGTCGCCCGAGCGCCGCGGCGTCGCGGCGGGCCTCGACGTCGGCGACCGTCTCGAAGCGCCGAGGGGCGTCCCGGGTCCCGATTGCCGCAACGACGACGAGCGCGGCCGTCTCCTCGTCGATACCGGCCGCTTCGACGAGTTCGTCGACAGACGCCGCGCTCGCGTCGTCGAGGTCGTCGTAGCCGTTCGCACGGAGCGCACCGACCGCCTCCGGGTCGAGTCCCGGGACCGACCCGAGATCCGTCGGGGTGCCCGCCGCGGACGCGGTCACCTCCACCCCGAGGTCGTCGTCGCCCTCCACCCGCTCCAGCGCGTCCTCGAACCGGTTTACCGCCTGGCGGAATCGGACGCGGGCGACGACCCGCTCGCCGTCGACGAACGCCGCGACACCCTCCTCGATATCGTCCTCTGCCCCGCGGAGTTCCTCCGTGAGCCCACCGGAGCCGCGGCCCGCTTCGGGGACCGGTGACGGGGTCGGTTCGCTGTCCGTCGGCGCCGTCGACGTCGTCGGCGCTGCCGACTCGTCGGCGAGACCCGCGCCCCCGGCCCCGTCGACACTGGTGTCGTCGTCCGACCCACGGCGGCGGAGGTAGGCGACGAGGACCGCGATGCCGGCGAGTCCGCCAATCGACGCGAGCGCCGACCCGGTGTAACTCGGGAGCGCCGTCCCTGCGCCGCCGTCCTGAGTCTCCCCACCGGGCACCGCTGTGCCCGTCGGTGACGGCGTTCGGCCGCCTACCACAGTCGTAGTCGTGCCCCCGTTCGACGGCGTTCGGCCGTCTGTCGTGGTCGTGTCCCGTTTCTGCGTCGGCGTCGACTGCGACTCCGGGGCGAGACGAACCACAGAGCCGTCGTCGCTCACGAGGTAGACACCCCGGCCAGTGACCGAGAGCGACGGAGACGTGCCTCCCGAGACGTTGACCGACCAGCGCACTCTGGCAGACTCGGCACCGACGAGGCGCACCCGTCGACCGGTTGCGACACAGAACGCGTCCCGAAAGCCGGCGATCGCGTGGGCCTCGACGCCGGGGTTGAACTCGTATCGCTTCGACCCCGTGCTGGGGTCGAGGCTGTACACGCTGCTGTCCGCGGACCCGACGAACAGAGTGCCGGCAGTCGCGACGACCGGGACGGGTTTCGTGGTAGACACGTCGTACTCCCAGCGTCGTGTGCCGGACGCCGCGTCGAGCGCGAACAACACGTCGCTAGCGCTCGCGAGACAGACCACCCCATCGGTGACCACCGGAGGCGTCTCCACCGCACGAAACAGATTAGACTCCCACCGAACCGTCCCCGACTCCGCGTCGAGCGCGACCGCCGTACCCTCGACCGTCGCGGCGTACACCGTTCCATCGACGACGGCGGGCGCGCCGGTCACCCCCCCATCGACCCGGGTCGCCCAGCGCTTCTCGCCCGTCTCGGCGCCGAGCGCACGGACTCGGCCGTCGTCGCCGCCGACGTACACGGTTCCGTCGACGACGGTCGGTGACGCCCGAACCCCACGGTCGAGTTGGACCGCCCAGCGCTCCTCGCCCGTCTCGGCGCCGAGCGCTCTGACGACCCCGCCCGTCCCCGTGAGGAACACGCGCCCGCCGGCGACGGCGGGCGACGTGACCACGCTTCCGCCGACCTGGGTCCGCCAGATCCGGTCGCCGCTCCGAGCGTCGACAGCGTGGGCAGAGCCGTCTCTGCCGCCGAGGTACGCCGTTCCCCCCGTGACGGCGGGCGCCGACTGGACTGTCGTCCCGGTCCCGTACGACCACTGCTCGGCCGCGCTCCCCGGTGCCTGCGCGGCGACCGCGCCCGTATTCGCGGCATCCGCGCGACGCATCGACCACCCGTCGGCCGACTGGGCCGCGGCTGGCGCCGTAGCAACCCCGGATTCACTCCCGAGAGCGAGCGCGGCTCCGCCGATCCGAGAGAGGACCGCCCGACGTGAGTGGTCGTTCACGCCGGCGCTCCGGTCTCACCACGCTGTATCTCTCGTGACATCTCTCCTGACAGTGGCCCGTGGTCGTCCTCACTTATACGCACCGGCCACCGCTCGCCTACCCTATCTTCTCGGCGAACGCGACGTTCTCGCGCGCGCTCGTGATCCGTACCGTCGGACGATCGCCCACGGACGCGCCCGGGACGAAGACGACGTAGCCGGGACCGACGCGCGCGAGACCGTCGCCCTGGTCGCCCACGTCCTCGATCTCGACCTCCCGAACCTCGCCCTCGGAGACCGGGGGACCGTCGCTGGAGTCCGAACGCTCGGCCGACGACTCCGCCGTCTCTGACTCCGCCGGTCGTCCGAGAACCCCGACCCGGTACACGCCGCCCGCCTCGATGTCCCCGAGTTCGATCTCGTCGCGCGGCACCTCGATCACGTACGATCCGTCGCGCACCTCGACACGACCGCTGAACAGGCAGCGGAGCGACGTCGGTAACTGCATGAGCACCAGACGTACCCCCGTCGCCGTATCGCTAACGGTCGCGTCCGACGGGTGATCTGTGGTAACGCTTAACACAATACGTCGCGTACGGGCGGTGTGACCGAGCGCGCCCCGTTCGTCTGTCGAGCCTGTGACCACCGCGTCGGTCCGGAGGCGTACCGGGCGGTCTGTCCGGACTGCGGCGGCGACCTGCGCCGCCTGGCAGTCCGATAGCGTCATCTCCGTCGCGCACGACCCTCCGGACGTGAGTGACGACCCGACGACCGTCCGGTCCATCGCGGTCACCCGCGACGACGTGGTGCGCGCGCTGGAACTCCGCGAGCGCGGCGGTCCGCGGGCAGTCCTGCGCGTGACCCCGCCGTTCGCCGGACGGATGCGTGCCCGCCTCCACGTCGAGGGGAAGGAGGGCGAGTACGACGACCCCGCTCCGGTCCACATCGTCCCGGAGCGTCTGGTGCGCGGCCCGCCGCCGCTCCCGACCGTCGACGAGGCGGAAGACGCCCTGCGCGCGGCCGACGAGTACAGTCTCGACCGCCAGCGCGCGCGCCACGAGCGAGCAGTCGAGGGGTGGCGGCGGGCGGTCGGCGCCCAAGTCGTCGGAGAGGTGACGGTCGAGACGCCCGCAGGCCCTCACCGGGTCGAGGTGCGGGTCCTCGGCTGACTATCGGGGGTGCCGGGGTCCCCGCTGGCGCGCACGACTCACGGAGTTCGCACCGCGGGCGCCGGTCTGACACGCACGCCCGCCTCGTACGGGTCGTCGGCAGGGAACTACTACGACGGCCACCGCAGTGCCCAGACGACGCCGTTGAGGACGACGACCGGGGAATCGCGGTCGGCTACCCGGCGTACTACGACGCCGACGACGAAGGGGCCGGCGAGATGCTCGACGTGGCCACCCGCCGCGGCGAGATGCACACGCACGTTCGTGACCCGGGGAGCGAGCGGCTCTCGACGTTCACGCACGAGGACCCGTCGCTCTTCGCTCGGTAGTCCGGGTCGCCGTCCGGACGACGACTTACGTCGGGGTCGAGCTGGGATCACGGCTCGTGACACCCGCCCGTAACTCTCGGCTATCTGCCAGTTCGTGGCCAGAAGACCGGTTCGGAGATAGAAGATATATACGAATCGATCACAGGGGACTGGTCGGACTGTCGGTCGACGATCGCGACGTAGGTCGGCTGACACGAGCCTGAGCCGGCGCCCGACGCTTTCGGAATATTCATATATTTCGTCTGCTTACTGTACGTAAGCGCGAGAGCCGGCGGCGAACGCCAACGGGTCGCGCGCGTCTCTATGACCGACACGAACACCCGGATACGGGAGGCTGGCGAACGCACGCCGGGCGAGCGAGCGACCCCCGAGCGGACCGAGACGGCCTGTCCCGAATGTAGCGGAGCGGTTGTCAGCGACCAGGAACACGGCGAGCGCGTCTGTTCGGACTGTGGTCTCGTCGTCGGAACCGACGAGATCGACCGCGGGCCCGAGTGGCGCGCGTTCGACAGCGCAGAGCGGGACACGAAATCGCGCGTCGGCGCCCCGACGACGAAGATGATGCACGACAAGGGGCTGTCGACGAACATCGGCTGGCAGG
>JBDGTD010000052.1:0-20492 GCA_042217165.1 Haloferacaceae archaeon | reverse complement strand
TACCCCGGTCCGGAGAAAAAGCGTTCCGACTTCGGCCTCGCGGCGCCTCCGCCGGTCGCGCCGCGCTATCTCCGGACCCGAAGGTCGACCCGGACGTTCACCTCGTGGGGCGCGTACGACCGCACCACCCGCTCGCCGGCGACGTCGGCCTCGTAGTCGGTGCCTGCGACGGCCGCCTCGGCCGCCGCGACCGCGGGGCCGAACGGGTCGTCTTCGTGCTGGATGTCGTAGAGGTGGACGACGCAGTCGTCGGCCGCGAGCGTCACCGCGGCGTCCAGGAACTCGCTCGCGGAGTGCGGGAGATTCATGATCAGTCGGTCGGCCGTGTCGGGCCGCTCGCGTGCCACCTCGCGGGCGTCGGCCTCGACGACCTCCAGCCGGTCTTCGACGTCGTTGCGCCGCGCGTTCTCGCGGCAGTACCGGACGGCGACCGGGTTCTTGTCCACCGCGAGGGCGGTTGCGCCACGGCTCGCCGCCGGCACGGCGAACGGCCCGACGCCCGCGAACATGTCGACAACGTGGTCGCCCTCGCGTACCTGCTCGACCACCCGCCGGCGCTCGGTGGCGAGTCGCGGCGAGAAGTACACCGCGGCGAGGTCGAGCAGGAACTCGTGGCCGTACTCGCGGTGGACCGTCTCCGTCCCGTCGCCGGCGAGTACGTCGAACTCGCGCACCCGGAACTCCCCCTCGACCTTCGACGCGCGGTTCACGACCGTCTTCGCGGGCACGTCGGAGTCCATCACGGCGTCGGCGGCCGCGCGCGCCCGCTCCGGGTCGCTCTCGTCGAGGACCACGACGTCACCGACCCGCTCGTAGGTCGGCTCCCACCCCAGCAGGTCGGCCGGCGCCTCCTGTCGCCGGCGACGCTCGACGGGGTGTTCGACCACCTCGAACTCGTCCGGCACCGCGTCCGGGTCCGTCACCGGGAGGTAGATCCGTCCGTCTTCGACGGTGATCTGGTGGTCGCGGTCGAGCAGGTCCGCCGCCGCGAGGCGCTCTCGCGTCGCCTCGCCCTCCGTGCGGGCCACCCGGACGCAGGGCCGGTCCATGACGACCGTGAGCGGCGACCGGGAAAGAGCGTGACGCTTGCGGCCCCGCCGCTCACCCGTCTCCTCGGCCGTCCGTCCGGGGCTTCGTGGCAGTCGAGCCGGGCGCGTGGCCGTCCTCTCCGGCCCGCTCCGTCCCCGTCTCGCCCAGCACCGTCACCCGCAGACTCCCCGTCGCCGGGTCGCGGCTCACCCGGGCGTCGACCCCGAACGCGTCTGCGAGCGCGTCGGGCGTCAGCACCGTCTCGGGCCTGCCCGCCGCCCGGACCCGGCCGTCTGCGAGGAGTACGAGGCGGTCGCAGAACCGCGCGGCGAGGTCGAGGTCGTGAACCGCCGCGACGACCGCGCGTCCCTCGTTCGCGAGGTCGCGCACGAGCGAGAGCGTCCGCACCTGGTGGTTGACGTCCAGATTGGCCGTCGGCTCGTCGAGGAGCAAGAGCGGCGCGTCCTGTGCCAGCGCCCGCGCGAGCAGGACCCGGGCGCGTTCGCCCCCGCTGATCGCGGTCACAGACCGGTCCGCGAAGGCCGCGACCGCCGCACGCTCCATCGCTCGCTCGACGGCCGCGCGGTCCTCGGGCCCGCGCCGGCCGAACCGCGGGATATGCGCCGTCCGGCCCATCGCAACCGCCTCGCGGACGGGAAAGTCGAAATCGAGCGACGGCTCCTGGGGCACCGACGCGGCCAGTCGCGCCGTCTCCCGGGCGGACAGCCCCGCGGCGTCGTCGCCCGAGAGTCGGATCTCGCCGGATTCGGCCCCGACCGCGCCGGTACACGCCCGCAGGAGCGTGGTCTTTCCCGCGCCGTTCGGCCCGACGAGGCCGACGACCTCGCCCGCGTCGGTCCGGAGCGAGACGCCGTCGAGGACGCCCCGGCCGCCGCGGCGGACGACGAGGTCGGAGACGTCGAGCGCCGGGTCGGTCACGCCGTCCGCACCTCCCGGCTCCGGAGCAGGTAGAGAAAGAAGGGCGCGCCGACGGCGGCGGTGACGATTCCGACCGGCAGTTCCGCGGCGCCGGCGCGCGCGACGGTGTCGGCGGCGACGAGAAACGCCGCGCCGGCGAGCGCGCTCGTCGGGAGCAAGATCCGGTGGTCGGGCCCGACCAGCAGGCGCATCACGTGCGGGACTATCAGCCCGACGAACCCGATGACGCCCGCGACGGCGACGGCGGCGGCGGTGACGACGCTCGCGGCCGCGAGCAGCAGTTTGCGGGTGCGCTCGACCTCCACGCCGACCGAGCGGGCGTCGGCCTCGCCGAGGAGGAGCGCGTTCAGGTCGCGGGCGAACGGGAGAAGCAGGAGCACGACCGGGACCGCCACGGCCGCGACGAGCCGGACCTTCCACCACGTGCTGTCGTGGAGGTGGCCCATCAGCCAGAAGACGGCCTCGCGTATCCCCCGGCCGGCGTGGACCAGCGCGAACGAGACGACGGCGCCGAGGAGCGTCTGGACCGCGACGCCCGCGAGGAGGAGTGTCGCCACGGGCGTCCGGCCTCCCTCGCTCGCGATCAGGTAGACGCCGAACGCCGCGGCGAGCGCGCCCGCGAACGCCGCCGCGGGGACGCCGAGGCCGAAGGGGAGCGAGACGCCGGTGACGATGACCGCCACCGCGCCCACCGCGGCGCCCGAGGAGACGCCGACGATCGAGGGGTCGGCCATCGGATTCCGGAAAAAGCCCTGCATCACCGTTCCCGCGGCGGCGAGGGCGAACCCGACGACTGCGGCCAGCGCGATGCGGGGCAGGCGCACGCGCATGACGATGGTCTGGTGGGCCGCGGCCGCGTCCGTCACGAACCACGGGAACGCCGCGAGGACGATAGAGAGCACCTCGCTCGCCGGAATCGCGACCGGCCCGACGCCGGCGCTGACGACCGCTACGACCGCGAGAAGCGCCGCGAGGCCGACCAGCCAGCCGCCGGTCCGGGCCGCGTACATGCAACACAACCGAACTTGCAGTAGGTAAGTAATTGTTGGAGAAGCCCACAGCACCGGGCGTGTCACGACACGTCGCCGTCGCGCTCTCGTCCGTACTGGTCCTCGCGGCCGTCCTCGGGGCCGCGGCGCCCGCCGCGGCCTCCCACGGCGGGTCGACCGCTGCCGACTGTGCCTTCCCCGTCACCAGGACCGACGCGACGGGGACCGAGGTCACGATCGCAGCGCCGCCGGAGCGGATCGTCACGCTGAGTCCGAGCGCCGCCCAGACGCTCTGGGAGGTCGGCGCGCGCGACCGGGTGGTGGCGACGACGCAGTTCGCGACCTACCTGGAGGGGGCCGAGGACCTCGCGCGCGTCCCGGCGGCGAGCGGGTCGGTGAACCCCGAACGGGTGATCGGCCTCGATCCGGGCCTCGTGTTCGCGCCGGGGACGATCTCGGCGGGGACGGTCGAGACGCTCCGCGACGCCGGGGTGACGGTGTTCGCGCTGGAGACGCCCGCGACCGTCGAGGGCGTCGCCCAGAAGACGACGCTCGTCGGCCGACTCGTCGGCGAGTGCGCGGGCGCCGCCGCGACGAACCGGTGGATGCGACAGAACGTCGCCGCCGTCGAGCGGGCGGTTGCCGACGAACCTCGTCCCCGGGCGCTCTACCTCCTCGGCGGCGGGTTCACGGCCGGAAACGGGACCTTCGTCCACGACGTGATGCGGACCGCCGGACTCTCGAACGTCGCCGCGGCGGCGGGGCTATCGGGCTACGCCCGGATCAGCCCCGAGGTGGTGCGCGAGCGCAACCCCGAGTGGCTGATCCGCACGCCGGGCGTGAGCGTCCCGGACGACCCGGTCTACCGGGAGACGACCGCGGTCCGGGAGAACAACACCGTCGTCGTGAACGCGAACTACCTCACCCAGCCGGCGCCGCGGAGCATCGTCCGCGCGACCCGTGCGATCGCGACGGCGGTTCACCCGGAGGCGGCTGACGAGGCCGCCTACGTCCCGCGGGACGCAGTCCGCGAGACGGCGACCGCGACCGGGACCGACACCGAGCGGCGGACCGCCACGGCCCGCCCGACGGCGACGCCGGCCCCCACCGGCGACGAGGGCGCTGGCTTCGGCGTCGTCGCCGCGGTCGCCGCCGTCCTCGGGGCGGCGTTTCTCGCCCGCCGGCGTCGCTGACCGGCGAGTCGACGCCGGCCGTCGAGCGTAACGGTATTCCCCGCGGCGCGCGGCCACGCGGTATGGTCGAGAACGTCATCTGGCCCGTCTACCTCGATCGGGGCCGTACGCGCGCCGAGGGGCGGCGGGTTCCGCTCGACGACGCGGTCGAGGAGCCGACGGTCGACGAGATCGCGACCGCGGTACAGCAGGTGGGCTACGACGCCGTCGTCGAACGCGACCAGACCTACCCCCGCGAGTACGAGCCGCGGGGCAGGGTGCTGGTCAAGGGGGCCGACGACGCCTCGAAGAACGACCTCGTCCAGGCCGTCGCGGCCTACGTGACGATCCTGCGGGACTGACCGTGCGTCGACTCGGCACCGTCGAACGCGCCGCCGGCGGGGTCGCCGTGGTCCGCGTCCCCGACGGGGAGGGCGGGCCGTTCGACCCACCGGAGGTCGGAACGGAGGCGGTCGACGAACGGCTGGCGACGGTCGGGCGCGTCGTCGACGTGTTCGGCCCGGTCGAGCGGCCGTACCTCGCGGTGACCGCGGCGGACGGCGAGCCGGCGCGGCTGCTCGGAACCGTGGTGTACGGCCGGTGACGGCGACCACGGGCCCTCAGACCACAACCGACAAACGACCCGCGGGCGACGGACGGCCGTGAACGTCCGCGTCGTCCGGGGGGTCGGCACCGCTCTCGTCATCTTCGTGCTCGTCCAACTCGGCGCGCTCTCGCTCGTCGCGCCGTTCGAGGCGGCGGGCTACCGTGCCGTCGAGAACCCCTCCGACCCGACGAACAGCCTCGTCTACCTCGGCGCCATCCTCGTCGTCACGGCGCTGATGCTCGCGGCGTTCAGGTACGACTTCGCGCGGGCCGTCCGCGGGGTGATTCTCCTCTCGACCGCGCTGCTCTCGTGGTACGTCTTCAGCGTCGTCGTCCCCGACGTGCCGGCGCGTGGACTGGTCGTGGTCGCCTGCTCTGTCGCCGTCGCCGGTGCGCTCCTCCTCTACCCCGAGTGGTACGTCGTCGACACCGCCGGCGTGCTGATGGGGGCGGGCGCCGCCGGCCTGTTCGGCATCAGTTTCGGCCTCCTGCCGGCGGTCGTCCTCCTCGTCGCCCTCGCCGTCTACGACGCGGTGAGCGTCTACGGCACCGAACACATGCTGGACCTCGCCGAGGGGGTACTCGACCTGAACGTCCCCGTCGTCCTCGTCATCCCCGTCGCGTCCGGCTACTCGCTTCTGCACGGAGATGGGGCGCAGCCGGAGACGCTCGCGGACCGGGACGCGGGTGACGACGCCGTCCCGGCGGCCAACGGCGGTCGGGCGACCGCGGCCGACGGCTCTCCCGAGGTCGACGCCGACGCCGACGCCGAGGTCGGGGCCGAGACGGGCGGCGACGAGACGGCGGAGCGCGACGCCCTGTTCATCGGTCTCGGCGACGCGGTGATGCCGACGGTGATGGTCGCGAGCGCCGCCTCCTTCTCCCCCGCGCCGGCGCTCGGCCTCCCGGTCGCGTCGCTGAACCTTCCCGCGCTGCTCGCGGCGGTCGGCACGCTCGTCGGTCTGCTCGTCCTCCTGCGGAACGTCCTGAGAGGCGAGGCCCACGCCGGCCTGCCCCTGCTCAACGGCGGCGCGGTCGGGGGGTACCTCCTCGGCTCCGTCGTCGCGGGCGTGCCGCTCGTCCGCGCCGTCGGCCTCGCGCCGTACCTCTGACCCGCCGGCTCCGCCGGCTCACTTGCCCTGAAGTCGGGGACGTTGAACGTGAGCGACGCGTCCAACGTCCACTCCAGTTTGGAGTTTGAACGGGAGTCCACCGCTTCAGCGGTGGGTAGCTGACTCCGCCACCCCCTCGCGCACCTTCGCCGCCACGCCCGTCTCGAACTCCCGCATCGCCGCCGCGGCGAGTTCGGCGCGCCCGACGGCGAGGAGCGAGCCGCCGGGACCGACGACCGCGACCTCGTCGCCGGGCCGGACGTCGGGGTCGACAGTCCGGACGAACTTCGCCATCGCGTTCCGACCGTCGCGGACGAACGGCTCCGACTCGTCGCCGACGACGACGCGGTGCGCCGGCGGGTCGAACGCGGCCGTCAGCCGCCGCCCGCCGACGGCGCCGAGCGTGAACCGGCCGTCCGTGCCGTACGAGACCACGCGGCCAGCCCCGACTATCACCTGTCGCGGGCGGCCGCCGGACGAGCGCCGGATCCGGCGCTCCTCGTCGGGCGGGAAGAGCGCGACGCCGGCGCCCGCGCCGAACTGGTAGTCCGCGACGGTCCGCAGGTCCGGAAGCTCCTCTACCACGGCTCTCCCTCCGTGTGCCGGCCCAAAGCCGTTCCGCCACGCTCCGGACGGTTTTATCCCGCTTCGGATGAACTCCAGCCCGTGACAGCCCTCCAGTCACTCAGGCGTGCGGCCGGCACCCTCGCGGGGAGCCCGGTGCTCTTCGTCGGGGGCGTCGCGACCGCCGCAGTCGTCGCACCGCAGACGGCGCTCTCGTTCGTCGGCAACTTCGGGGGCGAACCCCTCGGCGGCCTCGCCGGTCTCCTCGGGAGCGCGCTGTCGATCCTGACGTTCTTCGTCACCCCCCTGATCGTCGCCGGGACGCTCGGGATGGCCCGCGAGGCGCTAGACGAGGGGCGGACGTCGCTCGATACCTTCACCGGCGTCGCCCGCGACCGGTACGTCTCGCTCCTGCTCGGGTTCCTGCTCCGGGTCGGGCTGAGCCTCGCGCTCGGCCTCGTCGCGGCCATCGTCGTCTTCGCCGGCCTCGTCGTCCTGCTGTTCGTCGTCGGGGTCGGCGCGAGCGTCGGCGCCGGCGGCGGTCCGGGCGCAATCCTCGACGCCGTCGGGGTCGGCGCGCTGGCGCTCGGCGCGCTGGTTCTCCTGGTCGCGGCACTCGTGTTCTACGTCCCGCTGTTTTTCGTCCAGTTCTTCCACGTCTCGGTCGTCACCGAGCGCGCGGGCGCCGTCGACGCGTTCAAGCGGTCGTTCCGCGCCGTGCGGCAGAACCTGCTCTCGTCGCTCGGATTCACCGCCGTGAACTTCCTCGTCGGCGTCCTGCCGACCGCGCCGCTGTTCGCGTGGGTCGGCCTCCGGCTCTGGGAGCGGGTCCAGTCCCCCGGGTTCACCCCGACGGGTGGGTTCACTCTGTTCTCGACGACGGAGGTCCTCGCGCTCACGGCCGTCGTACTCGTCGCACAGGTGGTGGTCGCCACGTTCCAGTACACCTACGCGACGGCGTTCTACGGATCGGTGAGCGAGGCCGACCCCGCAGGCGGCGACGACCCGACGACGGGCGCCGGGACGGACGACGGGCCAGGACCGGCAGAGTTCGAGACAGAGCCAGACGCCGGCGGGACAGGAGCCAGCGCGGCCGCGCGCGACCCGGACGCGGACACCGCGGCCGGCGGGGGCGAGGGCTCGCGGTGGGCGCCCGACGACGGCGCTGGTCCGGACGCCGACTCCGACGACCAGCGCGCCGGCGACCGCTAGAGCAGGAACCGCTCTTCGTTCTCCGAGAGGTCGGTGAACGCGTCGGCAGCGTCGACCAGTTCCTCCGCCGTCGACTCGCCGAACGCACAGACCTCGGGTCTGACGCCCTCGTGGCGGAGGTGCGAGCAGAGCCGCGCGAAGTCGCCGTCGCCGGTACACAGCACCACCGCGTCGACGTGGTCCGCGAGGGTGACCGCGTCCAGGCTCAGCCCCACGTCCCAGTCGGCCTTCTTCGAGCCGTCGCCGAACGTCTTGATCGCCTTGATCTTCGGCTCGAAGCCGATCTCCGCGAGCGCCTCGAAGAACGCCTCCTCGTCGTCGTTGTCCGCGCGGACGACGTAGGCGACCGCACGGACGAGTTCGCGGCCGTCGACCGCGGCGTCCAACAGGGCGGTGTAGTCGACGTTCCGCGAGTGGAGACTCTGTGCGGTGTGGTAAAGGTTCTGCGCGTCCGCGAGGACGGCGACGCGCTGGTTCGGATGGACCGCTGTCACGGCCGTCGGTACGGGCCCCACGTGGAAGGTCTTGCGTCTCCGCTCGCCCGCGCGTCGCAAGCTATAACACGATTCGGACGCCCCATTCGGGCGTGCCCGGCGACCGTCGACACGACGTCCGCTGCGGGAGCGAGACGTGTCGCCGGCCCCGCCTCTCCTCGAAACGTGCGCTCGACGCGTAGCGTCCGCGGCGGGGGTGGCGACCCCGTCGCGGGGGCGACCCTCCGTACCGCGCCGCAGACCACACCCGAACCCAGGCCACGATGACAGCGCTCGACCTCAGCGGGACCTACCCCGCGATGACGACTCCCTTCGAGGGAGACGGACGCATCGACCACGACCAGCTCGCCGCCGACGCACGGCGGCTCGAACCGCACGTCGACGGGCTCGTGCCCGTCGGCTCCACCGGCGAGTCCGCGACGCTCTCTCACGACGAACACGTCGAGGTGATAGAGACGGTCGTCGACGCCGTCGACGTGCCGGTGGTCGCCGGCAGCGGGTCGAACAACACCCGCGAGGCGCTCGAACTCTCCCGCCGCGCGGCCGCCGCCGGCGCCGACGCCCTCCTCCTCATCTCGCCGTACTACAACCGCCCCGAGCCGGAGGGGATGCTCGAACACTACCGGACGGTCGCAGACGCCGTCGACCTGCCCCAGGTCGTCTACAACGTCCCCGGGCGGACGGGCCGGAACGTCGCCGTCGATACCGTCGTCGAACTCGCGGGCCACCGGAACATCCGGGGGTACAAGGCAGCGAGCGGCGACCTCGGGCGCGTGAGCGAGGTGATAGAGCGCACCCGAGACGAGACGTTCGCCGTCCTCTCGGGCGACGACGGTCTCACGCTCCCCACCCTCTCGGCGGGCGGCGTCGGCTGCATCAGCGTCTCCGCGAACGTCGAGCCGGCGCGCACGGCCGCGATGGTCGAGGCGGCGCTCGCCGGCGACTACGAGCGCGCGCGCCGGCTCCACCACCGACTCGGGCCGCTCTTTCGCGCGCTGTTCGCGGAGTCGAACCCCATCCCGGTGAAGGAGGCGATGGCGATCCGTGGCTACGGCCCGGCCCGCCTGCGCCCGCCGCTCTCGCGGGCGAGCGAGGCGACCGTCGAGCGCCTGCGCGCGGTGCTCGCCGACCTCGACGAGGCAGACGACGGCCCGGGGACCGAGGCGTGACGACGCGGCTCGCCGTCACGGGCGCCAGCGGCGTCATGGGCCGGCAGGTCCTCGCCGTCGCCGCCGACGACCCGGCGTACGAGGTCGCCGTCGCCGTCAGCCGCTCGCCCGTCGAGGACGTCCCGGGCGGCGTCGTGGTCCAGGACGACGACCGCCTCGCCGGCCTGCTCGCCGACCGCGACCCGGACGCGGTGGTCGATTTCACCGCCCCCGCGGCGACCCGCCGCTACGCCGCCGACTGCGCCGAGACGGCCACGCCGCTCGTCACCGGCACGACGGGGTTCGACGACGAGGACGAGGCGGCGCTGGCCGAGGCCGCAGAGCGGACGGCCGTCCTCCACGCGTCGAACTTCTCGCGCGGCGTGCTGGCGCTCCGCCGCGCCGTGCGCGAGGCGGTGGCCACGCTCCCGGGCGCCGACGTCGAGGTGACCGAGACCCACCACAACCGCAAGCGCGACGCGCCGAGTGGCACCGCAGTCACCATCCTCGACGACGTGGAGGAGGCCCGCGGCGAGGCCGCAACGCGCGTCCACGGCCGCGAGGGCGAAGCACCCCGTTCCGACGGGGAACTCGGCGTCCACGCCCGCCGCGCGGGCGGGCTGGCGGGCGAACACGAGGTGCTGGTCGCGGACGGTCCCGAGGCGGTGACGCTGACTCACCGCTCGGAGTCCCGCGCGACGTTCGCCGCCGGCGCACTCGACGCCGCGGCGTGGCTGGCCGGGCGCGCGCCCGGAACCTACGAGTTCAGGGAGGTACTCGACCGAGCATGAACACGACACTCGAAGCAGACGTGACGGAGCTGTGGCACCGATACGAAGACGGCCTCGACGCGGCGGGCGCGACCGACGAGGACCGCGCCGTCCTCGACGCGTTCCTCGACGCCCTCGAGGCGGGCGAGGTCCGCGCCGCGGAGCCAGACGCCGGCCACGGGAACGGGCCCGAGGGCTGGACGGTCAACGAGTGGGTGAAGCGGGGCGTGCTGCTGAACTTCGGGCTGCGCGAGACCGAGGTCCGCGCGTACGGCGGCGTCGACTACCACGACGTCTTGCCCCTGCGCCGGACCGACGACATCGGCGCGCGCGGCACCCGGAACACGCCCGACGGGACGACCCTGCGCCGCGGGGCGTACCTCGGGGCAGACTGCATCGCGATGTCGCCCGCGTTCGTCAACGTCGGCGCGTACGTCGACGACGGGACGCTCGTCGACTCCTGTGACGTGGTCGGCTCCTGCGCACAGGTCGGCGCGAACGTCAAACTCGGCGCGAACACGCTGATCGGCGGCGTCCTCGAACCCGTCGAGGACGCGCCGGTGGTGGTCGAGGACGGCGCCTCGATCGGCGCGGGCTGTCGGGTCGTCTCCGGCTTCCACGTCGGCGAGAACGCCGTCGTCGGCGAGAACACCCTGCTCACCCCGCGCCTGCCCGTCTACGACCTCGTCGAAGAGGAGGTCATCTACGGCGAGATCCCGGCGGAACGGCGCGCGTTCACCCGCTACGTCGAGTCCTCCATCGGCGACCACGACCTGTTCGCCGGCGGCGCGTACAAGCCCGCCGTCGTCGCGATGGACGTCGCCGAGGACACCCGGGACGCGACGCGCCGCGAGGAGGCGCTGCGGGAGTGAGCCCGGCCGACGGAACCGGGCCGCCCGCCCTCGACGTCGACGACTGGGACGCCGCCCTGCTCGACCGCCTCGCGGCCGAGTACGGCACGCCCCTGTACGTCACCGACCTCGACCGGGTGCGCGAGAACGTTCGCCGGCTCGCCGACGCCTTCCCCGACGCCCGGCGGATGTACGCCGCGAAGGCGAACACCGGGCAGGCCGTGATGGCGACGGTCGTCGACGAGGGGATGCGGGTCGAGTGTGCGGCCGCGGACGAGGTGACGCGAGCGGTCGAGGCCGGCGCCGACCCCGACCGCCTCCAGTACACCGCGGTCAACCCGCCGGACCGCGACCTCGACGAGATGGTCGCGCTCTGGGAGCGCAACCCGAACCTCCGCGTGACCGCGGGCGCGGTCGACACGCTCGACCGCCTCGCCGCCCGCGGGTTCGCCGGCGACCTCCTCCTCCGCGTGAATCCGGGCGAGGTCGACGGCCCCCACGAGTCGTTCGCGGTCGGCAAGGACGCGAAGTTCGGGATCCCCTACGAGCGGGCGGCCGAGGCCGCCCGCGCCGTCCGCGAGGCGTACCCTTTCGACCTCGTCGGCCTGCACGCCCACGGCGCGAGCGGGATGAGCGGCGAACTGACCCACCCACAGGCCGCGCGACGGCTCGCGGCGGTCGCGCGCGAGGCCGGCGGCGTCGACGAGATCGACGTCGGCGGCGGGTTCGCGGTGCCGTACCGTCCCGAAGAGGAGCCGATCGACCTCGACGCGCTGGCCGCAGAGACGCGCGCGGCGCTCGACGGGCTGGCCGTCGGGCTCGCGATCGAGCCCGGCCGGTACGTCGTCGGGGACGCGAGCGTCCTCCTGACCCGCGTGAACACGGTGAAAGCGACGCCCGGCCCGACGGTCGTGGGGGTGGACGCGAGCTTCACGACCCTGATGCGTCCGGCGCTGCTCGGGTCGTACCACCCGATCCGGAACGTGACGGGGCCGGACAGGGACCCCGAACCCGTCACCCTCGGCGGGCCGGTCTGTACCAGCACGGACACCTTCTGCCAGAACCGGCCGATTCCCCGCCCCGAGCGCGAGGATCTCCTCGCCTTCGGCGTCGCGGGCGCCTACGGCGTCGACCTGACGAGCGAGTTCCACTCCCAGCCGTTCGTGGCGGAGGTGGCGCTCGAGGCCGGCGACGAGCGGGTCGTCCGCGAGCGCCGGGGCGTCACCGACATGCTCGCCCGCGAGCGCCGCTAGCGCACCTCGCGGACGACCCCGACGAGGTCGTCGACGAACTCCCCGAAGTCGGGGCTCTCCCCCTCGCGGACCCAGCGGTGGCGCACCACGCCCCCGTCGTCGAGGACGAACACCGCGCGCCTGCTCACCTCGAAGTGGTCGTACATGTCGGGGTAGACTACGTCGTACGCGCGGGTGACCTCGCGGGCGTGGTCCGAGAGGAGTGGGACCTCGAGGCCCTCCTTCACGATGAACTCGTTCTGTGCGAACGAGAGGTCGACGCTGATGCCGTACACCGCGGCGTCGAGTTCTTCGAACGCGTCGAGACCCTCCGTGAACGCACAGAGTTCGTCGGTACAGCCGCTGGTGAACGCCGCCGGGAAGAACGCGAGAACCACGGGACCGTCGCCGAGCGCCTCTGTGAGCGAGAACTCCTCGATGTCGTTGTACGCGCGCCCCTGCGCCATGGGGAGCGAGAACCGGGGCGCGTCGTCGCCAACCTCGACAGGCATACCTCGGGCGCGCCCGCGGCGCACCTAACGGTTTGGGTAGACGCGAGAACACAACGCCTACCGCCCCGGCGGCCGCGCGCCGAGATGTGCCCTCCACCGCCACCGACCCGACGCCCGTCGACGTCCCGCCCGACGCTGCCGCGGTCGCGAGGCGCTACCTCCGCCTCGAACGACCGGCTACCGCCGCCGTCACGCTCCTCGCCGCCGTCGCTGGCGCCGCCGCCGTCCTCTCGCTCGCGCTCGCCCCCGCGCTGGCCGTCGTCGTCGGGATCGTCGCGGCCCTCCGTGCCCCGCTGTTTCGAAAGCGCGGCAGCGCGACCCTGCGGACCGACGCCGACGCCGAGACGGTCCGTGCCGACTTCGAGGGCGCGACACCGCCGCCGCTGGCGATCCAGTGGGGCGTCGCCGACGCCGTCTCCCGGACCGACGACGGCGCCCGCTACGAGGTCTCGTATCTGTTCGGCCTGCAGTCGCAGACGCTGGCCGTCGAGCGCGCCCGTCCGTCGAACGCGGACGTCGAACTGGTCGTGACCGCCGACGAGGAGCCGTGGGCGACGTACACGGCGACGGTCGCGGAGCAGGACGGCGAGACCCGCGTCTCGGTCGCGTGGGTGTCGGACCGGCGGTTCGGCCTCCGACGGCTCCCGCAGGAACTCGTCGCCCGGCGCTACCGCGACGCGGCGCTCGCGGCACAGGGGTACGAGGTTGAGGCGCGCGACGGCGGGATCGTCCGCTGACAGACTGCCGAACGCTCTTTGCCACGGCACGACGACCCCCGGCCGTGTCCGACGACGCGCCCCCGCGCTCGGCCTCTCTCCCGGCCGGCTACGACGACGAGGACCCCTACGACGACGAGGACCTCTCGACGTACCCCGACTGGTGGCGGGAGAACGTCGAGGAGTTCCGCGCCCACGGGATGCGCCCGTACCGCCCGCCACGGCTCGCGGACGGGGCGCTCTCGCCGCCGGTCGTCGCGGACCTCGAGACGAGGTTCGACGCCGACGTGCGCTTTCGGGCAAAAAACCCCCAGTCCGGCGGGCGGTGGACGCTCGTGGTCGACGGCGAGGACGTGCGACCCGTGGACCACCGGCGCCACGGCGACGGCTACACGGTGTACGAGCTGACCGAGGCGGAGTTGCGCGAGGCGGTCGAGCGCGCGGCCGGGACGACGTAGCGGCCCCTTCGCCGCCCGGGAGCGCCGCGCTACCGAACCACGACCACGTCGTCTCCGTCCCGTTCGACCTCGTAGCTCGGCACCGCGACGTCCTCGTCTTTGATGTTCCTGCCGGTCGTCACGTCGAACTTCCAGCCGTGCCACGGGCAGGTGACGACCTCGCCGCGCTGGACGTACTCCCACGACCAGCCGTCGTCGCCCATCACCATCCGGCCGGTCACCTCGCCCTCGCACAGCGGCGCGGCCTGGTGCGGACAGAAGTTCGGGAGCGCGTGGAGGTCGCCGTCGACGTTGAAGACGGCGACCTCCTGGCCCTCGATGTCGACGATGACGCGGTCGCCCGGCTCCGCGACCTCCGAGACCCGCGCGACGCGGTGGCGCGCCCCGCTCACGACAGGTCGAACAGCTCCACGGCCGTCTCGCCCATCATACCACGGACCGCCTCGTCGTCGAGGTGGCCCCGGATCCGGTCGTACAGCTCCTCCGGCGGGTCGAAGTCCGGGTGGGGCAGGTCGGAGGCGTACATGATGTTCTCCGGCCCGGCGATCTCGATCATCTTCGCCAGGTGTTCGGGGTGGTCGCCGGTGTAGCCGAGCGGCTGGGTGGTGAAGGTGAACTGGTCGTCGACGTACTTGCTCGGCAGTTTGTCGAGTCCCGGCACCTCGTCGGACAGCTCGAGGTAGTGGTCGTCGAGGCGCCACTTGGTGTAAGGGATCCAGCCGATCCCGGCCTCCTGGAAGACGAACTGGAGGTCGGGGTAGCGGGCGGGGACCGCCTGAAAGAGCATCGACGTGAGGTTCCACATCGCCGTGAACGGGTGGACCATCGCGTGGTCCTCGGCGTACACCTCCGCCCACTTGCGCATCACGGGGAAGATGTCGGCCGTGGCGCCGGAGCCGGAGTGAAAGAGCAGGGGGAGGCCGTTGTCCTCTGCGGCCTCGTAGATGGGGTCGTACCACCGGTGGCCCGGCGGCGGGACGAGCCCCGTCGAGGGGACGGAGACGGCGCAGACGCCGTTCTCGTCGGCCCGGTCGTCGATGATCTCCGCCGCCTTGTCCGGAACCTGCGGCGGAATCACGACGGGCGTGAGGATGGTGTCGTCGCCGTCCTCGCGGAACTGGTCCAGAACCCACTCGTTGTACGCCTTCGCCATCACCACGGCCGCGCGGTCGTTGTTGACCGTCGCGAGCGAGAGGTTGAGCGTCGGGCTCAGAATCGAGTAGTCGAGTTCGAACTCCTCCATCTCCCCCCGCTTGGCCGCGAGTGACCCCGTCGGCGAGTCGCCGTAGACGTCGCCGAACGCCTCCGTGTGGACGAACGGCGGCGTCGGGTGTGCGACAGAGTAGATGTCGTGTTCTGGGTGGGCGGCGTCTTCGATTATCCGCCGGAGCCCCTCGTCTCGCTCGTCGACGTAGGCGAGCAGCTGGTCCACGCTCTCGGTGACGTGGGCGTCGGCGTCGACCACCACGTCCACGGCGTCGAGCGTTCGCGACCGCCCTGCCTCGGCGTGCTTTGCCATCACACGCGGGTCGTCCGGCCCGCGCTTTACATTTTCGCTCGGCCGTAACGGGCAAGTCGGCGCGCGCACGACCGGCGAGGGTGTACGAGGCGGTCACCGTCCCGGCCGACGACCGGGCGTCGCTCGCGCCCCTCGTCGCGGGCGCCGCGAGCGTCGGCTACGACGGACTGGTCGTGCGGGACGGCGCGGCGACGCTCCCGGACGCCGACCTCGATCTCAGCTCCGATCTGGATCTCGACCCCGACCTCGACTTCGACCTCGTCCCGGGCGCGACGGTCGACGTCGACCCCGACGCCGCGGGCGGAGCGGTCCACGCCCGCCGGCACGAGACGACCCTCCTCTGTCTCCGCGGCGGCACGCCAGCCCGCAACCGCTTCGCCGTCGAAGAGCCCCGCGTGGACGTGCTTGCGGGCCCGGTCGGCCCGGGCGCGAGCGAGGCGTTCCCGTTCGACCACGTTCTCGCCCGTGCGGCGGCACGCAACGGCGTTCGGGTGGCGTTCGACCTCGGGCCGGTGCTGCGCGAGACCGGCGGGACCCGCGTCCGTGCGGTCTCGGCGCTCACCCGCCTGCGGGACCTCGTCGAGACGTACGACGCCCCACACGTCGTCACCGCGGCCGCGGGGTCGGCCCTCGAACTGCGGGGACCCCGTGCGCTCGCCGCCGTTGGCGAGACGGTCGGACTGGGCCGCGAGTTCGTCGAGGACGGCCTCCGGGAGTGGGAGCGGGTCGTCGCGCGCAACCGCGACCGGGCGAGCGAGGACTGGGTGATGCCGGGGGTCCGCCGCGGGCGGTACGACCCGGCGGACTGGGAGCGAGACACCGACGCGGAGGAAGAGCCGTGAACTCCCTCCCGAAGAGCCGTCGCCCGCGGTGGCGCTACCTCGGGGTCGGGGTCGAGGTCGGGGCGGCGCCCGACGCCGCGCCCGACCGCCGGGCGCTCCAGTCGGCAGTCTGGGACGCCGCGACGGCGCTTCTGGGCGACCCGGGGAGCGCCGCGGTCGACCCGCGGGTGGTCGAGTTCTCGTTCTCGCCCGGCGACGAGACGGGGACGGCGATGGTGCGCGTGCGCCGTGGCGAGGTCGAGCGCGGTCGGGCCGTGCTGGCCTGTGTCGCGGCGGTCGACGGGAGCCCGGTCGCGCTCCGCGTCCGGGGCGTCTCGGGGACGATGCGGGCCTGTGCGGCGCGCTACGGTGAGGACTGAGCGCCCCGACAAGAAAGGTATTTCACGGGCGCGACCGGACCCGGAAGGGAGCGGATCGCGGGCTCCGCGCCGGCGCGCGCCGGCCGACGCTTCGGACCCGCCCGACCCGTCTTCACGCACTCATACCATGCAGGGACAATCCCAACAGCAGGCCTACGACCGCGGGATCACGATCTTCTCGCCCGACGGGCGGCTCTACCAGGTCGAGTACGCCCGCGAGGCGGTCAAACGAGGGACGGCGAGCGTCGGCGTTCGCACCGAGGGCGGGGTCGTCCTCGCGGCGGACAAGCGCCAGCGCTCGCCGCTGATGGAGCCGACCAGCGTCGAGAAGATTCACAAGGCCGACGACCACGTCGGGATCGCGAGCGCGGGCCACGTGGCCGACGCCCGACAGCTGATCGACTTCGCGCGCCGGCAGGCGCAGGTCAACCGCCTGCGCTACGGCGAACCGATCGGTATCGAGACGCTGACGAAGGCCGTCACCGACCACATCCAGCAGTACACGCAGGTCGGCGGCGCCCGCCCGTTCGGCGTTGCGCTCCTCCTCGGCGGCATCGAGGACGGCGAGCCACGCCTCTACGAGACCGACCCGTCCGGCACCCCCTACGAGTGGCAGGCGGTTTCGATCGGCGCGGACCGCGCCGACCTCCAGGAGTTCCTGGAGGAGGAGTACGTCGACGGGCTGGACCTCGACGGCGGCATCGGCCTCGCGCTCCGCGCTATCGACGCCGCGAACGACGACGGCCTCACGGCCACGGGGGCCGACGTGGCGACCATCGACGTCGAGAACGAGCGGTTCGACCAGCTCTCTCGCGACGAGGTCACCGCCCACATCGAGGAGGCGGGGCTCGGGGCGACCGACGAGACCGAGTAGCCCTCTTCGACGCGGGATTTTTGTCGCCGCCTCGCGATCTCGAGTCGTGACCGAACCCGTCCGCACTACGTTCGTCACGACCACCGGAGGGCGGCCGTGACCCCCGCGTTCCTCGCGGACCTTCTCCCCCCGGACCAGCGGTCGCTCTCTCCCGACGACCGCGCCGGATACGCCGAGGACTGGGGCCGGTCGGGGGGCGACCCCGACGCCGTGGTCTGGGCAGAGTCGACCGACGACGTGAGCCGCGTCCTCGCGGCCTGCAACGACCGGGGCGTGCCTGTCACGCCGTACGCCGCCGGCTCCGGCATCGAGGGGGGCGCGCTCGCAACCGAGGGCGGGGTGGCGCTCGACACGACCCGGATGGACGCGATCGGTCCCGTCCGGCCCGACGACCTCCAGGTCGACGCCGGCGCGGGCGCCGTCGGCGGCGACGTGGAGGCCGCCGCGGCCGAACACGGCCTGTTCTGCCCGCCGTTCCCCCAGTCCGCGGCGTTCTCGACCGTCGGCGGCATGGCGGCGACGGGGGCGAGCGGGACGAAGACGGTGAAATACGGCGAGGTGGGCGACTGGATCCTCGGTCTCGAGGCCGTCCTCGCGGACGGGACGGTGGTCGAGACCGGCTCGCGCGCCCGCAAGAGTTCGAGCGGCTACGACCTCACCTCGCTGGTCGTCGGGAGCGAGGGCACCCTCGCGGTCGTGACGCGGGTGCGGCTGGCGCTCGCGCCCGAACCGCCCGCCCGGCGCGCGGGCCGGGCGACGTTCGAGACGCTCGAGGACGCCGCCGCGGCCGTCTCGCGGGTCGTCCAGGAGGGGGTCGACGTCGCGACGCTCGAACTCGTCGACCCGCTCACCGCGCGGATGATCTCCGCGTACGTCGAGACCGACGTGTCGCCCGACCCCTCCGTCTTCGTCGAGATTCACGCCGGGACCGAGGCGGGCGCGGACGCCGAGACAGAGCGCTGTACGGCGGCGCTCGAGCGCGCCGGCGGGACCGTCGCGTTCGCGGACGACCCCGCCGAGATGGAGCGCATCTGGGCCGCGCGCCGGCAGGCCGCAGACGCGATCAAGGCGTGGGACGAGACCCGGACCCCCCTGACCGTGGGCGACGTGACGGTGCCTATCGGGTCGTTCCCCGAGATGGTGCGGTCGGTCCGGTCGATCGGGACGGAGTACGGCTTCGACGTTCCCGCGTTCGGGCACGCGGGCGACGGGAACGTCCACTACGCGGTGCTGGTCGACCCCGACGACCCGGACGAGGTGGCACGGGGCGAGGAGGCGAGCGACCGGATCGTCGAGCGAGCACTCGAACTGGACGGCACCTCGACGGGCGAACACGGCGTCGGCCTCGGGAAGCGGGAGTATATGCGGCGGGAACACGGCGCGGGTGCCGTCGCGGCGATGCAGGCGGTCAAGCGGGCGCTCGACCCGAACGGCATCCTGAACCCGGCGAGCGGGCTCCCCGACGACGTCGACGACCAGTAGCGCCGCCCCGCGCGCCGGGAGCCGGCGCGTCCGAGCCGACGCCCGACCCCACCGGCGGCGACCCGGACGCGCTTCGAGACCCGGAGCGCGACAGCCGCTCGTGGCCGTCTGGCGGGAGCGCGACGCCGCGGACGGCGAAGCTCCGGCACGGCTCGACTCGGGTACGTTGAGGAGCGCGGCGCTCTGGCGCTCAGTAGTCCTCGTAGGCGAGGTTCATCAGCCACTGCGAGAAGGCGTCGCTGTTGGGGTCGATCTCTTCCTCGCCGATGAAGGGGCTGAGCATGTCGCCGGCCATCAGCAGGGAGAAGTCGAGGTCGCGGGCCACGGGCTCGATGAAGTAGGTGGTGTGGCCCTGGTAGACGGCCTCCGAGCGCTCGACGAGGTCGAGGTCGGTCAGCGACTCGGCGATGCGGCTCCCCTGTCGCGAGGAGACGCCGAGTTCTTTCCAGAGTTCGCTCTGGTGGAGCCCGCCGGTCTCGCGAACCAGTTCGAGCGCGGCGCGCTCCTCCTCGGAGAGGTCGGCTTCGGCCTCCACCGCGCTCAACGCTCCCACCTCCCGACGGGTCGAGTGGCTCCGAACACGCCGAGGGATAGCCCACCGGTTCGGTTAAACCTGTTCGTCCACCCGCCGGTAGGCCGTCTCGCACGGCGGTCCGTCCGCGAACCGGTACTCGCGCGCGTCGCCGAGCGCAATCAACGATGACGACCGCGTTCCGAACCCGTCGCCGTGGACGCAGACGCCGTTCTCGTGGTCGCCCAGCGCCGCGCCCCCGCGGTCGAGCCACCCGCTCGCCCGCTCGTCGTCTTGCGGGTCGAGCCGGTCGCGGAGCCGCCGGGCCGCGTCGGCCTGTTCGCGCCGGCGCTCCGCGGGGACCCGGTCGCCCGACGGCGCGCCCGGGGCGAGCGTGTCGCCGTCCGGGAGCGCCGCGCCGACGTTCACGACGACGGTCACGCCCGGAGACGGGTCGTGGACGCGCAGGTCGCCGTCCCACTCGACCAGGAAGGCGTCGTCGGCGTCGGCCACGACGAGTTCGAAGCCCGCGTACTCGTGTCGGTCGACCGCCCGCGCGACCGTCTCGCGGGCCGTCCGCGCCGTCCGTGCCGCGAGCGCGTCGGCCACGAGCAGGCCCCGCGAGCGCTCGCCGTCGATCCCGACGCCCCAGCGGTTGGTGACGCCGACGTAGAGGCCGTGTTCGTTGTAGCCGGTCCACGTCCCCCCGACCCGGGTGTCGAGCGGCGCTATCGCCGCGACCCCGCCGAACGCGCGGCGGGCGGGCCCCGCCGACGGGCGGTCGAGCCGTTCGTCACGGTTCGCGGCGACTGCCACGGAGGCGTCCGCGAGCGCTCGCCACGCGAGCGCGAGTGTACACACGACCGCCGGGAGGACCCGCCGACGGAAAACGCTACCTCGCCCCTCCGGTCTGGCTACTCCGTCCCTGTCCCCGCTCTCCTGGCCCGAGGGTGGTCCGCGCCACGCCCGCGTTCCGCGGGCTCGCCGCCCCGCCCCGAGGGGCGTTCGCCTCGCTCGTTTCGCGCTACATGTAGCCGAGGTCCCGCAGGCGCTCCATCAGGTCCTCTTTGTCCTGGGCGCGGCCCGCGCGCTCGGTCGTGT
>JBDGTD010000026.1:0-20961 GCA_042217165.1 Haloferacaceae archaeon | reverse complement strand
GCGTCGGGGCCCAGCCCCGTGGTCTCGATGTCGAACGCGAGTGGCGTGAGGTCACTCGTGGGTCACGACGGCGGCCGGGAGCGCCTTCCGTTCGTGGGCGGTGGTTCCGGAACGGCCGAAAGCGGCTCGGCAGCCGTCGAGTCGACCCGGACCGTCGCCCTGCCGGTCCGTTCCGGAAGGGCCGAAAGTGGCTCGACGGCCCCACGTCGTGGCACGCCGCGCTCGGCCGCCGGCCGGGACGACTGTACACGTGTCGTCGCCGCGCGTGCTCCAGCCGTCCGGCCGTCCACACTCGCCCGGTGCGCACCGTCGTTCGTGAAGTACCGCGGGGACAAGCCCTGCGGCTTCACGGTCTGGCTTCAGCCAGTGAAGCCACGAGGACGGCAGCTGCGAGTGCGACGAGAGGCCGTCTTCGGGCTGCTCGGAGCCGAGGCGGACCGAACGCTCGTCGCTGTAGTGAACCGTCCCGAGGGGTTCTCTGCAACCCGGTCTTGTCTACGTATTGTAACTTCTGGAGCGAGTTGGGTCCACCCCGTGACCGATTTCAGCGGGACTGGATTCGGCGCGGTCAGATATATTTGAGAAGTGGTCTGTTCGGCGTTTTGCCATTTAAACGATACGTTCGACGGCACTCCGACCCCCACGCGTAGCGTGTCGAAATCGGAGTCCGCGACGATGGCAGGCCGCCTGCAACCGGGGAGTGCCGTCGACGACGACACGGACGTCGACCCGCTGTTTCTCACGACGCCCGGAGACACGTGTCGAGGTGATCGCGGCCGTTCTCGGGAGAGAGCCGCACGTAGAGCGGCTGAGTGGTATCGGGGTCGACAGCAGCGCACAGGTACTGTCGTCGCTCGTCGGGTTGAATCGCGGTCATCGACGACAACGGGGCTCGGACTGGCGCCATCCGCGGGCGACAACTCTGCCATCTGCACCCGCCGGTGGGCGGTGGCTCGACGGCGTTGGACACGCGATATATCAAAGTTAGATATAATATTGAAAATTGATATTTGGCGGCCGTCGGGTGCTGCTCGCGGCGTTCGACGTTGGCAAAGGTGTTCTATTTGTGTCATTCTCGCGGAGGTGGCGCTCGGCCGGACGGCGGGCTGTGCGGATCGACCGCTTCGCTCGAGCCGGCGGGCGGTCGCCTCAGGGTCGGTCCCCCGCGGTCGCGTCGAACGCGAACGCCTGGAGGTCGTCGTTGTCCCGCTGTGTCTGGTGGAGGTGTTCGGCGATAGCGACGTCGAGCGCTCCCAGGCCGATCGGCACGAACACCACCCGGTCGGCGGCGGCGATGGAGTGGTCGTACGCCCCGTCGAGGACCTCGCCGATGGTCGCGTCGATATCGGCTGCGTCGAACCGGTCGCGCTCTGCCAGGGCCGCCAGGCTGCCACGCTGGAGGCACTGTTCGACGTGGTCGACGACGACGTGGGTCGCGGCCCGAACCGTCTCGGCGGCCAGTTCACGGTAGGTTCCGAGCGCGACGATGAGGGCGTCCTCGGCGAGCCACGCCTCCTCCAGTACCGGCGTCTTCGCGTCGGTGACGGTGACGACGGCGTCGGTGGCCGCGGCGGTCGGGGCGTCGGTGACGGCGACGTCGGCGGCCATCTCCGCCTCGACGGCCGCGCTCAGCGCCCGGGCGCGTTCGGCGTCGGGATCGAACAGCCGAAACTCCTCGACCTCCAGCAGGGCGTCGATCACCCGGAGCTGGAACTTCCCCTGGAAGCCGGCCCCGAACACGCCGACCGAGGCGACCGGGCCGGGAGCGAGATGCCGGAGCCCGACGACCGACTGCAGGGCCGTCCGCACGCCGGTGAGGTACATCCCCTCGAGGACCGCCGTGAAGGCACCGCGGTCGAGGTCGAACAGCAGGATTTGTGCGCTGATCGGGTGGTCCGTCGCCGCGTCCCAGGTGGCGACCGCCCACTTCATCCCCGCGACGTCGAGCCAGCCGACGTACGCCGGCATGTCGATGGCGAACGCGTTCCGGTCGGGCCACGCCCCGTCGTCGCCGAGACGCATCGTCAGCTTCGACGGGTTGAGCACGCGGCCCTGTGCGGCCTCGAGATACGTCGTCTCCACGACGTCGCGTGCCACCCCGAGGGACAGGTGGCGGCGGACGTCGGCCGCAGAGTAGAGCGTGGTCTGCATGCTACGCGCCTCCCCGCCTCGACCCGGCAGCACGGTCGGTGAGTGGCAGCATTGGACGAGACAGCTACGGGTCGGTACGGTAGACCGCCTTCTCGTGGGTGTAGAACTCGTAGGCGCGCTGGCCCATCTCCTTGTGGGTCTCCGAGGAGGAGCCTTTCATCCCGCCGAACGGCATCTGGATCTGTGACCCCGTCGTCGTACCGTTGACCTTGACGACGCCGGCCTCCACGCGCCGGGTGAACGCGCGCGACCGTGCCATGTCGGCCGTGAAGATGCTGGCGGACAGCCCGAACGAGACGTCGTTCGCGACGCGGACTGCCTCGTCGAACCCCTCGACCGTTAACACGGACAGCACCGGCCCGAACACCTCTTCTTGGGCGATCCGCATCTCCGTGGTGACGTCCCCGAACACGGTCGGCTCGATGAAGTAGCCGGTCTCGTGGCCCTCGGGGCGGCCGCCACCGGTGAGCAGTTCGGCGCCCTCCGTCTCGGCGAGGTCGACGTACTCGAAGTTGGTCTCGTCCTGGTCCGCAGAGACGGCCGGCCCCATGTCCGGGTCGTCCATCCCCGGCCCGACCGTGAGCGCCTCTGCCCGGGCGACGACGGCGTCGGTGAGCTCTTCTGCGACGGCCTCGTGGACGATGAGCCGGCTCGTGGCCGTACACGCCTGGCCGGTCAGCCCGAACGCGCCGGCGATGGCGGCGTCCGCTGCCGCCTCGAGGTCGGCGTCCGGGAGGACGACCTGTGGGTTTTTGCCGCCCATCTCCGTCTGTACCGGGATCCCCCGCTCCGCGACGGTCTTGGCGATATACTGGCCGGTGCCGGTCGACCCGGTGAACGAGAGGCCGTCCACGCTCTCGTTGGTCGTCAGTTCGTCGCCGACCGACGAGCCCGGACCCACGACCAGGTTCACCACGCCGTCGGGCAGGCCGGCCGCCTCGAACGCCTCCACGAGACCCTTGGCGATCATCGGTGTCTCGGAGGACGGTTTGAGCACGACGGTGTTGCCGGTGGCGACCGCCCCGACGAGCTTCCAAGTCGGCGTCGCGATCGGGAAGTTCCACGGCGTGATCAGCGCTACGACGCCGAGCGGCTCGCGGATCGTGTACGTGAACGTGTCCGGGTCGTCCGAGGGGACCGTGTCCCCGGTCGCGGTGCGGGCGAAGCCGGCGAAGTACCGGCAGAGTTCGGCGGCACGCCCCACCTCCGCGCGGCTCGAGGAGAGCGGCTTTCCCTCCTCTCTGGTCAGCGTCGCCGCGAGGTCGTCGAGATGCGCCTCGATGTAGTCGGCGGCCGCGTAGAGGAGTTCGTCCCGGTCGCTCGGCGTCGACGCCTCCCAGTGGTCGCTCGCATCCGCGGCGGCCGCGACCGCCGCTTCCGCCTGCCCGCGCGAGGCGGCGGGAAAGGTGACGAGTTCTTCGGCCGGGTCGGCCGGATTGGTGATCGTGATCGTCTCGCTACGCTCGCCTGTACGCCAGTCGCCGTCGATGTACTGATACCGTGTGTCGGTCATGGCTCGTGTCTCGTTGCTGGGGGACGGCCCGTCCGGTGGCGCCGACACCACTGGCCGGCGGCCACCCGCCGTGTCCACGGCCGATCCGGCGCCGGCCACCGCGGTGTGCGGCGTGGCGGCGTGCCGCCTGTGCGGGCAGTCTCTCATACCACACCTAAACGTTTTGAACGAACTCTGGGAGGTCACGGCTCGCATCCGTTGCTCACTCGTTGATCTCGAACCCGGCGCCCTGGTGGGACCCCTCGAAGGGCGGTGCGAGGATGCCGCTGCTCTGCTCGAAGAGAGGCCGCCACACGTCCTCCTCGATCTCGATGCCGTTCTGCAGCAGCGTCTCGGCTCGGTCGGCGACCGCGGCCGGCCGGTACACCTCGGTGAACGCGTCCGTCCGCTCCGTGATAGCGCGCTCGATGGGCTCGCGGACGGCGCGGGTGGGGGCGGGCCGGTCAGGGTCGAAACAGACGACGATAGCCCCGGGGTCGGGGTCGGGGTCGGGGGCGGCGGGCTCGAGCGCCTGGTCCAGCAGCCGGTTGACGAGCCGCCGGTCGGCGGCCGGGTACTCCGTCCGGTCCGCGGCGGTGAACACCGCCTGCGTTAGCGGGCCGTGCTGGCGCTCGTGGAGGCCGGCATCGAGGATGGCCGCCAGAGTCGCGTAGCCCGCCGGGGGCGTCGCCAGTTCGACCTCTGCCAGCAGCGGATGTGGCTGGTCGGGCGTGGCGACCACCGTCCGTGACCGGCCGTCCGCGTCCGTGGCCATGACGACCGTGAGGTGGCCGCGCTCGGCGGCCCTGTACGCGATGTTGCCGACCGTCGGGATCGTGTGGTCGTCCGGGGGAAGCGTCGCGAACGCGAGCCCGTGACCGTGCTGACTGGCCCGGACACAGCAGAGGTCGAGCGTCGGCGTCCCCGATACCAGGGCGGGCTGGTCGGCGCCGTCGAGTACGGCCGCGGCGTCGCTGGCCGCCGTCAGCTCGATCGCCGCCGGATCCACTGCCTCGATGTCGTCCAGCAGGTCGGACAGGAGTGTGAGCCCCTCGCCTCTGTACACCTCCGTCCACCACAGTGCCTCCGCGGCCGCCGCGGCCGGCCCGGCGGCGACCCCTGCCGCCCGCAGGCTCCGGTCGGACAGCTGGAACACCTCTCTGACGCTCAACTGCATCAGTAGTCCCTCCAGTGTGGTGCCCGCTCTGGCTGTTCGGGATACAGCCAGTACCCGCCCTCGCCGCTGCGGATGTCCGACGGGAGCGGCGCCCCCTGGTAGAACGTCCCGCGGACCCACCCCTTCGATTTGGGGTGGGCCTTCTGGATCCCCCAGATCGCCTTGAGACAGGAGATCAGCGACAGCGGGACGAACTCCCGGTCCAGCGGGTTCGTGCGGATCTCTGCGTACGGGAGGCTGTGGACCGTCTGGATGCGCTCGACGATACCGCGGTGTTCGGGATGTGCAACGAGAAACGCCGCGACCGACTCTGTCGGGGGAGCGTCCTGCAGGTCAACCGCGAGCCGCTGGACCTGTTGGGCGATGTCGATCGGCAGGCCGTACTCCTCGTAGTCGTGTTTCCCCCGGATCCCGAGCCGGGGCTCCTCGCTCTCGACCGACCGGTACCAGAAGTACCGCCGGGCACCGGGCGCGCTCATGTCGATATCGAGCGCCCACTGGTACTCGGAGGTGAGGATCTCCTGCAGCCGTGCGACGGACATCGCGGGGTCGAGGTCGCGCTCTTCGGCGACCGTCATCGTGTCCTCGAGCCCCCGGCAGACCTCCGGGTGGACGTCGATCAGAAGCGAGTAGAGCAGCTCTTCGGTCTCCATCTCCAGGTTCGCCGCGCCCCAGTCACACAGCCGCGTCCAGAGCGGGTCCGGATCGGACGCCGCCGCGAGGGACTCGACCTGCTGGCGGATGTCCGCCACTCCGTCGGCGATCCGGTCTTTCGAGAGGAAGAACTCCTCGGTGTCGCTCTCGTCCGCGGCGAACCACTGCTCGGCCTGCCCGAGTACCGTCAGGAACCGCTCGCGCTGCTGGGGTGACGGGTCGATCGTCTTGACTCGGGCGATCGCCACCTCACGAGCCCGAAGCCAGGCGTGGATCAACTGCGGGTGGTTGATGACGTAGTGGATGATCCCGATCCCAGAAGAGTTGCCCGTCCCGAGGTAGCGTTTGATCTCCGGGTCGAGCCTCACCGCCGTCGACGAGCGTTCGGCCGCGATCCGCTCGGCCAGGTCGTAACTGAAGATCCGCAACAGGTAGACCGAGAGCATCTGGGCCATGTACGGTCCCTTGAGCGGGTGGTCGCCGTGCATCGCCTCGAACTGCTTGGTGCCGTTCAGCCCGTTGCCGTAGTAGCCCGAGGACCGCATGAGATACCCACCCTGGGCGCAGAACTCGATGTCCGGCTGGTGACCCTCTGTCAGGGCTTCGACGACGTGGCCGAAGAACCGCGAGCTACGGTTCGCCCGCGTCCAGATCAGGATATCGGTGGTCGCCCGACCCTCCCGGACGTGCGGGAGTTGCTCGAACTGGTCGTCCATGAGCGCCGGCGTCGCCTCTCCCTCGCAGAGGAAACCCCACATGTCCCAGTTGTCCGCGATGATCCGGTCGGTGTTTTCGCCCTCCGTGCTGTGCGAGAAGACGCCGAAGGAGAGCCGCATCGCCGGCGTGTCGATGGCGTAGACGACGCGGCCGACGCCGTATTCGTCGATGTCGCCGCGGTCGACGTAGATGTCCCACTGTTCCTCGACCATCTTGTCCATCAGGACACGGGCGAAGCTCAGGCGAGTCTGTTTGAGCGCGCTCAGTCGCGCGGGCTGCATCAGGTCCGCCGGGTCCCGCAACGACGTTGGGGTAAACTGCTGACCCTCCGGATTGCTACCCATTACCAGACCCGGTATTTCCGACCGGATTAAATTCTTTGGTCGCTCCGGGGACCGCCCCCGGGGGAGCGGGCTCGCTACGTCGCCCGCTCCCAGAAGGTCAGAAAGTTCTCCCCGAGCAGGCCGGGAAGGGCGTCCGCGGGGAACCGGTCGGCCAGCCCGCTGCGGATGGCGGACCAGTCCTCGTAGGTCTCGAACGCGCCGAGCCCGTCGGCGATCGTCCGTCGCTCGACGGCCTCGCGGTCGAACCCCAGCTCGATGATGTGCTGTTTGTAGTAGGACAGCAGTTCGGCCGGGAACCGGCTGTCTGCCGGATAGAAATCCGTTCCCAGCCCGACGCTGTCGAGCCCGAGGATCGAACTGGCGTGTTCGATATGGTCGAAGAACACGTCCAGCGTGGGCGTGTCGACACCCGGGGCGATGAACCACGGCAGCGTCACGACCCCCATGTAGCCGTCGGCAGCGGCCAGCGCCTCGAGTTCCTCGTCGGACTTGCCGCGGTAGTGGTCGGCGACGCTCTGGCAGCTGGCGTGTGTCACGGCGACCGGGGCGTCGGAGTAGGCGATCGTATCCAGCGTCGTCCGTTTGCCGCAGTGAGAGACGTCGACGATCCCGCCCAGTTCGGTGATCCGGTCGACGGCCGCCCGCCCGAACGTCGAGAGCCCCCCGTCTGCGGGGTCGTTACAGCCGGTGCCGAGCAGGTTCTGGTAGTTGTACGTGAGCTGGAAGATTCGGACGCCCTCGTTGTACAGCACGTCGATCCGGTCGAGCGAGCCGTCGATCGCCGCCCCGAGATTCTGGGTGTTCAACACGATGCCGACGTCGCCGTCCCCGGCGACGGCACGAGCCTCCGCGGGCGACCGGACCTTGTGGAGCCAGTCGGCGGCGTCGAACCGTGCCTGCCACCGCGCCAGGTCCCGGCGTTGGCCGGTCCGCTCGGAGACCCCCTGCTCGTGGGTCCAGGGGGTGACACTCAGGAGGCTGACGCCGGCCGTCTCGTAGATCTCCCTGACCTCCTCCCGGAACGCCCGGTTCGCCTCGAACTGCCGGACCTCGTGGTCCCAGATCGCCTCCCAGCACTCGTCCTTTCGGAGGCCGTCGTCGACCATCGCCCGGATCGCCCGGTTCAGTTCGTCGACACCCCCGTAGGCCCTGATCACCTGCGCCCAGGGCGCCGAGGAGGTGTAGTCGAACACCGGCTGGTGGTCAGCCATGCCTCGACGGTCGGGAGAGGACAGTGTAAATGTTTGCCACGCCCCCACAGCCCCGCGCACGCAGCCCGCGCCGTACACGCCCGGCCGCGGACGTGGTGTGGTAACTCGCACCACAATCTATTTGTGGGCTCACGAATAGTTCCGGGCAGAGCTATACAGATGGCTCAGGCAAGCGATTCGGGAGCGCTCCGAACGTTCATCGACGAGATCGATCCGATCCCGTTCGCCCTCGGCGCGCTAGTCACGTTCGTGTTCATCGGACTGGCGGCGTTCCGGACGGAGTGGGTGTCGAACCAGATTTCGACCGCGTTCAAAGTCTTCGGAGAGGGGCTCGCGTGGATGTACCTGCTGGCGATGTTGCTGATGCTGGTGGTCTGTGTCTACCTGATGATCAGCCCGTACGGGCGGATCAAACTGGGCGACGGCCAGCCGGAGTATAGCAACTTCTCGTATCTCGCGATGTTCTTCTCGGCGGGACTGTCGGCCGGTATCGTGTTTTTCGGCCCCGTCGAGGCGCTGACTCACTACAACAGCGTCCCCCCGATGTTCGGCAGTACTGCCGAGTCGGGCACGGCGAGCGCGATGGTGCCCGCGCTCGCGTACGCCATCTTCCACTACGGGGTGTCTGCGTGGGGCGGCTACCTCGCTATCGGGATTCCCGTCGCCTACTACGCGTACAAGAAGGGGGCACCGTTCCGCACCTCGACCGTGCTGATGCCGGTACTCGGTCGGGACGGCCTCGACGGCGTAGTCGGCCGGACGATCGATACCCTCGCCGTCGTCGCGACGCTCGGCGGTATCGCCACCGGGCTGGGATTCATCGCGACGCAGATCCTGACCGGGATCACCTATCGGACGGGAATCCAGTTTGGCAACGTAGAGACGCTGTTGGCGATCACCGGCATCACGATCATCTTCACGCTGTCGCTGGTCGCCGGGGTCGACCGGGGGATCCGTCGGTTGTCGGATTTCAACATCGCGATGATGGCGGTGCTTCTGGTGGCGACCCTGGTCGGCGGGCTGGTCATGAACAGTATCTCGCTGCTGACCGTGCTCAACACGGGGGTGCTGGCCATCGGGACCTACGTGCAGAACTTCTTCAGGATGAGCCTCTTCACCGGCGTGGGCGTCGAGGGCGGGGCGAGCTGGACGTCGTTCTGGACGGTGTTTTACTGGTCGTGGTGGATCGCCTGGGCACCGTTCGTCGGGCTGTTCCTCGCCCGTGTCTCGAAGGGACGGACTATCCGCGAGGTGCTGTTCACGGCGCTGGTCTCGATGACCGCCGTCTCGATGGTGTGGTTTACCGTCGTGGGCGGGACGTCGATGTGGCTCCAGCAAGCCGGCGTGGCCGACATCCTGGGTGCGGTCAACGAGTTCGGATCCGGGGTGGCCGGATACGCGCTGTTCGGCGCCCTGCCGCTGGGCTCGCTCTGGCAGCCGCTGTTCCTGATCCTCGTGGTTACGTTCTTCGCGACCTCGGCAGACTCGTCGACGCTCGCGGTGGCGATGCTCACCACCGGGGGGAAAGAGCGCCCGTCGAGTATCAACCGCGTCTTCTGGGGCGTGCTCCAGGGCCTGATCGCCTCGATTCTGGTCGTGCTCGGCGGCGCCAGCGCGCTCCGGTCTTCGGTGATCATCACCGGAGCGCCCTTCGCCATCGTCTGTGTGGTCTCGCTGGTCGTGTTCATGCAAGAACTCACCGACGACCACGGGAGCATCCTGTACGACGGCGACCGGACGTGGCTCAGGAGCCCCGACTCGACCGGCCAGACCGACCAGTTCGGCGAGGACGTGGCCAGCACCGACGACGACTGACCGGCTGCCCGCTCGCAGGGCGGTTCCGACGACGTCCGCCACTGCCCCGATGGGCTCTCGCCCGCCGCGTGTCGCCGCCGAAGTGCCCGTCTGATCGCCGTGTCCCGGCCGGTGGCGTCGGCTCCTCTTCGACGACGGGCGAGTCCCGCCGTCGGAGGTGACAGCCCGCGACGCTCACGAACGCCCGTTTCCGGGACGCGAACGGCGAGCGAAGATTTTTCCCGTTGCTTTCGTATCCTGCTACCATGGCACAGGGGCGAGACGACGAGCCCGGGTACGTCAAGACGACCGAAACGTCGTTCGCCATAATCGAACAGCTTCGGGACGCGGGCGGCGCAACCGTCACCGACCTGGCCGAGCGGCTCGACCTCTCGAAGAGCACCGTACACAGTCATCTCCGGACACTCCGTCACCTGGGGTACGTCGTCGAGGAGAACGACAGCCACTATCTCGGGCTGAAGTTTCTGGACCTCGGGGACGTGGCCCGCGCCCGCCGGAACCTCTACGAGGTCTCCAAACGGGAGATGGACGAACTCGTGTCGACGGTCAACGAACACGGTTACGTGATGGTCGAAGAACTGAATCGGGGCGTGTACATCTACCAGAGCACGACCGAACGGGCAGTCCAGACGGATTCACACATCGGAACGACCGTCGATCTCCACGCGACGGCGGTCGGCAAGGCGTATCTCGCCCATCTGTCGGCAGACAAGCGGGCCGACCTGCTCGACCAGCTGGCGTTTCAGCCCCGGACCGAGTCGACGATCACCGACCGGGAGCGCTTCGAGGAGGAACTCGCGACCGTCCGCGAGGAGGGGGTGGCGTTCAACGACGAGGAGCGGTTCGTCGGCATGCGCGCCGTCGGCGCGCCGGTGCCCGGTCCCGACGACGAGACGCTCGCGGCAATCAGCGTCGCCGGGCCGACCACCCGCTTGGACGGGGAACGGTATCATACCGGGCTCCCCGAGATGGTCGAGGAGACCGCCCACATCATCGGCCTCCGGGCGACGTATTCCTAACACACTGTTTCTCTCTACCGAACGATCGTTCGTCAGACCCGATCCGAAGTGCGGTGAGGACCGCGTGCCGAACTGAACGCCCCCTCTCAGTCCCCGTCGCCCGAGATCTGGTTGATACGGGCGTACTCGCCGCTCAGTGCGCGGGCATCGTCGGGCAGCAGCGCGACGATCAGGTACTTGCTGTACTCCGCGAAGTACGTGACGAGCGTGGCGATGCGCGACGAGTCGATCGCCTCCAGCGAATCCAGCAGCATGAACGGGACCGTCTCGTACACCTCGTGGGCCAGATATCCGGCGAGGGCGAAAACGAGTCCCGTGACCTCCCGTTCGCTCTCCGAGAGATGGTCGACCGTGTCCTCGTACGCGGTGCCGGAGTCGGTCTGGCGGACGATATGGAGCTCGAAGACGGGTTTGGTGACCGTCTGACGACCGTCGCGAACCTCCGTTTCCTGTCGCTCGAGCCAGATCCGGGCCAGGTTGTCGTACTCGAGTAGCTCCAGCACCGTGTCCATATGGTCGTTGAACTCGTCGATAGCCTGCTGTTCGATCCGCTCGATTTTCGTCCGCAGGTCTTCGATCTCGGCGTCGATCTCCTCCCGGCGGGTCTCGAGCTCGCGTTCCTCGTCGAGGCGCTCCTCGATTGTCGCGATGTTGTCCTCCACGCGTTCGAGGTCGGTTTCGAGCGTTCCGAGGTCGTACTCCAGCTGGTTGGCCTCCTTGTGCAGGTCCAGAATCTCGTCGTAGCCGTCGTCGTCGTCGAGCGTCTCCACCTTCGCTTCGGCTCTCTCGATCTCCTCACGGAGGTCGGTCCTCCGTCCCTCGAGCGTCTCCAGCCGGGCTTTGGTATCCTCGATCTCCGTCGTCAGCTCCTGCTTCCGGCGGTCGAGCTGCGTTCGACGCCGCTGGGCCTCCCGCCGTTCGCGGCGCTTCGTTTTCACCTCGTCGAGTTCCGCCTCGACGTCGCTGATCTCTCCGACCGTCTCCTGGCTCACCTCCCGGAGTTTCTCGACGGTCGACTCTATCTGCTCCGGGGCCACCTCGCTCCCACACGTCCAACAGGAGACGGTGTCGTCCGGCAACAGCTCCTCGGTCACCGCCTCACTGCCGTTGCTCTCCTGGAGGGCCTCGACGCTGTCGCCACCGGCACCGAGCATCTCCTCGTTGAACCCGATGACGCTCTGGAGTTCGTTCAGTTCGGACTCGAGCCCCTGCTTTCGCGTCCGGAGCCGGTCGATACGGTCGTCGAGGTCGTCGAGGTCGCCCGCGGGCGTCTCGGGCAGCGACTCGTACTCCGCTTCGACCTCGCGTTTCTCCCGGCGAAGCGAGTCGAGGCTCTCCTCTTCGGTATCGATCTCGTAGCGGACGTCTTCGAGCGCGGACCGTCTCTCGCGGAGGGTCTCGAGATACTCCTCCAGTTCGGCCTGTTCCTCTCGCGACTGCTCGACGTCCGCGTCGTTGGCATCGATTTCGGCCTCGAGCTCCTCGAGCTCGGCCCGCTTGTCCTCGATCTGATCGCGCAGCTGCTGCCGTTTCTCCTCGAGCGACGGGAGCCGGTCTTTCAGACCGTCCAGTTCGTCGAGTTTCTCGGTGAGCCGCTGTCGCTCCTCGAGACGGCGGTCGATCTCGGCCTGAATGTTCGCCGTGTCGATGGGCTCCATGATGATTTCGCGGAGGTCGGCGTCCGTCACGACGGCCCGTCGTGCGTCGTTCGACTCCAGCAGAAACGCGAATAGCTCCGCGATCGTCGTATCGTCGAGATACGGGTCGCCGCTGGCACGAATCGTCCCGTTCTGTCGCCGCAGCGTGCGCGTGTAGACGGCGTCCTCCGTCGCTAACTCGACGCTGGCCTCGTCGGCGTCGGCCTTTATCGAGACGTCGTTGCTACCGAGGGCAGCCATAACCGCCCGGAGCAACGAGGTTCGGTTCGTAGCGTTCCGACCGGCCAGAACCGTCACCCCAGGTTCGAAGACTATCTCAGCCTCGTCGATCCCGCCGATGTTGCGGGCAGTAAGACGACATTTCGAGGCCAACTCGTTCTTGCTCATATCAGTTGCTCTGTCCGGACGCGGATATTAACCTCTTGTGATCGGGCTGGCAGTGCCAGATGCGCCCCTGTGAGAGACCCGGTCACCGAGCCCGAAAGTAACAGTCGTACTGTTGTTAGAGTCTACTGGTCCTCGCAGTTACAGCCACCGCGCCCGAGGAGGTCGACTACGTCGAACTGGGTGTGACAGTCCTCACAGACGACTTGGACGTCTGCGAGCGTTCGGAAGTCGCCGAGCGTGAGTTCGCCGCTCTGCCGCAGCTGGTCGAGTTTCGCCTCCGTGACGGAGACCGTCCGGCCACGGAGCCGCTCGATGGTGGTTTTCTCGCGCGCTAACGGATCCGTCTCTGTGGGCGAATACTCGGCGCCACGGTAGTCCTTGAGATAGGTGCGAATCGCCTGGTATGTGACGAAATCGTCCAGGAGTGACTCGACGTCCACACCGTCACGCTCGAGCCGGCGCTTGATGCGGGTGGAGTCGGCACTACTGACCTCGTCGTCGGTCAGGAGACGGTAGGCGTTCTCGACTTCCCCGTCGAGTAGCTGCACGTTCGCCTCCTCGAGGGTCTGTTCCAGCAGTCGCTGGTTGAAGTAGGCCGCCAGATCCCGGAGGCTGCGCCGGTCTTCCTCCGCCGTCCATAGCTGCTCCAGTTCCGCGCCGAGCCCCTGGAGCCCGCGCTCCTGGATGAGCCGAGACACCTTGCTCCGCCGCCCTCCTCGTGTCGCCTCTGATTTCTCTGGTCCGCCCATGGACGACAGACGTAGTGCAGTCGATTGTATCTTTTGGCCACGGTGGCCTCACTCTTCACTGTGGGTCGACGGGGTCGTGTTTGCAGACGCTGGTTTCAGCGGTACTCGGGTCGGCGTATCCGGAAATATTTATATTTTGATTAGTTTGTCGTTTTAGTCTACGAAAGACACGTTCGACGGCGTTCCGACTCCCACGCGTGACGCGATGGAATCGGAGCCCGTGGCGACGGCAGTCCGCCTGCAACTACGGCGTTCTGTCGACGAGAACGGCCGCGTCGTCGACCCGGTGTTTCTCGTCGGGAGGCGAACATAGAGCGGGCGGGTGGTGTCGGGATCGACCGCGGCATACGGTCACTATCGCACGTCACGTCGAACGACCGTCTCGTCGGCCGCCACGTGGTTCGGGGTGGCACCGTCAGTCGTCCGTCTGTACCCACCGACAGACGGGAGTTCGATGCCGATCGACGACCAGTATATCAAAGATAGAAGATACATATCTAGATGATGGTTCTGCCGAGCAGGGTCCGATACCGAGCCTCGTCGCCGGCTCGGATATCGCTTCTCGCCACAGAGACGCTCGGTCGACGCGCCCGCTCCTGTCGGTGAGGCGATCGAGGTCGAGCGGGGACCACTCACCCTTCGACTGCCTCGTTCCGCATCGCAGCGCTACCGGCCCGGAGGCGTCCAGTACCTGCGATCATACGATCGGGGCTCTGGTGGCGGTAGTTCCGTGCGGACCGCTGCACAAGGAATCGGGGTCACGGTATCGAACCAGCACCCCGACGGCTCGCCGCTGTCTCGTCTGGCTGCCCTCGGCAGGACTGCCATCCTGCGTTGAATAGAAGGCGTCCGGTACGAGCGCTTTCGCAGGGTCCAAGCCATCTACGGTGGCCGTTCAGACCCGGCCGAGAGGCCAGACGCTCAGGGACGATCCATTCGCAGCACGGGCTTGATCGTGTTGCCCTCTTCGGCGTCGTGAATGGCCTGGTGGATGTCGTCGAACTCGTAGTGGGTGATGATCTCGTCGAACGGGAACCGGCCCTGTTTCCAGAGATCGAGCAACGTCGGAATGAACAGTTCGGGGACGGCGTCGCCCTCGATGATTCCGCGGAGCTTGTGCCCGAAGTGGAACGTGTGCATATCGAGACTGACCTCGGTTCCCGCGGGCGCCGCCCCGATGAGGCCACACTCGCCCGGGATGGTCGTGCAGTCGACGGCCTGCCGGAGGACCTCCGGCACGGCGGTCGTCTCGATCGAGTAGTCGGCACCACCGTTCGTGATGTCGTGAATCGCGTCGACGATGTCGTCCTCGTCGTCTGGATTCAGCGTGTGGGTCGCGCCGAGGTCTGCGGCCGTATCGAGGCGGTCCTGGTTCAGGTCGACGGCGACGATGTCCGTGCAGGCGCTGACGTTCGCGGCCGCCATCACAGAACTGATCCCGACGGACCCGACGCCGAAGACGGCGAGAGAGGACCCGGACTCGGGGGCAAGCGCGTTCATGACGGCACCGGCCCCCGTCTGGATTCCACACCCCAGCGGCCCGACGATATCGAGCGGAACATCTTCGTCCACCGTGACGATGTTCTGTTCGGTGGCGATAGCGTGGGTAGCCCAGGAGGACTGCGCGAAGAAACAGCCGCTGACCGGCTCGCCGTCTTTCGACAGCGGGCTGGACTCGTCGTCCGGCCGCCGGCCGAGGAAGTTGTGTTCGAACAGGTTCTCGCAGTACGGAATACGTCCCCTGAGACAGTTTCGACACTCTCCACAGAAGTCGTAACTCATCGCGACGTGGTCGCCCTCCTCGACGCTCGTGACCTCGTCACCGGTCGCCTCGACGACGCCGGAGCCTTCGTGTCCGAGTACCTGTGGATACGGCGGTCCGCCGTAGAAGTTGTCTGCCGTCGACAGATCGGTGTGACAGACGCCGGCGCTCACGACCCGCACCAGCACTTCGTTCGCACGGGGCTGTTCGTCCAGCTGGATCGATTCGAGCTGGGGGTCTGCGCCCTCCTCGCTGACGACGGCTGCCTGAATCTGCATTGGTGGATGGTCACAATAAACACAGCTTGGTATTTATTTTTATTCGGCGAGAGCGGCCGCGTCGCGTCGGGCGTGCCGGGGAGGACAGAGCGTTTCTCGACGGTCCATCTCGTTGCCCTCGCCCCAGCAGGAGAGACTGGATCGGCCTGGAGTGTGTGGCGCGCGAACGAACACCCGAGCGAGCGACGACCCCCGATATTCGGACACGAAGAACTGCCAGTTTCGAGTACAACGTTCGTATTTGATAGTTCTGTCTGGCATCCCCGGACAGCCGTCGGCGAGTGTGTGCGAGAGGCCAGCGTACAGCCGATCAGATCGGGACGAACAGCCGGCGGTCTCGTCTCGGCGCACGGCCGACACGTCCCCTGCATACAGCACGCCGAACCCTATCGCCGACAGTAGAGCACCCCGTCTCACTCTCCTCACACCAACGGATGCGTTCGGCAGAGCCGCCCGGTCACAGCGGGCGACCGGATCGGAGTCTCAGACGCGCTCTTTGAGTTCGATCCGGTATCCGAACGGGTCGGTGACGTAGACTGCGGGGGCCTCGCCGGTCGCGCCACGGGGCGAGGACAGCTCCCTGTCGACCTCGACGCCGGCGTCTGCGAGTCGGTCGGTGATCCTCTCGATCGAGTCCTCGACGACGACGCAGGCGTGGTTGAAGTTCGTCGCCGTCGGTGGCTCGAACTCGTCGGTCGGCCAGAGGTGGATCACCGCCGTCGACGACAGGCGGACGTCGAAGAACGGCTTCTCGTCGGCCGCGTAGAGCGTATCCTCGATGCCGAACCCGAGGCGCTCCCCGTAGAACGTCTGCGCTGCGTCGACACCGTCGGACGGTATCCGGAGGTTCACGTGGTCGAGGTGGCTAGCGATCACGCTGTTAGATTCGACGCCGGCGGTAAAAACGGTGGTCGTACTCGACCGCGGCCACGGGAGACGTGCCGGACCGTCTCCGCCCCGCGACCGTCGGTGAGCCAGCCCGGACACCGGGCCGACGAGGCGTGGCCGTGTCGAGTGCCCCGTCGTACGGTCGATTTCTCGCTTCCTGGGGGCTGTGGGGTCGGGAGTCCGGACGGCCGGGGTGGCCACGGCGTCAGGGCCTGGCTTCGGATTCGAACGTCGGGAGAGAGGTCGTCGACCCGACCACTCGTCACGTCCGTGCCACGAGTCGTGCGGGAACGTCGCCCTCGAGTTGCAGTGTCACGGCCGGACGGAACTCGAGGTCGTCGACCAACACCTCGACGTCGTAGTGCTGGAGGACGTGCGCGAGGGTGAACTGCGCCTCGATCAGGGCCAGCTGCCGGCCGATACACGACCGCGGGCCGCTCCCGAACGGGAAGTAGGCGTCGGCCGCCCGGGACGCCTCCTCGCGCCACCGCGCCGGTCGGAACTGGGCCGGGTCGTCCCACGCGGCCGGGTCGCGGCCGTGGGCGTACGGCGACGCGAACAGCAGTTCGCCCGCCTCGAGCCGGTAGCCGTCGAGCCGGACCGGTCGGCGCGTCTGGCGGATGACGTTCCACGCCGCCGGCGTGAGCCGGAGGGTCTCGCGGACGACCCGCTCTGTCGTCCGGAGTTCCGGGAGGTCGCCCCAGTCGGGGCGGTCGCCGTCGAGGACGGCGTCGGCCTCGTCGCGCACCCGGGCGCGCACCTCGGGGTGCTGTGAGAGCCAGTAGAACGCGTAGGTGATAGTCAGCGCCGTCGTCTCGTGGCCGGCGGTGAGAAACAGCACCGTCTCGTCGACGAGTTCGTTCTCGGACAGTTCGACAGACGGGTCGCGCTCGGCGGCCAGCAGCGCCGTGAGCAGGTCGCGAGGCGGGTCGTCCCGGGCGACGTGCTGGTCGATCACGTCCTGCGCGAAGGCGTCGAGCGCGTCGTTCGCCCGCTCGAACGCCGTCGACGGGCCCGGCTGCAGACGAGGGGGGAGCACGACGCCGAGCGGTGAGAAGGCGAGTTCGTCGCCGAAGGTCTCGAGTGCGTCCTGGACGCGGTCGCTCTCTGCCCGGGAGACGTCGTAGCTGAACAGCGACCGGGCGATCACCTGGAGTGTCAGCGTTCCGACCTCGGAGAACAGGTCACGCTCGCCCGCCTCGGGCCACTCCGCGAGAAGTGCCTCGACGGCGTCGCCCGTCGTCCCGGCGTACGAGGCGAGGCGCTCGCCGACGAACTCCGGCTGGAGGATCCCGCGCTGGGTCTCCCACAGGTCACCGTCGCTGGAGAGCAACCCCTCCCGGCGCTGTGCCTGTGGTCCGAGGTTGGGCCGGCGGAATCGGTCCCGGTCACCCAGTATCTCGTGGACGAGCCCGGCGTCGAGGACGACGTTCGTCGTCGGCCCGGTGGCGGGGTCGACCCGCACGAGTGGGTACTGGCCGCCGTAGGCGCGCTGGACACCGGTCACGAACCGGAGCGGGTCGTCCCCGAAGTCGAGCGCACTCCCGACGAGCGGGAGGCCCGGCGGGCTGTGCGGCGTCTCTGCCATACACGTGGCAGCCGACAGAGCAGCATAATCGTTTGGTCGACGCAGCCGGCGCTCGCGGCGGCACACGGGCCAGAGCGGGCGAGATCAGAACTCGCCGAGTGTCGACTGCCCGTCGCGGAGCGCGGTCGCGTCGTAGCCCCGGCGGGTGAGACGAGTCGCGAGCGTCGCCGCCTCGCCGTGTTGCGTGTAGACCCGGTCGGGGTCGAGGGCGTCGACCATCGACACCAGCGCGGGGAAGTCGGCGTGGTCAGAGAGCGGGAAGGTCACGTCGTAGTTCCCGCGGAACCTGAAGGAGTCGTCCACCGCCCAGCCCGAGAACCCCGCCGCGAGGGCGCCGGTCGCGTCGCGGAGCCGGTCGATCCAGCCGGCACGGGCGGAGGTGAGCGGCAGGACGAGCGCGTCCGTCGGCCCGAGGTCGTGGCTGTCGTACTCGTCGGCGTCGAACGCCACGTCCAGATGGGTCGTGATCGGGTCGTTCACCCGCAACACGGCGTCGGTCGTGAGGACGCGCCGGCCGGCACGGGCGGCGAGACGCTGGAGGGTCTGTGCCCGTCCGAGCGCGTAGCCGAACAGCAACACCGGCGCGTCGGTCTCGTCGAGCCACGCCAGCGCGTCGGCGACGACCTCGTCGTGCGGCGGGAACGCGTAGCCCGGGTCGCCGTAGGTGGCCTCGGTGACCAGGACGTCGACGTCGCCGGCCGTGTCGGGGTCGAAGCCGTCGAGGTAGTCGCGGGCGCGGAGGCAGACGTCGCCGGTGTAACAGTACCGCGTCCCGTCGGGGTCGGTCACGAGGGCGACGCGCGACCCGGCGACGTGCCCGGCGGGCAGGAGGTCGATACGGTCGTCGGTCACGCGGCCGAGCGGGGCGTCCCGACGGGCGGTGCCGAGCGCGGCCGTCAGCGGCGAACACACGGCCGTCGCCTCGCCCTCGGGGAGGTGGTCGCCGTGGGCGTGGGTCACCACGGCCACGTCGCCGCCGGGGTCGTCGGCGTCACAGACGACACGGGTGCCGTCCGAGAGGGTGATCTCGACGCCGTCGCGCAGCCGAACCGTCACGTGCGGCGATCGGGGCGGGCGGGCTTGGGGGTTGCGCTCGGGCGCTCAGTAGCCGCCGTCGTCGCCCCCGCTGTCGGTCGGCGTCGGGCTCTCGGTCTGTGTCGAGCCGTCCGTGCCGGTCGTCACGCTGCCACGCATCGACCCGTGGACGGTACAGATGTATGTGTCGACGGCCGACGCCAGCGTCTCGGTGACGGTGAACGCGAACCGGTCGCCCTCGTCGGTCCAGTCGACGCCGGAGTCGGCCTCCAGTCGGCCGTCGCCGGCCTGCGAGCACAGCGCCGCGCCGTCGGCGTCGAGCAGGGCGAAAGGGTGGTCGTCCCACCCGCGGTTCTCGACGGCGTAGCGCCGCCCGACAGTGAGCGAGAGCGTCGGGTTGCGCTCGCCGGCGGGCGCGACCGGTCCGTCGACCACCTCCCACGCGCTCACGCCGATGTTGTCGACGGTGACGGCAGTCGGCGGCGTCGGGGTCTGTGTCGGACTCGCCGTCGCGGTGGGTGTCGCCGTCGGAGTCTGGGTCGCGGTCGCTGTCGGGCTCTCTGTCGGGCGCTCCGTCGGAGCGGGCGTCGCCGTCGGAGCGGGCGTCGCTGTCGGACGCTCTGTCTGGGTCTCCCCGTCGGTCGCGGGCTCGTCGCCCGTCCGCTGACCGGCACAGCCGGCGAGCAGTCCAGCGAGTCCCGTCGCGGCGACGGCGAGCAGTCGGCGTCGGTCGCTGTCGGTCACGAACTACGACAGGGGCCGAGGCCCCCTGTCGGTTTCGGCCGCTGGCCGTCGGCGTGCCGTCCACCTCGCGGCGGGCCGTCGCGGACGCCCGGCGGCTACTCTCGGGCGACCCGGTCGACGACGGCCCGGCGCTCCGCCGTCGAGAGCGACGCCCAGCGCCGTATCTCCGCCATCGTCCGGCCACAGCCGAGACAGACACCCTCCTCGTCGAGCGCACACCGGTCGACGCACGGACTCTCGACCATCGAGGCGAACGACTGGGGCCGGGGGCATAACTGTGTGGCTCGCGGCGACGTCGCGGAGCGCGGCCCGGCTCCTTGACTCTCCCCCGGAGATGCCGGCGACGCCGGCTCCGGCGACACCGCCCGCCCCGAGGCCGCACGCGGGAGAGGTATCCTGCCGGTCGAGCCGTACGACCTGCCCGGGGTCGCGACCAGCCGGAACGTCTGCGCGGTCGTCGATCGCCGGTCGCTGGTCGCCGCGTCGCTCCGAGCGTCGCCCGGACGGCGGCCCCGTCCTCAGCTCGTGAACAGCCGGCGGTCCGCCCGCTCGTGTTCGGCGGAGAGAACGTCGGCCGTCGGGGCGAACGGCGTCATCGCGTCGAGATCGCGGGCCGCGGCATCGTCGACGGCCGCGCTCATCGACGGACGGAGCCGGTCGAGCACCCGCTGGGCGTCCGTGTGTCCGAGCGAGAGGAGCCGCTGGCCGGCCCCGAGCAGGTCGGTGACGAACCCGTGACAGCAGACCAGACACGCCTCGCGCACCCCCACGCCTGCGCGGCCCGTCGTCACGCCGAGTACCGCCGGCTGGGTCCCGGGGGCGTCACCCGCGTCGACGCGCGCCGCGTACCGCGCCAGGAGGTCGTCCTCGCGCAGTTCGCGCTGAAGCGAGAGGAGGCGGTCGCCGGTGCGACGGGCGCTCTCGCGGAACTCCGCGGAGAGCGTCGCGGCGACCAGCCGTCGGTCTGCCTCGCACGCCCGCCCGATATCGCCGTCTCGGGCCGCGGCGTGGGCCGCCTGAACTGCCACCAGGTCGCCGGGACCGACCTGCCGCCGGAGGTACGTCTCCACCAGCGCCTCTAGATCGTCGACGTCCGCGACCCGGCCGCTCTGGACGAACTGTTCGAGGCCGTAAGACGCGGTGTGGCTCCCGGTCGGCAGGAAGGAGTCGGCGAGACGGAACGCAGCGAGGACGGCGTCGTCGTCAGTCATGCCCGCCTCCGTGTGCGTGGTCGTGGTCGTGTCCGCCGCTCCCGCTCCGGTCGTCGAACGTCTCGGGCGGCACCGTCTCGT
>JBDGTD010000089.1:0-21054 GCA_042217165.1 Haloferacaceae archaeon | reverse complement strand
GCCCTCGGCGGTGTTGAACGACCCGGTTCCGCCGGGACCGGCGCGCGTGACGCCGGCCGGCCGTCTGACGACGAACGAGGCCGTCTTCGACCCGTCGGGGACGAACGAGGAGTCGCGCGACCCGACGGTCGCGCCGAAGGCGTACTGTAGCTTGGCGTCCGCCGCCACGCCGGAGGCGTTGACGCTCTGGAGCGTTATATCGACGGTTGGCTGGACGCCGGTCAAGCCGCCGTTTGCGCCTGTGATCTCCGCGTAGGCGACTGTTGACCCACCGACGGTCTGGGTGCCCGTCGCGCCGATCGACCCGCCGGACGCAGACGCCGAGACGCTCCCGATCGACCCGCCTGCGTTCACGAGCGCGGAGACGTCGACGTAGACGAAGGCCCTCGAGTTCCCGCCGGTGTTGACCGGGATGTCCGAGATGACCTGGCGCTGCCCGCTCTTTGCCGTGATAGAGTCGACGCTCCCCGCGCTGTCGAGCGGCGGCACGAGGTCCGCCGAGCGGTTCGCGGAGGGGCCGCTGGCCGCTCTGACCGAGACGCTCAGCCCAGTCGCGGTCGACGCGCCGGTCGTGTCGTAGGTGATGTCGACGACGACCGACGCCGTGTCGCTGGCGTTGTTTGTGCCGGTGTCTTCGACGGTCAACTCGACGTTCGAGCTGCCGGTGACCGATGCGCTACTGATAGAGACGTCTGTCCCGCCGGCGAGCGCCGCCGACGCGCCGGTCACCGTCGCGCCTTGGCCGCGGAGAGTACTCGTGTCGACCGTGATCGTGTCGGTGGTGTTGTTCGCGACCGTCACGTCGAACGCGACGGTCTGCTGTGCGCTCGACTGATTGACGACTACGTTGCTCGCGGTCGTGATGCTGACTCCGGTCGCGGCGGCCGATGCCGGGCCCGCGAACCCGAGCGGAGCGACCACGGCCGAGAGGACCGTGACGACAGAGAGTACGACGGCGACCGCACGTATTAGTCTGTTTGACATGATCGTGGAGGGCGTTGTCGATTATGTGCGGCTTGGTCGGGTGAAGTGTCTTGTGACTCGTCTGTGAAGAACACGGTCCATCGCCGCGCCGCCGGGCCGGTCAGACGGTCGCGGCCGGATCGTCACCGGGCGTCCCACACGCCCTGCCGGAAGTCCATCCACGTCACCACGACGACGTGAGGGAGGGTCAACACCGCGATTCCGACGAGGTAGAGCCCGAGATAGCCCGTCCGCTCGGCGGGAGCGTTCGGGACGAGGGCGGCGAGACCGGCGAAGACGGCGAGCGAGGCGGCGGTGAGCGGCGCGGCGTCGCGCGCGAACCGCCCGAGCGCCGCCCGGGCGTCGCCCGCCGCCAGCGACCGCACCGCCGCGTCCGTCGAGAGCAGGAGCCTGGCGACGTGGCGGAGGGCGTGCCAGAGACAGAAGTAGAGCCCCACGGCGAGAATCGGGGGAACGAGGGCGAAGAAGACCCACAGGAGCGCGACTTCGCCGGCGTCGACCAGCCACGGCGTCCGGGCGGCGCCGTCGCGCACCCGCAGGCCGCCGAGGGCGACCCCGAGAGCCGAGAGCGCGAGGAGTCCGCCGCCGGCGACCAGCCGTCCGGTCGGCGAGAAGGCGGGCGCGAGCGCCGCCGCGTCGGCCCCGAACAGCGAGACGACGGCGAGCGCGACCGTCCGGTAGCGCTCCGGGAAGGCGACGAGGGGGGCGAGCATCGGGAGGCCGCCCCGGACGAGGAGCGCGAGGCCGCGCTCGACCGTCGTGGGCAGGTGTTCGGCGTCGTCGAGCGCGAGGAGGGCGTAGACGTCGCCCTGTCCCCAGTGGACGAGCGTGAGCAGGATGAAAAAGACGAACGACGCGGTGGGAGCGAAGAACCACGCGCCGGCGTAGAGCGCCATCAGGACGACGTAGACGACGCCGACCCACAGCATCGACCGCAGGGTGACGCCAGACCCGAGGCGGCCGGGCACGAGGTGGTCGACGGCGCCGTGCGGGAGACCGAGAACGACGACGCTCAGGGCGAAAGGCGCGTAGACGACGGCGGCCGGGAGCGAGACGTCGACGACCGAGCCCGCGGCCGCGAGGACGGCGGCCGTGCCGAGCGCGACCCACGACGGCCGGACGACCGTCCGCGAGAGCGTCCGGCGCGCCGCCGGCGCCACCGCCGTCACCGCCACCGCACCACCCCCGCAACGCTCGTGGCCGCGTCGACGAGCGGTCCCGACACCGCGCCGGCGCGGTGGGCGGAACACAGCCACGCGTAGAGTGTCATCCCCCAGACGACGAGAAGCGTGACGACGAGGAAGAACGCCCCCTCCTCTATCGGCAGTCCGAGGACGAGAAGCCCGGTCGACGTCTCGGGCGCGATGGTCCAGATCCCCAGTCCGATCGCGACCCGGTCGGCCGCAGCGAAATACAGGGTGGGGACGAGAGCGGCGGGCAGCCAGTCGGTCCACGCCCGGACGAGATACCCCCCGCCGACGGCCCACTGGAGCGCGAAGAGGGGGCAGGCCCACGCGAGGATTGCGCCGAGGTAGAACCCGTTCGCGGTCGTCAGGAGAGCAACGCCGGCGGCCGCCGCGCCGAGAGCGACGAGGGCGCCGGCGACGCGGGGCGTCGCCCGCCAGTCGCCGGGCTCGAAGGACGGGTCGACGTCGTACCACGACAGCCACAGGCCCGTGACGACGGTCTGGAGGATAAAAAAGAGGTACTCGCCGAGGGGGACGGCGGCGACGCGGGCCAGTACAGTCCCGTCGCCGTAGTACCACACGCCGCGGTCGATCATGTAACTGTCCCACGGCGTCGTGTAGAGAACGGCAGCGGCGACGAGTATCGCGAGCGCGGTCCGCTCGGCCCGGCCCGACGGGCGCAGGAGTGGCGGCCGGAGGAGAATCAGGACGAGAAGCGGCGGGAGGACGAAGACGGCGTGGAAGCCGAGATACGAGAGCGTCACCGGCCGGACTCCCTCCCGATCATCGACGGAGACAGAGGGGGGCTGGCTTTAAAATACTCGTCTCGTCGTGGCTCGCGGCCTACACCACCCGCTCCCCGTCGTCGTCGAACACCCGGATGGCGTCGACCGGACAGACCCGCCCGGCGAACTCGGCCTCGAACTCCTCGCCGTCCGGCACGTCGACGGCGTACACCTCCTCGCCCCAGTCGGCCTCTATCTCCGTACCGCCGACCAGTTTCGCCTTCCCGGCGTCTACGTCCTTCTCGAAGTCGCCCCACTCCTCGACACACTGGAACATCCCGATACAGGTCTCGCGGTCGTACTCGACGCGCATGACGGAGAGAGCGGTGGGAGAAAGATAGCGGTGGCGGTGCGGACGGCAGAACGGCTCGGTCCTCGCGGCGACAGGCCGGCGAGAGCGACGAACTAAAACGGGACAGGAGCCAACCGGAGACGTGGACCTCGCGGACCCAGACCCGGACCTCAACCTCCCCGACGGCGTCGCCGACCTGCTGGGCGAGGCGGGGATCGAATCGCTCTACCCGCCGCAGGCGGCGGCCGTCGAGGCGGGACTGCTCGAGGGAGAGAGCGTCGTCGCGAGCGTCCCGACCGCGAGCGGGAAGACCCTGATCGCAGAGCTCGCGATGCTCTCGGCGCTGGAGCGCGGCGGCACCGCGCTCTACGTCGTCCCGCTTCGCGCGCTCGCGAGCGAGAAGAAAGCCGAGTTCGAGCGGTGGGAGGAGCTTGGCTACACGGTGGGCGTCTCCACCGGCAACTACGACTCGGACGGCGAGTGGCTGGCGACCCGGGACATCATCGTCGCGACGAGCGAGAAGGTCGACTCGCTGGTGCGCAACGACGCGCCGTGGGTCGAGGATCTCTCCTGTGTCGTCGCGGACGAGATCCACCTCGTCGACGACCGGAACCGCGGGCCGACGCTGGAGGTGACACTCGCCAAGCTGCAGACGCTCAACCCCGCGCTCCAGACCGTCGCGCTCTCTGCGACAGTCGGCAACGCCGGAGACGTGGCGCAGTGGCTCGACGCCGAACTCGTCGAGTCAGAGTGGCGGCCGATCGACCTGAAGACGGGGGTCCACGTCGGGTCGGCGATCAACTTCGACGACGGGAGCCAGCGCGAGGTGCCCGTCCCACAGGGCGGGCGCCAGACGTCGGCGCTCGTCGCCGACACCGTCGACGAGGGCGGCTCTGCGCTCGTCTTCGTCAACTCGCGCCGGAACGCCGAAGCCGCGGCCGACCGGCTGGCCGACGTCGTCGCAGAACGCCTGACCGCGGGCGAGCGCGCCGACCTCCGCGAGTTGGCCGAGGAGATACGCGAGGACTCGGACACGGAGACGAGCGCGGACCTCGCGAGCGCGGTCGAACGGGGGGCCGCCTTCCACCACGCCGGGCTGTCGCCGACCCAGCGCTCGCTCGTCGAGGACGCCTTCCGCGACCGTCTGGTGCGGTGTGTCGCCGCGACGCCGACGCTCGCGGCCGGCGTGAACACCCCCGCGCGCCGCGTGATCGTCCGGGACTGGCGGCGCTACGACGGCGACGCGGGCGGGATGGAGCCCCTCGACGTGCTGGAGGTCCACCAGATGATGGGCCGGGCGGGCCGGCCCGGCCGCGACCCGTACGGCGAGGCGGTGCTGACCGCGAAGTCCACGGACGAACACGAGGAGCTGTTCGAGCGGTACGTCGACGCGGAGCCCGAGCCCGTCCGGTCGAAACTCGCCGCCGAACCCGCCCTGCGGACCCACCTGCTCGCCACCGTCGCGAGCGGGTTCGCCCGGAGCCGCTCGGGGCTGCTCGACTTTCTCGACCGCACGCTGTACGCCGAGCAGACGGACGGACGCGCTGAGATCGAGCGGGTAGCCGACCGCGCGCTCCAGTATCTGGAGGCGAACGGGTTCCTCGACCGCTCCGGGACCGACCGCGACGAACTCCGGGCCACCTCCCTCGGTCACACCGTCTCGCGGCTCTACCTCGACCCGATGAGCGCCGCGACGATCCTCGACGGCCTGCGGTGGGCCGACCGAGAGGACGCCGAGGTCACGCCGCTCGGCTGCTATCACCTCGTCTCGCGGACGCCGGACATGTACGGGCTCTACCTGAAGTCGGGCGACCGCGAGACGTTCACCGAACTCTGCTACGAGCGCGAATCGGAACTCCTCGGGACGACCCCCTCGGAGTTCGACGAGATCGCCTTCGAGGAGTGGCTCGCGGCGCTGAAGACGGCGAAACTGCTCGAAGATTGGGCCTCGGAACTCGACGAGGACCGGATCACCGAGCGCTACGGCGTCGGGCCGGGCGACGTGCGGGGCAAGACCGACACGGCCGAGTGGCTGCTCGGCGCCGCGGAGTCACTCGCGGGCGAGGCGGGCCTGCCGACCAAGCCGGTGCGCGACGCGAAGCGGCGGGTCGCGGACGGCGTCCGCGCCGAACTCCTGCCCCTGACCGAGGTCGGACAGGTCGGTCGCAAGCGCGCCCGACGGCTGTTCGAGGCGGGAATCGAGAGCCGCGCGGACCTGCGCGAGGCCGACAAGTCGCGGGTCCTGGGGGCGCTCCGGGGGCGTCGCGGGACGGCAGAGCGGATTCTGGAGAACGCCGGGCGCGCCGACCCGTCGATGGACGAGGCGGCGGTGAGCGAGGGCGACGCCGAGGCGGCCGAGTCGGACGAGACGGGGTTCGAGCCCGCCTCTGCCGTCGCGTCGGACGAACCGGACGACGACCAGGCGAGCCTGGGGGACTTCTGATGGAGACCGTAACCGGGACCCCGACGGACGTGGAGGCGCTGCTCGCCGCACTCGACGCGGTCGCGGCGGAACACGGCGTCGTCGCACAGGCGTTCGACGCCCGGTACGTCGCGGACCGCGACCACCTCGGGCGGGCGGTCGACCTCGCCGGGCGCGAACGGGCGCGGGGCGAGGCGATCGCCGACGACCCCGCGATGGAGGTCCTGCTCTACGCGGCCGGGCGCCGCCAGATCGACCGGGCGCTGGCGATGGGCGCGAGCGCGGGCGAGCCGTCGGTCGTGGTGCTCGCGGGAGACGAGGAGGCGAGCGCGGCGGCCGCCGTCCGCGCCCGCGACCCCTTCGACACCCACGAGGTCGACCTGGGCGACGAGGCGACGCTCCGGGAGTTCTTCGAGGTCTCGGACGCCGAACTCGCGGCCGCGGACGGCGACCTCGCGGGGGTCGTCCACGAACGGGTCGCGCTGCTGGTCGTCGAGCGGTAGATTCTCGGCGGCGGCGACGGGAGGGAGAACGTGAGCGAGCGAACGGAGCAGAACGTCCTCGGCGAGCCCCTCGAACCGTGCAGCACCGACCCGGAGACGGGCTACCTCCGAGACGGCCACTGCCGGCACCTCCAGCGCGACCCCGGCCGTCACGAGGTGTGTGCGGCCGTCACCGAGGCGTTCCTCTCGTTCTCGCGGGCGCAGGGGAACGACCTCGTGACGCCGCGGCCCGAACTGGGGTTCCCGGGACTGGAGCCGGGCGACCGCTGGTGTCTCTGCCTGCCGCGGTGGCTGGAGGCGCGAGAGGCCGACGTCGCGCCGCCGGTGGTGCTGGCGGCGACGACCGAGGGCGTCCTGGACGAGGTGGAGTTGGCGACGCTCCGGGCCCACGCCGTCGACGACGAAGGACAGGAGCGAACGGAGGAGTGAGCGCGTCACGGGATAGAAGACGCCGGTCGCCGCCGCGCCCCGTCTCGGGGGTGCCCGGTCCGTCGTCGGGAACCCGGAGACGCACCAGTCGACAGTGAGCCGCGGCGGGTGGTCGGCGTCGGTCACCGGTCGGGCGAACTCACGCGGGTGGGCCGGTCGGACAGCAGCCGCCGAGCGACGGCCGGGACGACGTGTCACTGTGCGTCGATTGGGGCGGGTCGCGTGCGGCGGTCAGGAGGGGTCGAGCGCGGCCAGTTCCCTCGCCAGCGACCGGCACTCGTCGGCCTCGTCGACCCGGTCGGCCCAGCGCGCCGGCACCGCGTCGGCGCCGAACCGGGCGCCCGCGACCGCGCCGCAGACGGCACCGACCGTGTCGGCGTCGCCGCCGCGGGAGACGCTCGTCACGACGGCCGCCTCGAACGAGCCGGCGGTCAGGGCGTCCGCGAGCGCGGTCTCGAGCGTCGTGAGGACGAACCCGCCGTTCTCGCGGCGGGCCTCCCGCTCCGTCGCCACCGCCAGCGTCTCGCGCACGCCGGACGGCGCGTCGCGGTCGCCCGCGAGCGAGAGCGCCGCGCCGAGGGCGTCCTCCGGGGACGCGCCGTCGAGGAGTTCCCGCACGACCCGCGTGAGCGCGACGCAGGACTCGACACACCGCGGGTCGGCGTGGGTGAGCCGCGACTCCGCGGCCGCCGCCTCGGCGAGGCGGTCCGGGTCGGCGTACGCGAGCGCCGCCGGCGCACAGCGCATCAGGCTGCCGTTGCCCGCGTTCTGCCCCTCGGGGCGATCCGCCCACGCCCCGTGCGCCGCGTCGGCGGGCGACGCCGCGTCGTCGTACCGCCGGATCGAATCGGCGGTGAGGAGGCCGACGTCGAACGGGCCGCCGGCGAGCCAGTCCGCGTAGCGGCGGGCGACGTCGTCGGCGTCGAACCCGCGACAGTCGGCGAGCGACCGGGCGAGACAGAGCGCCATCTCGGTGTCGTCGGTGACGGTCCCCGCCGGCTGTCCGTGGGCGCCGTCGGCGAGCATCTCCGTCACGCGGCCGTGTTCGTCGGCGACCGACTCGCTCGACCGGAACTCGACGGGGCGGCCGAGCGCGTCGCCACACGCGAGGCCGACGAGCGCGCCGACCGCGCGGGTCTGTTCGGTCACGGGAGGTCCTCCGGCGGCGGCGAGAAGTGTGTGTCGGTCGTGAGTCCCAGAGAGAAGCAGTCGCCCGCGTCCGGGCCGACCGCAGCGCGCATCCGCGCTGGAACGGACACCGAGGAGAGGTCCGACCGGACCCACGGACGCCGGTCGAAACCGACGAGTACCTCGCCCTCCACCGCCTGCCATGGACTACGGGGTCTACCTCGTGACGGAGGCAGGGTTGGCGGGCGACTTGACGACGACCGACGTGGTCCGGGACGCCATCGCGGGGGGTGTCGACGTGATCCAGCTGCGCGAGAAGACGGCGAGCGCGCGCGACCGGTACGACCTCGGGCGGAACCTCCGGGCGCTCACCCGCGAGGCGGGCGTGGACCTGGTCGTCAACGACCGGGTCGACATCGCACGGGCGATAGACGCCGACGGCGTTCACCTCGGCGACGACGACCTGCCCGTCGAGGCCGCGCGTGCGCAGTTGGGCGACGAGGCCGTGGTCGGTCGCTCCGTCTCGACGGTCGAAGGGGCGAGAGACGCCGAGCGCGCGGGCGCGGACTACCTCGGCGTCGGCGCCGTCTACCGGACGGGAACGAAAGACACCGACCCGGACCAGACCGCGGTCGGTCTCGACCGCGTCCGGGCGATCCGCGAGGCGGTCTCGATCCCGCTCGTCGGCATCGGCGGGGTAGACGCCGAGAACGCCGCGGACGTGGTCGCGGCGGGCGCAGACGGGGTGGCGGTCGTCTCCGCGATAATGGCCGCCGAGGACCCGACGGCGGCGACGGCTGCGCTCGGCGACGCGGTCGAGCGGGGGCGCTCGGCGCGGGATGACGGCCACGACGAGTCGCGGAGCGACGACCCGGAGACGGGGCGATGACCGGCCCGCTCGAGAGTCTGGAGGGCGCGTCCGTGCTGATCACGGGCGCGTCGAGTGGCATCGGCGCGGCGACGGCCGAACGGGTCGGCGCGATGGGTGCCGAGGTGGTGATCGCGGCACGGCGGGAGGCGAAGCTGTCGAGCGTCGCAGAGCGGGTCGAGCGCGCGGCAGAACAGCGTCGGGACGACGGGCGAAGCGGCGACGCGGGCGGCCGAGCCCACGCCGTTCCGACCGACGTGACTGACCCGGACGCGGTCGGGGCGCTGGTCGAGACGGCCGTCGAGCGGACTGGCGGGCTGGACGCCGTCGTCGTCAACGCGGGGACCGCAGAGCCGCGGGACGCGCCGCTCGACGCCGCGGAGTTCGCGCGCGTCACCCGGACGAACGTCGACGGCGCCTTCCACGCCGCGAACGCGGCGCTCTCTCCGCTTCGCGAGTCGGGAGGGACCCTCGTCTTCGTCGGGAGCTACCTCGGAAAGCACCCGGGCGCGGCGACGCCGGTCTACGACGCCTCGAAGTGGTGGCTCCGCGGGTTCGCGGGGAGCCTCGCGGCCCGCCACGGCGAGGACGTCGGCGTCTCGCTCGTCAACCCCTCTGGGGTGCGGACGGAGTTCGGCCACGACGGGCGCGACGAGACGAACGAGGAGCGCTACGCCGAGGGCGAGGTGCTGTCCGCGGAGCAGGTCGCCGCGAGCATCGTCTTCTGTCTGCGCCAGACCCCGCCGGCGAACGTCGCAGAACTCGACCTGTACCGCCGCGGTATCCGGTGACGGCGGCGGAGACGCCCGACCGTAGAGGCACGGCGGTCGGCGATGACAGCTCCCCGGCGGGTCGGTGTCGCTCGGCGGGCGAGGTCCGCGGCCCCGGAGCGCGGCCGGGAGCCGTCCCGTGTCCCGTGGCGTCGGGCGACACCGACTTTCCCGCGTGACCCGTAGCGCTCGTGTGGAACTCTCCCCTCCCCGGTCGCTCGGCGGCACGCACTACCTCCGCGCGGTGACGGTCGGGCGCGACCCCGACGACGCGACGGTCCGGGACTGTCCGGCCTGTGGCGGCCGGCTCTTCGACGACGACTGGCATCTCGTCGGCCACGTCGTCGACGTCCGCGACGGGAGCCGGCGCGCGTACCACTGTTGCTCGGCCGACTGCCTGCGTGGCTGGCTCGTCTGAACGACCGGGAGCGAACGCCGCCGGAAGCGCGACGTGGACGCCGACGGTGGCGCTGGTCTGGTCCGCCCCGGCCCGACGGTAGACGCCGTGACGACGACGACGAACGATGCGGGGTGTCGAGGGGCGAGACGTCGACGGGGGCGGCCGTCCGTGCGTTCGCGGTCCGTCGGCGCCTCGCGGGCGTCACTCGACGAGGAGGTCCACCGCGACCGCGCCGTCGGGCGTCGCGACCAGCGGGTTGAGTTCGAGTTCCGCGAGGTCGCTCGCGAGATAGGCGTCGGAGACGGCGACCAGCGTCTCGACCACGGCCGCGCGGTCGGCCGCCGGCGCGCCGCGGTGACCGTCGAGCAGGCGGGGGGCGGCGGACTCGGCCACCAGCGCGCGCGCGTCGGCCGCCGTCACCGGGAGCGCGCGGTAGGCGACGGCGTCGTCGAGCAGTTCGACGAGCGTCCCGCCCGGGCCGAACAGCATCACGGGGCCGAAGTCGTCGTCGTCCACGACGCCGACGACGAGTTCGACGCCCGCGACCGTCTCCTGAACCAGCACGCGCCCGTCGCCCAGGTCGGCGAGGTCGTCGTACGCCGCACGGACAGCCGCCTCGTCCCGGAGGTCGGTCCGGACGCCGCCGACCTCGGTCTTGTGGGCGCTCGCGAGCGGGTCGAGTTTCGCGACGACCGGGGAGCCGAGGTCGCCGTACGCCGCCGCGGCGGCGGCGGCGCTCGCGGCCAGTTCCCCGTCCGCGAACGCGACGCCCGCCTCGCGGAGTCGGTCGGTCGCCGCGTCCCAGTCCGCACGCGGGAACGGGTCGCGGTCGTCGGGGAGCGCCCACCCGCGGTCGCGGGCGGCGAGGCGGCGGCGTCGCGCCGCCGCGTCGTGGACCGCACCGAGCGTCTCGACGGCGCGCACGGGGTCACCGAACGTCCAGACGTTCGCCTCGCGGAGGGTCGCCGCCGTCTCCGGCGCCGGCTCCGATCCGGTGAACACCGTCGCCACGGGGAGGTCGTGGTCGGCGCGAACCGCGAGGATCGTGTCGAGACAGACCTCGGCGTGTTCGGCGCCGGAGTTCCCGAACTGGAGGAGAAGCGAGCCGACGGAGCCGTCGCCCGCGACGGCGTCGAGACACCGCTCGAACACCGCCGGGTCGCCGATGGCCGCGCCCGTCACGTCGACGGGGTTGGTCGGGGAGCCGTACGGCGGGATCTCCCGCTCGATCGTCGCCTCGGCCGCGTCCCCGAGCGTCGCGAGCGACAGCCCGGTCCGCTCGGCGGCGTCGGCGACCAGAGCGGCGGCGCCGCCGGAGATACTGACGACCCCGAGCCCCTCGTCGTCGGCCGGCTCCGAGGACGGCGGGAGCCGCGAGAACGCGGCGACGGCGTCCGCGAAGGCGTCGACGCTCCGGACGCGGGTCGCGCCCGCCTGCGCGAGAACGGCGTCGTAGACGGCGTCGTCGGTCGCGATACTGCCCGTGTGCGACGCCGTTGCCCGCTCGCCCGCCGCCGACGCCCCCACCCGCATCGCGACGATGTGGGTGTCGGTCGCGGCCGCGCGCCGCCCCGCGTCGAGGAGCCGTCGGCCGTCGCGTACGGACTCCAGATACGTCGCCACGACGTCTACGGCCGGGTCCTCGACGTAGTGTGCGAGCACCTCCAGCGCGTCCACGTCGGCCTCGTTGCCGGTCGTGATCCACGCGCGCGCTCCGACGCCGAGGGTCTGCATCAGCTGGAAGACGGCGCCGCCGAACGCGCCGCTCTGGCTCACGAACCCGACCGGGCCGGACTGGAGGTCGTCGCGCTTACAGATAGAGGAGAACGTCGCCGCGACGGGAGCCGGCGAGAACGAGAGGAAGCCCTCGGAGTTCGGGCCGACGAGCCGGACGCCGCCCTCGCGGGCCGCCCGCGCGACCGCCCGCTGGCGCGCCGTGCCCGCCTCGCCCGTCTCGGCGAACCCCGAGGCGACGACGACGGCGAAGGGCACGTCCGCGGCGCCGCAGTCTCGCACCACCGACTCGACGGCTCCGGCCGGAACGAGAACGACTGCCACGTCTACGGAGCCGGAGCCGGAGATATCCCGCACCGAGTCGTGACACGGGCGCCCGTCTATCTGCTCGCGGTTCGGGTTCACGAGGTGGATGTCGCCGGCGTAGCCGAACTCGCGGAGGAAGCGGTACGGCCGGCCGGCGAGCTTCTCGGGGTCGGCCGAGGCGCCGACGAGTGCGATCGAGTCGGGGTCGAACAGCGTCGACAGGTCGGCGGACTGCGGTGGTGTGTCGCGTGTCATTCGGGTCGACCGCGTGTCGGCCACGGCGGGATTAAAGCTACCCTCCCTTACCCCTCGTCTCGCACCGGCGCGAGCAGGTCGGACACCGGCCGGTTCCGGAGGCCGTCGAGACGCCGGTAGAGGTCGGCGGCCCCGTCGTCCGGGAGCGCACGCGCGACGCAGGCGTCGAACTTCCGTCGTAGCTCCGCGTCACTCAGTGGCGTCTCGGGGGTCCCCGGCGGCGCCGGCTCGTGGCGCTCGTGGCTCGGCCCGTCCGCGAGGGCGACAGTCACCGTACTCGCGTGCGAGCCGTACGGGAGCGACGGGTCGGCCTCGAAGACCACCCGGTCTCTCACGGTCTCCGTCGGCTCGTGCCCGAGGGCGTCGTCGGCGAACGCCTCGGGCCCGACGCGGTCGCGGGCGATGGCGCTCGCGACGACGTACGGCATCGAGAACTTCGCCTCCAGCCCGGACGTCGGACGGTCGTAGGGGACGGTATCCACGGCGGCCTGCGACGCCCGGACGACGACGCGCTCGACGTCCGCGGGGTCGATCCCGTACTCGTCGGCGAGGGTCGCCGCAGCCTCGGCGGCAGAGTGGGTGAAATAACAGCAGGGAAACTTCTTCGTGTCGAGGCCGGGGTCGTCGAGGACCAGCCCGTCGCCGAGCGAGGGGAGCGCGTCGTAGTCGGGGGAGTCGGCCCCGCCGAAGCAGTCGTAGAACCCGTTCGGGCCGGTCCACGCGTCGGCGCTCGCGGTGGCCCCCCGCGCCGCGAGGCTCGCGGCCACGACGCCCGCGGCGTTCGCGTGGCCGGCGTGGAACGGCTTGGTCGTCGAGCCGAAGTTGCGCTTGACCCCCGCCGCGGCCGAGACGGCGGCGTTCAGCGCGTGGGTCGTCGCCGCCGGGCCGAGGCCGAGGAGACTGGCGACCGCCGCCGTCGCACCCACTGTCCCGAACGTCCCCGTCGCGTGCCACCCGCGCTCGTAGTGCCCCGGGGTGGCCGGCGCGGCGACGTACCGCTGTGCCTCGACCCCGGCGACGTACGCGGCGACCGCCTCGCGTCCGGTCGCCCCGTCGCGCTCGCCGACGGCGAGTATCGCGGGGACGACGACCACGCTCGGGTGGACGTGGATCCCCGTCAGTACGTCGTCGTAGTCGAGACAGTGGCCGGCGACGCCGTTCGCGAGCGCGGCGTCGTGGACGGCCGCCGACCCGCCGGCGAGAAGCGTCGCCGGCCCGGACCCCGACCCCGAGAGTGCCCCGACCGTCTCCGCCGCGAGTTCACCCGCACCCCCGGCCTCGGCGGCGCCCGCGACGGCCACGCCGACGGTGTCGACGAACCGGCGTTCGGTCTCGCGGACGACGGACTCGGGCAGGTCGTCGTACCGGAGGGCGGCGACGAACGCGCCGAGGTCGGCGGCGGGAGCGGCGTCGGTCATCGCTCACTCGAGTCCGTGTCTCTTCAGTTCGCGCGCGATCCCGTTGCGCTGGACCTCGACTGTCCCGCCGGCGATCTTCCACCCGCGCACCCAGCGGTAGAGATACTCGACCGGGTGCGACTGCATGTAGCCCCGGGCGCCACAGATCTGGAGCGCCTCGTCGACTGCCTCGTGCCCGGCTTCGTTCGCCAGCACCTTCGCCATCGACGTCTCCAGCCGCGAGGGCGTGTCGCGGACGGCGTTGTCGGCGGCGCGGTAGATCATGAGGCGCGCGGCCTCGAGTTGGGTCGCGATATCGGCCAGTTTCCACTCGATCCCCTGGAAGTCCGCGATCCGCTCGCCGAACTGCTCGCGGTCGCCGGCGTACGACATCGCCTCGTCGAACGCCCGCAGGCCGCAGGCGACACACATCATCGCGTTGTGGCAGCGCTCGAGGTTGAACTCCGTGAGCAGCGCCTCGAACGAGTCGTCGCCGTGGGCCAGCACCTGCTCGCGGGGGAGTTCGCAGCCGTCGAAGTGGAGGTCGTGCTGGGCGTGACCCGCCATGTTGGTGTGCGCGTCGCCGAGCGAGAAGCCGGGCGCGTCGGCGTCGACCACGACTGCGCCGATGTCACCGTCGTCGAACCGCGCCCAGACGAGGAACGCACCCGCCTCCTCGGCCCTCCCGACCCACGTCTTCATCCCGTCGAGCGTCACTGTCTCCCCCTCGACGCTCGCGCGCGTCGTCATCGCGCCCGCGTCCGACCCGGCCTCCGGTTCGGAGATGGCGACGGACATCGTCGTCTCGCCGGCACAGACAGAGGGGAGGTAGCGCTCTCTCAGCGTCTCCGACCCCAGCTCCGCGATGACCCGCGGCGGCCCCATCGACGACCGCGAGAGGACGTGGGCGGTGTCGGGACAGACCCGTCCGACCGCCTCCTGCGCGAGGAGGACGTCGACGACGGTGCCGCCGCCGCCGCCGTACCGTCTGGGGAGCGCAAGCCCGAGAAGGTCGTTCTCGGCCAGCCGGTCGCGGTTCGCCACGGGCAACTCGCCCGCCCAGGTGAACGCCCGGTCTGCGAACTCCGCGGCCGCGAGGTCGGCGGCGGTCTCTTTCAGCTCTCGTTGCGCCTCTGTGAGTGTGAACTGCACACGCGCGCTCGGCGGGGGGCTCTGTTAACCGTGGCGGTGAGACGGCTCGTGGGCGACAGAGCCCGGAGTACTCCGGCGAAACTCGGCACAGCGGCCGGGGCTGTACTGGTCCCGGCTCGCTGTCCGGACGCGACGCAACGAGCCACACTCGCGGTCGGCCCGGTCCGAGCCCCGTGACCTCGGTCGGCGGCGCGCCGGCCTGCTGACGGGAGCCTTTTTTCCGCCGCGGCCGATGACCGCCCGTGAGCGTCGGAGCCGAGTTCGACGAGTGGGCCCGAAGCGGGAAGGATCGAGGGATGGAGGAGCGCCACTGGCACACCGCGAAGTACGCGCTTCGGCGGATGCCCGTCGAGGCAGACGAGACGGTCGTCGACCTCGGGACGGGCTCTGGCTACGCGCTCCGGGCGCTCGCCGAGACGACCGAGATGGCGCGGGGCTACGGCGTCGACCGCTCGCCCACGATGCTCCGTAACGCCCGGTCGTACGCCGACGACCCCCGCCTCGGGTTCTGCCGCGCCGACTTCGGGCGCCTGCCGTTCGCGACAGGGAGCGTCGACCACGTCTTCACGATGGAGGCGTTCTACTACGCGAGAGACCTCGACGCGGCGCTCCGGGAGGTAGCGCGGGTTCTGCGGCCCGGCGGCACGTTCCACTGCGCGGTGAACTTCTACGAGGAGAACGTCCACTCGCACGGCTGGGCGGAGACGATGGACGTCGACCTGACGCTGTGGAGCGCCGCGGACTACCACGCCGCCTTCCGCGACGCCGGCCTCGCCGTCGCGACACAGGAGACCGTCCCCGACCGCGAGGTCGAGATTCCGCCCGCAGAGGCGTTCCCGACCCAGGGCTGGGAGACGCGCGAGGCGATGGTCGAGCGCTACCGGGAGTTCGGAACGCTCGTGACGGTCGGAGTGGCGGACGTGGGGCGAACGCGGTGAGCGCCACGAAACCGAGGGCGGTGAGTGAAACGAACCGCCGGAGGCGCGCGCGGTGCGGTAGAGGTGGCAACGCCGGGCCGCGAGGCGAAACTCGTCGGTGCCCGGCGGAGACTCACCCGGGTCGCGAGAGTCGGCCACAGAGACAGTGAGGCGGGCCGTCGAACGCCTCCAGACCCACAGCCGGGCGCTCGCGCTGGTCGCCGTCGGCGGGGGGCTGGGCGCGACGGCGCGCTGGGGCGTGGAACTCGCGGTTCCGAGCGCGCTCGGCGCGACGTTCGCCGCGAACGTCGCGGGCTGTCTCCTCCTCGGCGTCCTCGTGACGGCCGGGCGCACGGGGTCGCTCGTCTCGGAGCGTCAGCGGCTCGTGTTCGCGACCGGATTCTGTTCCTCCTTTACGACCTACAGCACGTTCGTCCTCGATATCGTCCGGACGCGCCCGACGCTCGCGCTCGCGTATCTCGTCGGGAGCTACGCGGCCGGCTTCCTCGCCGTCGGCGTCGGGGTCACCGCGGTCGAGCGGTCGGGCGTCGGCCGGGAGCAGCCCACGCCCGGAACGGAGAGAGAGGGTCGCCCGTGAACTGGGCGCTCGCGGCCGTCGCGGTCGGCGGTGCGCTCGGGGCGACGTCGCGGTTCGGCGTCGGACGACTGCTCGCGGCACACCCCGGCCGGTACGCCACGCTCGCGGTGAACGTCGCCGGGAGCTTCGCGCTCGGGGTCGTCGTCTTCGGCGGCCTCGACTCGACGGCGGCGCTCCTCTTCGGCACCGGCTTCTGTGGCGCGTTCACCACTTTCTCGTCCTTCTCTGTCCAGACTGTCGACCTCTGGCGCGACGGGCGACGGGCCGCGAGCGCGGTCAACGCCGTCGGGAGCGTCGTGCTGGCCGGCGGAGCGATGCTGGCGGCGCGGCTGGCCGTCGGGTGACAGGGTGATAGAGGGGCGCGGACGACCCGGTCGTTTCGCCTGCGGATCGCACGACTCCGGCGGGACGAACCGGAGAAACGACCACATTCACTCCGCCCTCGCGGCGGGTCAGCCCCGCAGCGCCTCGACCGGGCGCTCGTTCGCGGCGCGCCACGCGGGGTAGGCGCCGGCGACGAGGCTGACCCCGACGCCGAATCCGAACGCGGCGACCAGGTAGCCGACGGCCCCCGGCGTGAACGCGAACGGGCCGTCGAGAAAGACGGAGTTCGCGAACAGCACGACCGGGAACGCGAGGACGAGACCGGCGGTCGCCCCGGCCACGCCGAGCAGTCCCGCCTCGACGAGGAGGATCCGGACGACGTCACCGCGGCTGTAGCCCACCGCCCGGAGGACACCGATCTCCTCGCGCCGGCGGATCACGGCCATCAACATCGTGTTCGCGATGGCGACGCCGGCGACCACGAGCGAGATGGCGCCAACCCCGACGAGGAAGGTGTTGATGCCGTTCACGACCTGCCTGAACAGCCGGAGCAGGGAGGTGAGTTCGAACACCAGCAGCCGGTCGCGCCGCTCGTTGAACTTCTCGCGGAGGAGGTCGGCCGCCGTCTGGGCCTGGTCGGCCGAACTGGTCAGCACCCGGATCCGGTCGTACCGCCGGTCGTCGAGCGCACGGACGGGGAGATAGACCTCGGCGCCGCCGAATCCGGGCGACTCCGCGAGCACCGCGACGACCCGGTAGGTCCGGACCGGCCCGTCGCCCTGACTGATCTGCAGCCGGTCGCCGGGGACGAGGTCGTGGTCCGACGCGAACCGGGTCGAGACGACGGCCTGCTGGCGCCACGTGGCCGGCAGTTCGCCGCGCGCGACGGTCTCTGTCGCCCGGAGCGCCGCCGCCGACTCGACGTAGTTGAGCGATATCTCCTCCGTCCGGTCGCTGCGTCGGTGCCACTCTCCGTCGCGGGTCGTCGTCGCGACGACGCCGACCGCGCCGACCGTCTCCTGTATCTCGATCAGGTCCTCGCGGGTGAACTGGCTCTGCTCGTTGTCGGGACCCGGGAGGACGTAGACGTTCGTCGCGCCCCGGTCCTCGACCCGCTGGAGCTGTCCCTGTTTGAACGCCTCGCCCCCGGCGCCGACGACCGCGATCGAGACGACGCCGATGAGGATGGCCGCGGCGGCCAGCGCCGACCGGAGCTTCGCCCGCGAGATGTTCCGGAACGCGGCCACGAACACCGGGACGTGCCCGCCGAGCCGGTGTCTGAGGCTCACGAGCGGGCACCCCCGAACGGCGCGAGACGGCCGACGGAAAGCGACTCGGGGGTCACTCGAGTGCCTCCACCGGCGTGCGGGTCGCCGCGCGCCACGCCGGGTAGATGCCGCCGAGGAGGGCGATCCCGAGGCCGAGCGCCGCGCCGAACGCGACGTAACTCAGCCCGGTCGTCGTGAACGCGAGCGGGTTGCCGAGGAGCGCGTAGTTGATCACGGCCCCGATGCCGAGTGTCAGCGGGACGCCGACGGCCACCCCGACGGCGCCGAGAAGCGTCGCCTCGACGACGATCAGCCGGAGCACCGCCCACTTCCCGTAGCCGACCGCCCGGAGAACCCCGAGTTCGCCCTCGCGTTCTGCGATCGTCATCAGCATCGTGTTCGTGATCGTCACCGCGGCCACGAGCAGCGAGACGGCCCCGAGGCCGAGGAGGAACAGGTTGATCCGCTGGAAGGTCGACGCCAGCCGGTCGCGCTGTTCGCTGACCCGGTCGACGAACACCGTGCGGTCCCGGTCGTTGAACTCCGCTCTGATCGCCTCGACGGTCTCGTTGAGCGACCCGTCGCGGGAGTCGGCCTGAACGAGCACCTCGTCGTACGTCGGGTCGTCGAACTGCCCGACGGGGACGAACACCGACCGGTCGGCACTGAGCGGGTCCGAGAACCCCTGTCCCTTCAGAATCCCGGCGATGCGGAACGACCGGGTGAACGAGTCCGTCGAGACCGTCACCCGGTCCCCGACCGCGAGGTCGTTGTTCGAGGCGACCCGCGAGCCGACGACGACCGCACGCGACGACGACGAGGGGAACGACCCGGACTGGAGTTCGTAGAACCGCGACGGGTCGGACATCGATTTCACCGAGACGGTGAAAAGCGCCGCGCCGTCGGGCGTCCGGACGGTATCGTTGTGCGGCCTGACGATGGGGACGACCGCCGCGCTCCCGACGCTCTGGCGGAGTCGGGCGACCTCCTCGTCCGAGAACGTCCCGTCTGGCTCGCCCGGGTCGTCCGGAACGTCGAACTGCGAGACGGTCGCGACGCCGCCGAACCCCTCGTAGGCTTCGAGTTGATTCTGCGTGAACGCCTCGCCGCCGAGGCCGACGCCGCCGACCGCGACGACGCCGATGACGACGGCGACCACCGCGAGCGCCGACCGCGCGGTCGCCCGCGAGACGTTTCGGCGGGCCAGAACGACCGTCGGCACGTAGCCCGCGAGCCGGGCGAGCGGCCTCACGGCGGCCTCCCGCGGCCAGTCACTCTCTCACCTCGCCGTCGACGAGACGCACGACCCGGTCGGCCGCGTCGGCGACGTACTCGTCGTGCGTGACGGTGACGACGGCGACGTCCTGCTCCGCGCGCAGGTCGTCGAACAGGTCGAGGATGTCGTCGCCGGTGTCCCGGTCGAGGTTGCCCGTCGGCTCGTCCGCGAGCAGGAGGGTCGGGTCGTTGATGAGCGCCCGCGCGGTCGCGACGCGCTGTTTTTGCCCGCCGGAGAGTTCGTCGGGCCGGTGCCGGAGGCGGTCACCGAGGCCGACCCGCTCCAGCAGTTCCGTCGCGCGCTCGCGGGTCTCGACCGGCGTCCGGTCGAGCAGTCGCGGCACCTCGACGTTCTCGAGCGCCGTCAGCGTCGGGATCAGGTAGTAACTCTGGAAGACGAAGCCGACGTCGCGTTTGCGCGTGCGGGTCCGCTCGCGCTCGTCGAACGTCGAGACGTCCGTGCCGCCGAGTTCGACCTGCCCGTTCGTCGGCACGTCGAGGAGGCCGAGCAGGTTGAGCAGGGTCGACTTCCCGCTTCCCGACGGCCCGACGACGGCGACGAACTCTGACGGGCGGATCGCGAAGTCGACCCCGTCGAGCGCACGGACGGTCTGGTCGCCCGTGCGGTACTCGCGCACCACGTCCCGGCCGCGGACGACCGGGGTGTCGTCGGTCGTCGCCACGGCGCTATCGCCTCCGTCGGTAGACGACCACGCCGCCGACGACGAGGGCGAGGCCGCCGACGGCGAGCGCGACGGTCCCGAACGGAGAGCCGCCCCCGCCGGCGTCGGGCGGGGTCGCCGGCCCCGACGCGGCCGGCACCGTCACCTCGGTCGTGAACGACCGCTCGACGCCGCCGGTGACGTACCTCACCTCGACGGGGAGCGTCGAGACGTTACCGGTTACGCGCGTCTGGAGCGAGAACGACGAGAACCCGCTGGCATCGATGCTCCCGACGAAATACGTCTGTGGCCGAACGGCCTCGGTGCCGTTCACGGCGACCACGACACCGCCGACCGACGTGCCGCCGACGTTGCTCGCCGTCGCGGAGAGTTCGACCGTCCCGCCGCGTCGGGTCGTTTCGACCCCCGAGAGGATCACCTGCCCGGGGTTCGACGGCCTGGCGAACCGCGTCTCGAACGTCTCGTTGACCGTCTGGCGGCGCCCGTTCTCGGTGTAGGTGAGCGAGAGTTCGACCGGGTACCGCCCGGCGTCGGACACCCGGGCGGGGAAACTGAACGTCCGCGTCTCGCCGGCCGGCAGCCGACCGCGGACGCGCGTCGTCTCGTCGAAGCTCACGGCGTCGGCCGGCGAGTCGGCGCGGAGGACGACGTTCCCGATGGGGCCGTCGCCGCCGTTCGCGAGCGTGACGTTCACGTCGCGGGACGCGCCGGTGACCGCGTCCGGGACGGAGACACTCAGGCTCGGGCGCTGGGGCTCCCGGACGTCGACGACGAACGGCGCTCGGGTGTTGACGAGGCCCCTGTTCGAAATCCCGTACACCTGAATGTCGACAGTTCGCTGGCCCGGGTCGTCGAGCGTCAGGGGGACCGTGACAGTGGTGCGCGACCCCGGTGTCAGGCGGCCGAGGTCCTCCGCGACGTACCGCCGTTCGCCGTCGACCGAGACGACCACCTGGTTGAGATTCGCCGCCTGCTCGCTCCCCTCGTAGTTGACGATCGTCACCCGGAGAGAGAACGGCTCACCGGCCGTCGGGGTCTGTGTGCTGGCGGTGACGTTCGACACCGCGACGGCGGCCGACCCCTCGGCAGACTGGGCGTCTGCCGGAGGAACGGCCGCGAGCGACGCCGCGACGAAGGCAACCGCGGCCGCAAACAGTACGACTGATCGGAGGTGCTGACGAGAGGGGACCAACGCGGCGGTATCTCTGAGCGGAGGTGGCTTGAATGTCGGGGACACGTCTCCGGCGCGTGAACGCGCCCGGACCAGTGCGCGACGACCGGGGTGCAGGGCAGTACGAGCCCTGGAGACGGTCGGACAGTCGAGAGTAGTCCCACCAGGATTCGAACCTGGGTCGAAGCCCCCAGAAGGCTTCAGGA
>JBDGTD010000051.1:0-21425 GCA_042217165.1 Haloferacaceae archaeon | reverse complement strand
CGGCGAGGACTACCGGATCACGACGGGGATGATGTGTGTCGAACTCGCGCGGATGGTCGACCCCTCGATCACCGACGAACTCCGGCACGTCCCCGCGGTCGCGGGGCTGTCGGACCGCTCGACCGCCGACGCGATGGACGACTACCTCGCGCTCGCCGAGGAGGCGGGCTACGACCGCGACGACCTCGAGTCCGTCGGAGAGGCGCTCGACTACGCCGCCCACTGGCTGCGCTACAGCGAGGGGCACCCGCTCGTCACCGACGTGTTGAACGTCGACTGCGACGACCGCGAGCGCCACGAGGAGCTGGTGGCGTTCCTCGCCGACCGAGCCGAGCGCGACGCCGACCGGCAGGTCGAGGCCGTCGAACCGCACGTCGACCACGAACGGCTGGCGAGCGGCGCACACCTCTACCGGGTCGACCTCGACGAACACGCCTACCGCTTCACCTATCCGGCGCCCGGGAAGACGACCGGGAAACTCCACGACCGGAAGGTCGCAGAACACGGCGAACCGGTCGTCACCGTCGGCTACGGCCCCGACTTCGCCGTTCTCCGGAGCGACGGCGTCCGTCTCGACATCCCCCGGATGGTCGAGGAACTGGTCGAGGAACTGCCCGAGGCCGGAGTCTCGGGCGGCGGCCACCTCGTCGTCGGCTCGATCAAGTTCGTCTCCGGTCGGCGCGACGAGACGCTCGACGCCCTCGTCGAGAAGATGGGCGCGGCGGCCATCGACGAGGACCTCGGCGCGACCGCCGGCGACTGACCGGTCACTCGCGGCGCCACGGGCTCTCGCCGTCGTGGCCGTCGTCCTCCGCGAGCGGCCAGCGTTCGTCGGCCGACGGCTCGCGGGCCTCGTCGCGCCACGACACCCGTCGCCTGAGAACGACGACTGCGAGCCCCGCGGCGAGCAGCGCGGCGACGACCAGGGGCGCCGGGACCCGCGACCCGCCGCCGCGCCAGTCGGCGGCGAACGCCCGCCGGTAGTAGCCGGCGACCGCCTCGCCGTGGAGCGCGAGGGTCACCTCGCGGTTCTCGCTCGCGGCGTGGTCGTTCCAGTTCAGACTCCCGACGACGGCGGTGTCGTCGACCACCAGCCCCTTCGCGTGGATCGAGCCGTACCGTCCCCCGGGCTCCGCGAGTCGCGCCGTGAGCGGGAGGTCATCGCGCTCGGCTATCGTGTTCAGTCGCTCGACGACCGCGCGGTTCTCCGCCTCGTTGTACCACGCGCTCCCGAGCAGGACCCGGACCTCGACGCCGCGTCGCGCCGCGCGGACGAGCGCACGGACGACCCGGCTCTCGGGGGCCGCCGAGGGGCCGATCAGGTCGGCCCGTCGCTCGGCGTCGTCGACCAGCGAGACGACCGCGTCGCCGGCGTTTCCCGGCGCGGTCAGGACCGAGACGCGCTCGACCCGGAAGGAACGCGGGTCGAGACGACTCGGGTACGACCCCTCGGCGGCGGGCCGGACGTCGGTCGACAGGTTCGCCCGAACCCTGTGCCAGGGACGGGCGTCGTGGGCGGTCGAATCCGCTCGGAACAGGCCGGCGAGGTCGGCCGCGACCGCGGGGTCGTCGACGCGGACACCCCAGCCGCGGTTGTCGCCGCCACCGACGCCGCCGGGCGTCCAGTTCTCCGTCAGCACGAGCGCGCGGTCGTCGACGACGGCGTACTTCGGGTGGTGGTAGGCAAAGCGTGACCGAGCGCCGCCGACCAGCCGGACGGCGACGCCGGCGCGCGTCAGACGGTCGAGCGCCGCGGCCTCGCGTCGGGTGACGCCGCCGACCGGGGCACCCTCCAGCAGAACCCGGACCTCGACGCCCCGGCGACTCGCTGCGACGAGGGCGTCCGCGACCCGGGGCGAGGAGAGCGTGTAGCCCGCGAGGAAGATTCGCTCGTCGGCCCCACGGAGCGCCCCGAGCGGCAGGCCGTGTGAGTCGGGGAGAACGAACGCGGTGGCGTTCGCGGGGCCGTGTCGGCGGACCGAGCGCGGCTGGAGCCCACGGGGGCGCCACGACCCGTTCGCGTACCGCTCGGCCTCCGGCGCGGAGCCGTACGCGAGCGTGTCGACCGTGCGGTTCTCTCGACGGAGGCGAAGGTCGAGGCGCTCGCCGTCGTTCGCGAGAGCGAGTCCCGGCGCGGCGACGACTCGGTAGTCGGTGCGGTTCCGCGCGGCGGCAGGGTCGGCGGCGAGGGCGACCGGCTCTGTCGCGTCCGGGACGGTGACGTGCGTCTCGCCGTCGGTGAGGGTGAGATTCGCCACGCCGGCGGGGTGGACGACGACGCGTTCGCCGGCGTCGCCGTCGGCCGCCGGGTTCGGCACGACGGCGACGAGGTGGGGGTCGGCGGCGGCGGCGGACGTCGCGAGGAGCGATCCCGCGACGAGACAGAGCGCCGCGAGCGAGACGAGACGGGCGGGCGGTCGCACGGCGGGGGTGACCTCGGCTCCGTACTTGAGTGCGGGGGCGGGCGCGTCCCGGAGGCTTAAAGACCGCTCCGGCGCCCGAGCGGATATGACGGTCGGAGAGATCCTGCGGCTCGCGGGGTCGGCACTCGGGGCAGTCGGGGGACTCCTCGTCTTCGTCGAGTTCTTCCAGACGCCGAACTACGTGAACTACAACCGCGAGTGGGACGACTACGAGATCGAGATGTCGCCCCGTGACGTACAGGAACACACGTGGGGCGGCCGCGTGGGCGGCCTGCTTCTCGGCGTCGGGTTCACGCTGCTGTTCGTCGGAACGCTCGTGGGGTAGCGAGTCAGGCCTCGACCGGCGACCCGTCGGCCGCCAGCGCGTCCCGTGCCTGCTGGGCCTCGTGTGCGACGAGGTACGACCGGTCGTCGGCGTACTCGGCGGCGCGTTCGAGCGCACGCCGGGTGCCGATCTGTCGGAGCGCCCACGCGGCCGCGGCGCGGACCGACTCGACCTCGTCGTCGGCGAGCGTCGCCGCGAGCGGCCGGACAGCGCGGGTGTCACCGATCATCCCGAGCGCGCGGGCGGCGTGGCTCCGCACGATGTCGTTCTCCATCGCCAGCTTGTTCGCCAGCGGCTGGGTCGCCCGCTCGTCGCCAATCTCGCCCAGCGCACGGAACGTCACCTTCTGGAGCGCCGGGTCGGAGTCGGCGTCGACGTACTCGACGAGCGTCTCGACCGCCTCCTCTGCGCCCATCTTGCCGACCGCCGCGATGCCGGGCTTGTCGCGCTTGCCGGCGCGGGCGCTCATCTCGTCGAACGCCCGATCGTCGTTCATCCGGGTGATACTCTCCAGCGCGTGGCGCTCCATGAACTCGGAGCCGAGCGAGTCCAGCGCGAGCAGCACCATCTCGACGTTCCCGCGCTGTTCGTGTTCTTTCAGTGCCGACCACTCCGGCGGGAAGTCCTTGTAGTGGCCGAGTACGTCGTAGAACCCCCGTGCCTCGAGCTGTTCCCGCGTCTCGAGGTCGTCCCACTCCTCTGCGTCCTCCAGCGCGGCCCCCAGTTCGTCCGCCGCCTCGACGAGCGCGGCGACCGCCTCCGCGTCCTCGTCGGGGTCGAGGCCGGCCTCGTCGATGGCGGCCGAAAGCGCCGAGAGTGCGGCCGCAGGGTCGGCGGCGGCGTCGACGCCCGTGTCGAGCGCCTCCGCGACCGACTCGTGGAACGCGTCGACGGCCGTCGCGACCTCGTCCTCGCCGGCGTCGGTCCAGCGCGTCTCGCTCACTGTCTCGGCGGCGGCCTCGGCCGCCTCGGCGGCGTCCCCGGCGTAGGGGCCGCGCTCGGCCGCGACGTCGTCCCGGAGGTCGGCGAGACGCTCCTCGACCTCGGCGGCGGGGTCGTCTGCGTCCTCGTCGTCCTCGTCCGGACGGTCGACCGTCTCGAGGTCCGTCTCGACCGCGTCGAGCGCCTCGTCGACGCCGTCGAGGTCGGCCTCCGTCTCGGCCGCCTCCAGTCGTTCTTCTGCCTCGTCGAGGCGCGTTTCGAGACTCTCGACGGTGACGGCTGTCTCCACGCCGGCGGTCTCGGCGTCCTCCGTCTCGGCGTCGGCGTCGTCCTCGGCCATACCCCACCGGTGGACCCCCCCGGAGGAAAACCGTTTGCTTCGGCGGACATTTCGACACGACAAATTAGGCTTACCAAAAGCAAAAACGTGGTTCTCGAATCGTAAAGATTTAAGACGCTCGCGGCCCTCTGATCGTACGAAGATGAGTACTCAGAAGTCCGTCCGGCGAGAGACCGGGAGCGTCGAAGCGAGCCCCGCGCTGCGGCTCGAACAGGAGAAGGTCGAACAGATCGTCGACGCGCTCAACACCGACCTCGCGGCGACGTACGTGCTGTACCACCAGGTGAAAAAGCACCACTGGAACGTAGAGGGCGCGGAGTTCCGCGACATCCACGTGTTCCTCGGAGAGGCCGCCGAGGAGCTAGAGGAGGCCGCCGACGAACTCGCAGAGCGCGTCCAGGCGCTCGGCGGCGTCCCGCTCGCGCGCGGCGCCGAGTTCGAGGAACACGCGCCCATCGAGCCGGAGGACGACGACGTCCACGACATCCGTACCTCGCTCGAGAACGACATGGACGCGTACGGAGATATCATCGAGATGACCCGCGAACACGTCGAACTGACCCAGAACCTCGGCGACCACGCCTCGAGCGAGATGCTCCGACAGCAGCTGATCGAACTCGAAGACGCCGCCCACCACATCGAACACTACCTCGAGGACGACACGCTGGTGCTCGACTCGGCGACGCAGTAAGAGGCTACCGCGCGAGTTCGACGACGAGGTCGCTCGCGATCCAGCCGTCGCAGTTTCCTTCTTCGGTGAGTACCGTCCGGTCGGGCGAAGTCCGGTGTGCCGACACCGGCGGTGATTCGTCGTCGCTTCCCTCGGCCGTGTCCGCGTTCATACTCCTCCCTGACGGGGCACGATATATATGGATTTTGGTCCGCCTAAACGATGCCGACGAAGCGCTTTCGACGCCGGCGACACAACCGGCCCTATGGCACGCCACGACGACCGGGACCTGCGGGAGTTGCTCGAAGACCTCGACGAGACGCTCGGGCAGCTCCGGGCGGAACTCGACGAGGGAGACCCGGTCGACGACCGGCGGTCGACGCCCCGCCCGCCGACGGTCGGCGAACTGGTCCGGTTCACCGAGGAGTACACCATCCCGACGACGATCGCGGTCCTGGAGGCGACGGTCGCGGCGCTCGAACTGCTCCAGGGACTCCTCCGGCTGGCGTCGCCGGAGGGGCGCGACAGTGAGTTGGCGAGCGCGAGCGACGCGGCCCTCGGCGGCGTCGAGCGGACGTTCTCGGAGCTTCAGCGGGCACTCCGGGAGGTCGACCTCCCCGACGACCCCGAGACGCGGGCGGTCGTGACCGAGGCACGGGACCTGACCGACGCCGTCGAACAGCGGATAGACGAGAGCAGGAGAGACGACGGGCGAGGCAACGAGCGCGGCGTCGATATCGACGTCAGCGAGGCGTCGGAGTCGGAGATCGAGTCAGAACTCCGCTCGATCAAGGACGACCTCGATCAGGACACGACGTAGGTCTCGCCCTGCCGGGAGACCAGGTCGTGGGTCTGGAGCGTGTCGAGGACCGGAAACAGCGAGAGCCGGGGGAGATCGAGACGCTCGTGGAGTTCGTCGACCGTCGCGCCGGCCGTCGCAGTGAGGTAGACGAAGACCAGCTTCGCCTGCGGGGAGTCGATAGAGTCGGGAACAGTGAGGCTGCGGTCGGGGGCCAGGTCGGCGTACGTCTGCGCGCTCATGACGGCTGTACGAACTCCGCTCGTCCACATAAATTCTTCCCATGTACACCGTAAGCCGCTCTGATTCCTGATATGGGATAATATATGTACTACATTATCGATCACGTAGACCAAAATGTGCTAATTCCACACTATCGATCACCTACAGATCCATCCCGCCGGTGACGTCGATCACCTCGCCGGTGATGTACGACGCCTCCTCGGAGGCGAGGAAGTAGACGAGCGCCGCCACCTCGTCCGGGTCCGCGAACCGGCCGAGCGGGATCCCCTCGCAGATGGCCTCGAGGCGGTCGTCGTCGACGCTCCGGAGCATATCCGTCATCGTGAATCCGGGCGCGATACAGTTCGCCGTCGACCCCGAGGCGGCGAGTTCGAGCGCGATGGTCCGCGTGAACCCGAACATCCCGCTCTTGGCGGCGGCGTAGTTCGCCTGACCGAAGTTCCCCTGCTTGCCGACGACGCTCGAGACGTTGATCAGGCGGCCGGCGTCGCTCGCGTCGATGTCGTCGAAGCAGGCGTGGGTGGCGTTGAACATGCCGTTGAGGTGAACGTCTATCACCTGGAGCCAGTCGTCGCGGCTCATCCGCCGGAACGTGGTGTCGTTCGTCACGCCGGCGTTGTTCACCAGCACGTCCACGGGGCCGAGTCGGTCTCGCACCTCCTCGTGCATCGACCGGACGGCGTCGTGGTCGGTGACGTCCGCCTGGACGGCGATCCCCTCGCCGTCTCCGGGACCGTCGCTGACCTCTGTGGCCACCGCCTCGGCCGCGTCCGCCGAGGATCGGTAGTTGACGGCGACGTTCGCCCCCTCTGCGCCCAGTCGCTCCGCGATGCCGCGTCCGATTCCTCGCGATGCACCAGTGACGAGACAGGTCCTGTCCTCGAAGCTCATGGTCGACGCGGGGGAGTCCGCACGGTCGGGCCTGACCCCCAGGAGACATAAACCGTCGCCCGCTCAGGCGTCGTGGTCCCCGGCCGCCGCGACGATATCCCGGAGGCGACCCTCGGGGATGTCGACCTCGCCGGCCAGTACGACGGGGTCGGCGGCGGCGAGGTCTGCGACGCTCTCGACGCCCGCGTTCCGGAGCCGCTCGGCGTATGCGGGTCCGACGCCGGCGACGTCGGCGATGTCCGGGTCCGCAGACTCGTCTGCGTCCGTCCCCGCGCCGCCGTCCTCGTCCGGGAGTGTCGTGTCCACCTCGACGTCCGTGCCGTCCTCGACGTCTGTCGCCTCGGTCTCGTCGGCCTCGGAGCCGTCTCCCGGCTCCGTGACCTCGACGGTCTCGCCGCCCGAGCGCTCGGCGTACCAGTCGGCCACCGCGGGCCAGAGGTCGGCGTGGCTCGACGAGGAGACCGAGAGCCCGATGTGGCCCGTCGCGAACTCCATCGAGGTCACGTCCGAACTCGGCACGCGGTCGTTGAACGGCTTCGAGGCCTCCGGCGGGACGAGGTGGTCGTACTCGCCCACGATCTGGAGTACGGGCATCTCGATGGCCTCGAGGTCGACGTGCCGGTCGCCCAGGGTGAGTTCGTTCTCGTAGAGGGCGTTCTGCTGGTAGACCTCCTCTAAGAACTGCGTGTACGCGGCGCCCGCGACGTCGATACCGTCCGCGAGCCACTTCTCCATCCGCGCGAAGTTCTCGACGAACTCCTCGTCGTCGAGGTTCTCGTACAGGTTGAGATACTTGCGGACGTAGTTGTTCACCGGGTCCATCAGTTCGAACCCGATGTCCAGGAACTCGGCGGGGACGTTCCCGAAGGCGTCGGTCACGTCCGCGGGGTCGTAGAACTCCTCGTCGCCCCACCTCTCCAGTATCCCGCCGGTGCCGGCGAAACAGAGGCCGGCGGCCATCAGCCCGAGCGTCCGGACCTTCTCGGGGTACAGGGCGGCGTACATGACGCTCATCGTCCCGCCCATACAGTAGCCGAGGACGTGGACGTCGTCGACGTCCGCGTCCGCCCGGACCTCGTCGACGCAGTTGTCGACGTACCGGCAGACGTAGTCCTCCAGCGTGAGCGAGGTGTCGAGCTGGGACGGCTCGCCCCAGTCTATCATGTACACCTCGAAGCCGGACTCAAGCAGGCGCCGGATGACGCTCCGGTCGGGCTGAAGGTCGAGGATGTACGGTCGGTTGATCAGCGCGTAGACGATCAGGATCGGGACGTCCTGTGTCCGTTCTTCGCCGATCGACTCGGGGGTGTAGCGGTGGAGTTCGAGCTTGTTCTCCCCGTATATCACGTCGCTCGGGGTCTCTCCGACCTCGACTGCCTCGACCCGTGCGTTCGCGTCCGGGACCGCGGCGGCGCGGTCGGTCGCCTGCGTCGCGGCCTCGACGGCGCGGCGCTGGGCTTCGAGGGGGTAGGTGAAGGGGTTCATCTCACTCCTCGACGGCGTCGAGCACGCGGTCGAGCTTCTCTTCGACCGCGTGGAGTCGTCGTTCCGTCTCGACCAGCCGGTCGCCGACCTCGCGGACGTCGCCGACGCTCGCGAACCCGAGGGCGTGGAGCGTCTCCTCGCTCGCCTCCTCGGCGCCCTCGCGCAGGTCGAGTACGTCGCTGACGCCCTGTCCGGTCGCGGCGGCGAACGCGGTGGTGCTCATCGTCTCCTTGAACGCCTCGTTGGCGGCCTGAAGCCAGACGTCGCGCAACTCCTCGGGCTCGACCTCCTCGCCCTCGACGGCGTCGCCCATCCGGTCGAACGACGCCTCCGCGGCGTCCATCCACGCCTGATAGGCGCGGAGGGTGCCCTGGTAGCCCTCGTCGAGGCGCTCCTCGTCGGTCGAGGTCTCGACCGCCTCGGTCCACGCGTCGACGAACTCCGACTGCGCGTCGAGCGAGCGGTCGATCGCGGACATGTAGGTCTCGGTCATCCGCTCGACGAACTCGTCGACCTCTTCGGGACCGCTGGCGTCGCTCATGCGCGCTCAGGCGTCGCCGGCGACGTCGATCTCGACCTGCTCCATCGCCTCCTCGACGGCCTCCTCGGCGTCACCGCTGGCCGAGACGGCGGCGTCGAGGGCGTCGAGGAACGCCTCGCGCTGGGCGTCGGTGAGCTCTTCGACGGTCTGCTCGTACTCGGCGAGAGCGTCCTCGAAGGCCGCCCACGCGTCGTCGTGGAGCTTGTCGACCGCGTCGTACTGCTCGTCGAGAGCCGTCCGGGCGTCCTCGACGCCCTGACCGGCGCCGGCCTGCTCGAACGCGTCGAGGGCGGCGTGGGCCGCGCGGCGGCTGAACTCGACGCCGCTTTTCTGTGCGGACTTCGTCGTCTCCGTGGAGTCGACGAAGGCCGAGGTGACCGAGCGGGTCATCGACGTGCTCGCCTCGACGGCCGTGCGGCCGCTCTCGATCATCGCGCGCTGCATCTCGAACGTCTGGGTGTAGGGGTTGTCTGTCATAGTGGGTCAGTCCTCGTTCCGCTTGAGGGGGATGACGACCGTCTGGACGATATCGCCCTCCTCGATCCCGAGCGCCTCTCGTTCGGCGTCGGGAATGGAGATGCGACCGCCGCTCTGGACGCGTGTCTTGAACACCGCAGTGCCCATCGACATCGAGCCGAGCCCGGAGAAGCCGTCGAAGCCGCTTCCGCCGGCGGTCGCGAACTGGCGGAACAGGTCCATCTGCTGCTCGACGGCGTCCTCGCTCGACTCCTGGAACTGCCGGGCGAAGGCGGCCGGCGTCCACATCGCGGGTTCGTCCTCTTCCGTCATCCGTACCCCCGCTTCGGGGGCTGTGCGGATAAGAGTTACTTCTCTCCCCACCTGATGTCATCTCGTGGTATCGTACGCCGTCGAGCGGAGAACGGCGTGGCAGAAAGTCGCAAGGTCTATGTCTCGGGGTTCCGACCAGTTCACTATGGACGAGCAGGCGAGCTACGACCCGGCGGCACCCGCGCGGGAGTTCGCGACGGCGTGGTTCAGGTCGAGCCAGCAGCTCTCGAGAGGGCTGGGGCAGATGTGGCAGTCGGTGGCGGAGGCGAACCGCGCGTTCGTGCCCGGCGCCGCGAGCGAGACGGAGAACGGGACCGCCCCGCCGGCGGCCGACGGGGGCGAGTCGACCGACATCGAGGAGGTTGCGTTCACCCGACCGGGCTGGGAGACCGAGCGCTCGACCGACGACTGGGAGTCGCTCGGGGTCGGCGACTACGTCCGGCTCTCGAAGGTGGTGAGCGACGAGGACGTCGCCAGCTTCGCGAACCTCTCGGGCGACACCAACCGCCTCCACCTCGACGACGACTTCGCCGTCGAGACCCGCTTCGGCGGCCGCATCGCCCACGGGACGCTCGTCTCCGGCCTGATCAGTGCCGCCCTCGCGCGCCTGCCCGGACTCACGATCTACCTCTCGCAGGACCTCGAGTTTCTGAAACCCGTCGACATCGGGTCGCGGATCACCGCCGTCGTCGAGGTCGTGGAGGACGTCGGGCACGGGCGCTACCGGCTCACGACCGTCGTCGAGGACGAGGACGGCGACCCCGTCATCGACGGCGAGGCGGTCGTCATCATCGACGAACCGCCCGAGGACGAGGACGAGGACTGACACGGTCGGTCCGGGCGTTCTCGCCCCGTCTCGCGGGGGTTAGTCGGAGCCGAGGACCGACCCACCCCGCTCGTGGCCGCAGACAGCCGCCGTAACCTCGAGACGGGTGATCAGACCGGCTCGAACCGGTAGCCGTCCCAGTCCTGACTCGCCGGCTCTTTGATCCCCGCCTCGGGGTCTCGTAGCTCCTCGACGTGGACCGGCCGGACCTCGTCGCCGATCTCGACGTCCGGCTCCTCGCCGACCAGCCCGCCGATCGCCCGCACCGGCTCCCCGTCGACGTCGAACTCCACGATCGCGAGCGGGTTGGGCTGGCGCACGCCCGGCGGCGTCGCCGTCGACACCGTCCACGTGACGACCTCCGCGCGGTACTCCGTCAGGTCGACCTCCTCGACCGGTTCGCCGCCCTCCGGTCCGACCGGGTGAGGCGGGTACGTCACCGTGCCGTCCGAGTAGCGCATCGCCTTCATGCGTCCTCCAGAACCGTCGTGATCACGCAGTTGCCGAACCCGCCGACGTTACACGTCACCCCGACGCCGGGGTCGTCCAGCTGTCGCGGGCCCGCCTCGCCGACCAGCTGCTCGTACACCTCGTGGACCTGTGCGACCCCGCTCGCACCCAGGGGGTGGCCTTTCGACTTCAGACCGCCCGAGGGGTTGATCGGAATCTCGCCGTCCATCTCTGTCCGGCCCTCCTCGACCGCCGTCCAGCCCTCGCCCTTCTCGGCGAAGCCCAGGTCCTCGAACTGCAGGAACTCGAGGATCGTGAACATGTCGTGGAGTTCGGCCACGTCCACGTCGTCGGGACCGAGCCCGGCCATCTCGAACGCCGCCTCGCCCGACTCGACGACGCCGCCCATCGTCGTCGGGTCCGGGCGCTCGTGGACGACCTGCGTGTCCGTCGCGCCCGCGACGCCCGAGACGACGGCGTAGTCGTCCGTGTACTCCCGTGCGACGGATTCGGGACAGAAGACGAGCGCCGCCGACCCGTCCGTCACCGGGCAGAAGTCGTACAGACGCAGGGGGTCCGCGACGACCGGCGACTCCAGGACTGTCTCCAGGTCGACCTCCTTCTGGAACTGCGCGTTCGGGTTGTTCACCCCGTTCCGGTGGTTCTTCACCGCCACCTTCGCGAGGCTGTCTCTGGGCGCGTCGTACCGGTCCAGGTATTTCCGCGCGGTCAGGCCCGCGAACGAGGGGAGGGTGACGCCGTGGGCGTACTCCACGGGGTGGGTGATCGAGGCGATCACGTCTGTCGACTCCCCGGTCGTCCGGTGGGTCATCTTCTCCCCGCCGACGAGCAGCGTGAGGTCGCTCGCGCCGCTCGCGATCGACTGCCACGCGTGGTAGGTCCCCGCGCCCCCCGAGGAGGAGGTCTGGTCGATGCGCGCGGCGTACGCCGGCACGCAGTCGAGGTCCTGCGCCAGCGCGTTCATGATCCCGGTCTGGCCCTCGAACTCCCCGCTCGCCATGTTCGAGACGTACAGGTGCTCGACGTCAGCTCCGTCGATCCCGGCGTCGGCCATCGCCGCCTGGCCCGCCTCCGCCAGCAGGTCGAGGATCCACTCCTCTCGCTGCCCGAACTGGGTCATCGAGGCCCCGACTACTGCCACTCTGTCCATGCGCCGTGTGCGCGCCTTCCACCGTTTTGTAGGTTGTCCTTGCGGCGGAGGGAGACGATGCCACTCCGGACGACTCGACCGGCGAAGCCCCCACTCCGGACGACTCAAGTACCGCGCGCGCCCGCACAGCGCCATGGACGTGGAACGGTCGGCGGCGACCGCCGGCGTCGTCGGCTGTCTCGCGACGCTCGCCGCGATGGGTGCGCCGTACGCCCTGATAGCCGAGCCGGGCACGGGTCTGCCGATCTACTACGGCGCCGGACCGCTGGGGGCGAGCCCGGTCGCCTTCCTCGCGGTTCTCCAGCCCATCGTCCTCCTCTCGGGGACGCGCGGACGCGCCGACCCCCAGACGGTCGCCGGGATAGCGCTAGTCGTGGGGCTCTCGATGCTCGGTATCGCCGTCTCGTGGGCGCTCGCGGTCCCGCGCGGGTTCGTCCTCTCGTTCCCGGCGGCGTGGATGGGCTGGCACCGCTGGGCCGTCGTCGCCCTCGTCGCCCTCGTCTCCGCCGCGAGCGGGACCTACACGCGCGCAGCGCTCCGGTGACGAACACGAGTACGAACGCGAAGACGAACGCGACTCGCGGCGCCGACGCCCGGCACATTTAGATGAAGAGCTGCTCATCTGTTCAAACGTGACCGAGAGTCTCCAACGACTGGTTGACGAGCGACCCGGCGACCGCTGTGAGGCGAACGCGTCGGCACGCGTCGAGACGCTTCTCGCGGCCCTCGACGACACGCGGGGCGGGCGGTGACCCGGGTGGCGTTCGTCTGCGTCCGCAACGCCGGGCGCTCGCAGATGGCGACGGCGTTCGCGGAGCGCGAGCGCGAGCGCCGGGGGCTCGATACCGAGATCCTGACCGGCGGTACACACCCCGCAGACGCGGTCCACGGCGTGGTCGTCGAGGCGATGCGCGAGGAGGGGATCGACCTCGCGGACCGGACTCCACGCGAGGTATCGACCGCGGAGCTAGAGTCCTGCGACGTGGTGGCGACGATGGGGTGTTCGACGCTCGATCTCGACGCGAGCGGCGTCGACGTCCGCGACTGGGCGCTCGACGACCCCGGCGAACAGCCGATCGGGCGGGTGCGAGAGATCCGCGGCGAGGTCGAAGAGCGGGTCGTCGCGCTGTTCGACGAACTCGAACGGGAGGCGGAGACGCGCGCCTGAGACGGAGACGAGACCGCGCGGTACGAGGCCGTGCGGGAGTGTGCAGTCGGCCCGCGACGGACCGGCGACTCGTGCTGGGCGGCCGCGGTTCGGACGGCGAGCGCGACGCCGGTTCGTCACTCGCCCGGATCGCGGCACGGGCGCCGGGCACCCGACGGGAGAAGGGAAAGGGACTTACGTCGAGACGGGGTAGTTCGGGTCGGACTAGGCCGGGCGGGTAGGCCCCGCTCCGAAGACCACGGTACGGCCTCAAGTGGTGGCCGAACCCGGGGGCGTGCGGGCGGACCGACGCGGGCCTCGGAAGCCGACGTCGAAGCCTCGTCCCACGGGGACAGCGGTCCACGGGATGCGTCCGCAGGGACGTTCTCCCGTGGTTCACCGGCGGCAGCGGGTCAGGCACGGAAGTGAGCAGCCCACCGCCGGACGTGCGTCGCTCGTGGGGTTGCGGGGTGGAGGACGCGACCGAGACTCCCCGTGCCGGAACGCCCGGGCAATCCCGCCGTCCGTTCTACACGCCGAGCGACGGCGTCGCCCTTGCTCCGCCGGCTCTGTGGCGCACTCGCCAGCCGTCGGCTCGGCCGTCGCGCCCCGGACCTCTATCGCCACGTTCTGCCGGCCGCGCGCGAACTCGGCCGTCGCCCGTCCCGTCGAGCGGGCGAGCGCGGGAGTCTCGTTCGTCCCGAACGGGAGGAGGGGAACGGTCAGAACCTCCGGACCGCCCGGCAGTCCGGGGAACGGGGGTATCAGGTCGATCGTACCCCGCTACCGGGACGCGGAGCGGACGTCGAGCTATCTGTCGAGCGCGGGTTTAACGTGGGACGCGCCGCTTCCCGAGGCATGCGCGTCGCCGTAGTCGGCTGTGGAGCGGTCGCCGAGGAGTACGGACCAGACCTCGCCGCCCACCCCGACCTCGACCTCGTCGCCGCCGCAGACCGCGAGCGCGGCCGGGCGGAGCGGCTGGCCGCGGCCCACGGCGCCGACGCCTACGGCTCGCTCGACGCCCTCCTCGACGGCTGTGACGCCCCCCTCCTCGTCAACCTCACGAGCCACGCCGCCCACGCCCCCGTCACCGAACGCGCCCTCGCCGCCGACCGGCACGTCTTCTCCGAGAAGCCGCTCGCGCTCGGACCGGCGCGGGCGGCCGACCTGCTCGACCAGGTGGGCCCCGGCAGCCGGCTCGCGTGCGCGCCGACGAGCCCGGCGGGCGACCCACAGCGGACCGCGCGCCGGTATCTCGCGGAGGGCAGACTCGGGTCCGTTCGCGCCGCACGGGTCGACTGTAACGTCGGCCGCGTCTCCGAGTGGCACCCCCGGCCGGACTCCTTCCGGCGGGTCGGCCCGCTCCTCGACGCCGCCGTCTACCCGCTGACGGTGCTCACGTCGCTTTTCGGCCCCGTCTCGCGCGTCCGGAGCGCCGGCGCCGACCGTCTCGACCCGGGGGCGGGCGACGGCGACGCGCCGGACCACTGGACCGCGACGCTCTCGTTCGCCGACGGCCCCGGCGTCGACCTGCGGGCGAGCAGCTACGTCTCGTTTCGCGCCGGCGCGCAGATGCGACTGGAACTCACCGGCGACGACGGGACGCTCTGCCTGCCCGACGCCGGGAGTCTCGGCGGCGAGCGGACGGACCACCCGCGCTACGCCCGCCTCGGGAACGACCTCGTGCGCGTCCCGCCCGAGGCCGCGCGTGGCCGGCTCTCGCGCGCGCTCGGCGTCACAGAACTCGCCGCCGCGGCGCGCGAGCGTCGCCCCCTCCGGGTCGGGGCGCCCGAACAGGCCGCCCACGTCGTGAGCGTCGTCGACGCTGTCGTGCGCGCCGCCGAGACGGGCGAGCCGACGACGCCCGACGACGTGGGGCGCGGGTTCCCGCGGCGGGGCGTCGGGCCGCCGGCCGCCGACCCGGACGCGCGCCGCCCGGTCCCGGACGCGCCGGCGCTCCCGCCCGTCGGCGTCGGGACGGCCTCGTACCGCGGGGGTGAGGAGTACGTCGACCTCGAACCGGGGGTCCGGGCGTCGCTCGACGCGGGCGCGAGGCTGTTCGACTGCGCCGAACTCTACGGCACCGAGTCGCTCGTCGGCGACCTGATCCACGCCCGAGGCGGGCCGCCGCGGGGCGCGCTCACCCTCGTCTCGAAGGTCTGGCACACGAACCACGCGCCGGAGGACCTCCGGGCCGCCTGCCGCGCGAGCAGAGACCGTCTCGGCGTCGAGCGGCTCGACGCCTACCTACTCCACGGAACAGAGGCGTGGGCGCACCGCGGGCGGCTCGACGGCCTCGCGGACCTGGGCCACGCGGAGCGCGAGGCGCTGACGTTCCCGACCGACGGGGAAGGCGACCCCCTAACCGCCGACGTGAGTCTCGCGGAGACGTGGCGCGCGATGGAGGGGCTGGTCGCGGACGGGCACACCCGGCTGCTCGGGGTCTGTAACGTCGACGTCGAGGCGTTAGAGCGACTCCACGGGCTGGCGCGGGTGCCGCCGCGGGTCGTCCAGGTCGAACACCACCCGCTCGCGCCACAGACGGCGGTCGTGGAGTGGTGTCACGACCACGGCGCGCGGGTACTCGGTCACACCCCGCTCGGGCCCGGGGGACTCCTCGACCACCCGACGGTCCGCGACGTGGCCGCCGACGAGGACCTGACGCCCGCGGGCGCGCTCCTGCGCTGGAGCGTCGGACGCGGCGTCGTCCCCATCCCGTCGACGAGCGACCCCACGCACGCCGTCGCGAACCTCGACCTGTTCGAGCGGTCGCTCTCGGCCGCGGGACGCGCGCGGCTAGACGACCTCTCCCAGCCGTGCGCTTAATTCCGAGAGCGCCAGAGTCTCCGTCGTGTTCCTCGAACCGACCCTCGCGGCGGGCGAGCGATGAGTGACGGCGCGGACCGGCCGTGGGCCGGGCTCTTCCCGTTCGACGAGCCGTATCCACAGCAGGTCGACGCCATCGACCGCCTGCTCGACGTCCTCGCCGACGACGGCTGGCTGGCGATGGAGGGCGCCTGCGGCACCGGCAAGACGCTCGTGGCCCTCGTCGCCGGCCTCCACGCGGTCCGCGCGGACTCGGTCGACCTGCCCGACCGCGACGGTCCGGTCCCGCTCCCCGAGTTCGAACGCGTGTTCGCCGTCACGCCGGTCAAACAGCAACTGGCACAGTTCGTCGCGGAGGTCCGGGCTATCAACCGCGAGACGGCGGCCGCGCCGGTCGACGGTCTCGTCCTCCGCGGTCTCGGGGACACGCTCGCGTACGCGCAGGCGGACGGGGTCGACCTCGACGAGGCGTGGGCGCGCGTCGAGGGGCCGCGGGCGGAGACGTTCGCGGACCGACTGGGCGCGCGCGAGCCGACCCGCGAGGCCCCGCCGCTGGGCGCGATGGTCGACGACCTGCGGGAGAACGCCGCCGACCTGATCGCGGCCGGCTCGCCGGTCGACCTCCGGTGGGACGCCCCGGCCCCGTCCGAGTGCTCCGCCGACGGCTGTCGGCACCTGACCCGGCCGGACGACGCGACGCGGCGGTGTCCGTTCCACCTCGACGCGGACGACGACGCCGACGCGCCGTGGCACGACGCGGTGCGTGCGCGACGGGTCTGCGAGCTGGTCGAGACGGGCAGCGGCGACCGGCTCGTCGTCCGCGGGGCAGAGACGCCGTACCCTGCGCGGCTGGTCCGCGCCTTCGACGTGGCCGACCCGGCACAGGAACTGCTCGCGCTCGGGTGGGACGACCCGTTCGACCCGTTCTACGTTCGCGCGCTGGTCGACCCCACTCCCGTCTCGTTCTCCGACGGGGCGGCGGGCGTCCTCGACCGGGACGACCTCGTGCCCGCCGCCGCGGCCGCGGGCCACTGTCCGCACCGGACGATGGGTGACCTCCTCCCCGCGGCGGAGGCGGTAGTCGGGAACTACATGCACCTGTACGACCCGGAGACGCGAGGGTTGACCGCGGGCCGGGGCGAGGCCCTCGACGAGGGGACCGTCGCCGTCGTCGACGAGGCACACGTCGTCGAGGACCGGGTGCGCGAGGTCTGCTCCGACGACGCCTCGGTCTACACCCTCGACCGCGCTCGGACCGACGTCGAGCGGGCCGGCCGCGTCCTCCGGGGCGACGGCCTCGGGAGCGCGACGGGCGACGAGGCCCGACGCGCCCGACAGGTCGCGCGCGAACTCGTCGGAGACGTTCCGGACGGTCCGCTCACGCCCGACGACTTCGAGACGGCGGCGCGCGTTCTCGACTGGCTGCTCGGCTGGGTCGGCGACCGGGTCGAACAGGCGTTCGCGGAGGGGCTCGACGTCCCCGCGGACGGAGAACGGACCGTCGCGCTCGCACCGCCGGGCGAGCGGGCGGCGGACGACCTCACGACGGCGATACGAGACGGAGCGGCGCCGGTCGAGCTCGACGAGCTCGACCGGGTCGCGACGGTCTGTCGGGCCGCAGCCGCGATACACGACACCGTGGACGTCTCCGCGCGCACGCCCGTCTCGGCCGGTGTCGGCGCGCTCCTCGCGGCGTGGACGAGCGCCGACCCGCTCGAGTTCTTCCGCGAACTCCGGGTGGCCGCGAGCGACGACGAGACCCCTCCGGACGCGCTCCCGGCGTGGGCGGAGCGGGCAACGGCGAGCCTGGGGCTCTACAACTGTATCCCCGACGGACCGGTCGCGGACGTCTACAGCGAACTGGGCGGCGGGGTCGCGATGTCTGCGACGCTCGAGCCGCTGGACGTCTACCGCCGGGCAGCGGGGCTCGAACGGCTCGAGCGCGGCGTCGCGAGCGACCCGCTCCACCCGGAGGCGGGCCGGCGTGTCGAGACCGCGCGCTACGACCTCGCGTTCCCGGCGGAGAACCGCGCGACGTGGGGCGTCCCGTTAGAGCGGTTCACCTACCGGAACCGGGGCGAGCCGACGACCGACCGGGAGGCGATGACGTCGACCCGCCGGGACTACGCACACGCCATCGAGCGCGTCGCGGCCTCGCACGGGAACGTCCTGCTCTGTCTGCCGAACTACCGCGAGGCGGAGTGGGCCGCAGACCTGCTGGCGGGGGTCGAGAAGCCGGTCTACCTCGACCGCTCCTCGACGAGCGACGAGACGACCGCGCTCCTGGAGCGCTTTTTCGACCCGACGGACCACGCCGTCCTCGTCACCAGCGCCCTCGGCACCGTCACGGAGGGCGTCGACTACGACGGCGAGAAACTCCACGCCGCCTGTGTCGTCGGCGTCCCCTACCGCAACACCCAGACCCCGCGGGCACAGGCCGTGCGCGGCGCCTACGACGCTGTCCTCGCCGACGAGGGGCGCTCGGGCTTCGAGATGGCCGTCGCCGTCCCCGCCGTGCGGAAGGCGCGACAGGCGATCGGACGGGTGATCCGCGGCCCCGACGAGCGCGGCCTCCGGATCCTCGTCGACGAGCGATACCTCCAGCGCGGCTCTCGCGGCGTCGGAGACCTCCTCTCGGAGCAGGAGTTCGCGGAACTCAGGCGGGTGGGCGCCGAGATGCTCGACTACGGGTTCGACCAGTTCTGGGCCGTGGACTGACGCCGGTCAGCCGCCGTCGAGGTCGCCGTCAGGGTCGTACCGTCCGTCTGGCTCCATCGCGTCGTCGGCCGGTTCGCCGTCGTCTCCGTCCCCGCCTTCGGCCCGCGGACCGCGCGCGACGAGCGTCTGTGAGACGGCGCGGACGGTCGGCGCGTCGAACCCCGGCAGGTCCCGCTCCGTCTCGACGACGAACCCGTTCCGGCTCGCGGCCCGTACGACCCCGACCTCCGTCGGCGCGTCGTGACGGATGGTGGTGACGCCGTTCCCCTCGGGGCCGAGGAGACTCGCGAGCCGGGTCGTCTCGGCAGAGACGCCGGCGTCGGCGAGTTGGCGGCCGACCTCGGCGCCGAAGTCGCGGTCGTCGAGGAGGTAGCAGTCGGCGCGGAGCGCGTCGTCGACGAGACGGCTCTCGCCCGCGACCCGGGGCACGTCGAGGACGTTCACCGCGGCGTGGAGCCGGTGGTGGTCGTGAAAGCGCGTCGGCTCGTCGACGAGAAACGCCGCTGCGCGCCTCGCAACCCGCTTCTCGGCCCCCGAATCGAGCGCCGCGTCGGGCGTGAAGACGGCGGCTACGCCGCCGGCACGGACCGCGAGCGCGAGTGCCTCCTCGTCGGACGGGCACGCCGCGACGGTCAGGCCGTCGACCGAGACGGGCTCACCGGGCGCGAGCCGACCGGGGTCCGACCCGTCACGCCCCGATGGCCCGTACGCCGGCGCGTCGAAGCGAGTCAGTCCGTCGAGCGCCGCCGCCGTGGGCTCGCCGACGACCACGGCGTCGGGCGCGCCCGGCACGACGTCGGCGTCGAACGGGGTGCCGGTGAGGTAGCTGACCGTCGACCCGCCGTACGCGACGGCGCGGATGCCAGGTGCGGCGGCCACGAGGAGTGTGTCGTCGCCGGCGCCTCGGTCGGTGCGCATCGGCCTACGCAGCTCTCGACGGCGGCGGCTATGTAGGTTGCGTCCGGCTGTCAGAGGAGGCCGTGGTCGCCGAGTTCGCCCGCGAGGGCGTCGAGCGTCGTCCAGAGTGTCTCGAACGTCCGCCCGCCGGTGACGATGGCCGAGCCGTTGTTGAACAGGAGTGCCGAACAGCCGCTGGGCGCGTCGTAGATGGCGCCGGGGAACAGTTCGGGGTTGTACTCGGTGCGCTCGAACCCGAGCGCGAGAACCGTCGCCCCGAGGTTGAGCTGGCGGTCGGCCTCGGCGGGCGCCCGCTCGCCGCCGTCGGCGGTGAGTCGGCCGGCGTCTGTCGCGGCCTGCTCGCTCTCCCCGTCGATGGCAGCGGCGTCGAACAGGTCGACGGAGGCGACGAGGTTGCGCACGTCGTAGTCGCGGGGGTCCATCTCGAGCCCGCAGGCGTCGAGCTCTTCGGCGAGCCGCGCGGCCAGCCCGTCGAGCCGCTGGACGGAGTCGACGCCGGTCAGGACGTACGTTCCGGACCGCGTGAGCGTCACGGCGCCCGTCTCCCCCGTACCGTCGGGGAGCGTGAGGTGGTGACAGCTCGTCGCCCGGTCTGGAGCGTCGTCGACGCCCGGCATATCCTCGACGACCGGAGCGACGGCGAGTTCGGCACCGAGCGACCCGACGCCGACGGCGTTCACCACGGACTCGCGGAGGTACCGTCTGACCGGAGCGGGAAGGGTACGACTGTCGACGCCGAGGGCGAGGCCACGGTCGTCGGTCTCGTCGGCGTTCGGGTCCTGTGTCATGGGTGGTCTCCTCCTGCGGGAGCCGTTCTCGTACCGACAGTCACGCCCACGGCATCATAACCCCCGCCAGCAGTTATCCGCCGAGAAAACGCCCGGGGGGGTGAGGAACCGTTAAGTCGGGTTAATCGGCGGTAATCCGGCGTCGACGTCGGGCGTATATACGTGGATGGGGCCCCACCAGCCGTTCGTGATGAGACGCAACCGACGCCGGGTCGCGCTCCTCGTGGCCGCCGTGCTGGTCGTCAGTACGGTGGTCGGTGTGGGTGGGGTCGCGGCGCAGTCCGGAAACGAGACCACGACCGCCACGCCGACGGGAACGCCCGCGGCAGATGGGACGACCACGGCAGAGGCCGACGATGGCCCGCCGAACGGCACCGCCGCGGCACGACTGATGGGGACGGTCGGCGTGACCGAGGCAGAGGTCGAGGGTGAGGTCGAGCGCCGGGCGTTCGGCATCGCCGTCGCCCGCGCGGCCACCAACAGGTCGAAGGTCGACGTCGTGGCCGACCAGCTCAGCCAGGCCCGCGAACGGCTCCGGGAACTCCGCGAGAAGCGAGAGCGGCTGGACGAGGCTCGCGAGAACGGAACTATCAGCGAGGCCACGTACCGGGCGCGGATCGCAACCCTCGCCGCACAGGTCGAACAGACCGAGGCGATGGTCAACGAGAGCGCAGAGGAGAGCGCAGACCTCCCCGCAGAGCGGCTGGAACGAAGAGGGATCAACGCGACGGCGATCCAGCGCCTGAGGCAGGACGCCGAGAACCTCACCGGACCCCAGGTGGCCCGCATCGCGCGGTCCATCGCCGGCCCGCCGGCGGGGATCGAGCGTGGTCCGCCCGACGACGCCGGACCCGACCGCGACGACACCAACGAGACCGCCGGCGAACGCCGCGGTCCGCCCGACGACCGGGGTGCCGACGGCGACACCGGTAACGAGACGCAGACCGGCGACGACCGCCGCGGCCCGCCCGACGACGCCGGACCCGACCGCTCCGACGACGCCAACGAGACCGCCGGCGAGCGCGGCGAGACGCCCGACGACGCCGGGACCGATCGCGACGAGTCGGGCAACTCTACGGACTCGGCAGACAGTGCGAACGGCTCGAACGGCAACAGCAACGATGACGACTCGA
>JBDGTD010000050.1:0-21445 GCA_042217165.1 Haloferacaceae archaeon | reverse complement strand
GGTCGCCGGCGCTACAGCCGCGACCGACGTCCCGGCTGTGTCGGCACGAGCGTCCCGAACGAACAGACGTTCGAAGAGCCCCGCAGTAGTCTCGCCCCGTTCCGCGTACTTTTTACTCGTTCCACAGAGGGGAGCGACATGAGCCTCGACCCCGAGACACGGACGGCGCTCGACGCGCTGTACGACCCGGAGAGCGTCGCCGTCGTCGGCGCGAGCCCCGACTCGTGGTACGCCGCGAACACCATCGACCACCTCCTGGAGTACGGCTACGACGGCGACCTCTACCTCGTCAACCCCGGGCGCGACGAGGCGTGGGGGCGCCCCTGTCACGACGCGATCACCGACGTGCCGGCGGTCGTCGACCTCGTGGTCGTGAGCGTCCCCCGACAGTACGTGGTCGAGGTGGTGCGCGACGCGGGCGAGATGGGCGTCCCGGTGGCGCTTGTGATCACCGCGGGCTTCGGCGAGGCCGACGACGAGGGCGAACAGTCCGAGGCCGAACTCACCGAGACGGCCCGGGATGCGGGGATCCGCGTCGTCGGCCCGAACTGCATCGGCTTCGCGTCGGGGCGAACGAGTACGGTCCTCACGCCCACCTGCTCCCGGGGGCCCGAGCCCGGACGGATCGGGCTGGCGAGCCAGTCGGGTGCGCTCGCCTTCGCCACCTTCTACGAGCGCGGCGCGGACGCCGACACCGACTTCGCGTACGTCGTGTCGACCGGCAACGAGGCCGACCTCTCGGTCACCGACCACGTCGCGTACATGGCTGACGACCCCGAGGTCGACGTGATCTGCGCCTACGTCGAGGGGGTCGCAGACCCCCGCCGGTTCGTCGAGACCGCGAGGGCGGCGACCCGGGGCGGCACGCCCGTCCTCGTCGCCAAGATCGGCCGCTCGGAGGCGGGGCAGGCCGCCGCGGCCTCACACACCGGCTCGATCACCGGCGCGGACGCCGTGTGGGACGACACCCTCCGGCAGGTCGGGGCCGAACGCGTCCCGGACGTGCCCGACCTCGTCGAGCGCGCGAGCGTCCACGCCGCGTTCGACCCGCCCGACTCCGACCGCGTCTGTGTCGCCTCCACCAGCGGCGGGCTGGCGACCCTGCTCGCGGACCTCTGCGAGGAGCGCGGGCTCGCGCTCCCGCCGCTGTCAGACGAGACAGAGCGGGCGCTGCTCGACATGGAGGATCTCCTCACCTTCGGCGAGATGCACAATCCCGCGGACATCCGGGGCTACGGCGCGGACGCGATAGACGAGATCGCCGACCTCCTCTTCGCCGACGACTACGACGCCTACCTGTTCGCGGTCGGGCTCTCGGCGGTAGACGAGCGCGCGAGTCAGATCGCAGACGACCTGATCGCGGCCGTCGACCGGGCGGAGACGCCGGTCGTCCTGCTCTGGACCGGCCGGCGCGAGCCGGGCGACCTCCCCGACCCGCAGCCGTACGAGCGGCTGCGGCGGGAGGCCCCGCTCTTCTCCGACCCCGCCCGCGCGGTGGACGCACTGGCGAGTCTCGTCGACGCGAGCGCGGCCCGCGAGCGGGTGCCCGAGGCGCCCCCGACGCCCGCGCCCGCCGAGAGCGTCGACCTGCCGGCCGCGGACGGCCTGACGACGTGGGAGCCGGCGGCCGACCTGCTCGCCGCCCACGGCGTCGAGACGGTGTCGACGGCGAGTGCGACGAGCGCCGACGAGGCCGTCGCCGCCGCCGAGGCCGTCGGCTACCCGGTCGTGCTGAAGGTCGACTCGGCCGACGTCGGCCACCGGGCGCGCGTCGGCGGCGTCGAGGTGGGGCTGGCCGACGAGACCGCCGTGCGCGAGGCGTACGACGAGATGCTGGACGCCCTCGCCGCGACCGCGCCCGACGCCCAGGTGGCGGGCGTGCTGGTCCAGCCCGTGACCGACGGCGTAGAGGCACTGGTCGGCGCGACGCGCGAGGAGGGGTTCGGTCCCGTCGTCACTGTCGGACGCGGCGGCGGCGACGTGGAGGCGCTGGGGGACGTGGCCCACGTTCTCGCGCCCGCGACGCCGGCGGAGATCCGGACGGCGCTGGAGCGGACCGAACTGCCGGCGCTGGCGGAGGCGGCGGGCGCGGCGCTCGACGACCTCGCGGAGACGGCCGCGAGGGTCTCGCGCCTGATCGCCGCCGAGGAGCGCGTCGCGGAACTCGACCTCAACCCCGTGATACTCGACGGCGAGGGCGCGCACCCGGTCGACGCCCTGGTGCGAACGCGGTCGTAGAGGGCAACCGGCAGGATGATTTGTCCAGACGCATAGCCAATTCGTATGGCTGTCCCGCGATTCGACCTCGACCTCACGGACGAGCAGGCGGCCGTCCGGGAGTCGATTCGGACGATCACCGACGAGTTCGACCACGAGTACTGGCGCGACCACGCCCGCCAGGGGACCTACCCGCAGGCGTTCGTCGACGAACTGGCCGACGATGGGTGGCTCGGCGTCCTGATCCCCGAGGAGTACGGCGGGAAGGGCCTCGGCACCGAGGAGACGGTCGTGATGATGGAGGAGATCGCCGCGAGCGGCGCGGGCTTCGGCGGCGCCCAGACCGTCCACGGCGGGATCTACAACTCCGCGCCGGTCGTGAACTACGCGGACGAGCGCCAGCGCGAGACGTTACTGCCGAAGATTGCGGCCGGCGAGGTCGCGATCCAGGCCTTCGGCCTCACCGAACCGGGCGCCGGCTCGGACTCTCCGAGCATGGAGACGTTCGCACAGCGCGAGGGCGACGAGTACGTCGTCAGCGGCGAGAAATACTGGATCTCGCGGGTCGACGTGAGCGACTACATGCTCCTCGTGGCGCGGACGACGCGGAAAGAGGAGGTAGCGAAGCGCACCCAGGGGATCTCTACGTTCCTCGTCGACCTCGCGGACGCCGAGGCGGACGCGGCGATGACCAAGACGCCGATCGAGAAGTCCGCGAGTACGTTCGTCAACTCCTATCATATCGAGTTCGACGGCCTGCGGATTCCGGCCGAGAACCTCGTCGGCGAGGAGGGCGAGGGCTTCTATCAGGTTCTCGACGGCCTCAACGAAGAGCGGCTGGTCATCGCCGCCGAACTCATCGGGATGGCCGAACTCGCGCTCGCGAAAGGGGCAGAGTACGCCGCCGACCGCGAGGTGTTCGGCCGGCCGGTCGGCAAGAACCAGGCTATTCAACACCCGCTCGCGTCCGCCCACGCGGAGGTTCAGGCGGCCCGCCACCTCACCTACGAGGCCGCCGCGCGCTCTGCCGCCGACGACCTCTCCCGCGAGGCGCTCGGCGCGCGCGCGAACGCCGCGAAGTATCTCGCCGCGGAGGCCGCCTTCTCGGCGGCCGACGCCGCGGTCCAGGCCCACGGCGGGAAGGGTATCGCCGTCGAGTACGACGTCGAGCGGTACTTCCGCGAGGCGCGGCTCTCGCGGCTCGTCCCGATTGCCCAGCAGTTGGCCCTGAACTACCTCGGCGAGCGCGAACTGGACCTGCCGCGGTCGTACTGAGCGGCGCCGCCCCGGTAGTTTCTCTATCGAGGCGATACACTCCGGTCTGTGGACGCCCGGGACGTCGACCGGTACGTCGTGCGCGACGAACTCGACGTCTCCCGAACCACCTGACTCCGAGGCGGTTCACGATGTCGTCTCGACGTTCCTGCCGGGCGCCGTCGTCCTCGTCGGCGTCAGCGTCCCGCACCCGGACGCGGCGGCGTATCTCGCCTCACTCACCGTCGCGAGCCTGGCCGTGTGGGCCACCGTCTCGGTCGCGATCGGGCCGGTCGCCCAGAGCCTCGCCGGCGGGCTAGTGTCGGGCGAGGACGGGTTCGCAGAGCGGATGTCTCGCACCGTGACCAGGGGGCGTGGACGACGCCGGGGTCACCGACGCGGACGCGGCGTTCGTCAGACTGTCCGCGTACGACTGGAGTGCGGCGCCGAGTTCGACGACTGGGAACAGGCGTATCGAGCGATACTGACCGAGTTGGAGAACACTCGTCGAGAGCGCTCCGTCTCCGGGCGCTCTTCCTGGCGATCCGCGGTCTCGCCGTCGTTCTGGTGATCCTCACGGTGGCCACGGCATTAACCGGTGTTCGCGTTCGTCGGGGTGATCGCGCCGTATCTGCCGGCGTGGCTCCTCGCCGCCGGGACAGTCGCACTCGGCGTTGCGACACACGTGACCTACGCCCGGGCGGTGGCGTTCGGCGAGGACGTCGTCTCGCATGTGGTCGCGGCGTTCCGCGCGCTCGACCGGGCCGAGGGCGGCGCAGGGGAGCGACGGAGACGGACGCGGCGCACCGCCGACCGTACCGTTTTCACCCACCCGCGCGAGCGCACCGATATGGCAGACGACACGGACGACACGGACCGCGAGCGCCGGCTCGTCGCCGGCTGGCAGGGCCGCTACTACGAGGATTTCGAGGAGGGAGACGTCTACAAACATCCCTACGGCCGCACCGTCACCGAGACGGACAACGTCTGGCTGACGAACGTGACGATGAACGTCAACCCGATGCATTTCAACGAGGCGTACGCGGCCGAGACGGAGTTCGGCGAGCGCCTCGTCGACGGCCTGTTCGTCATCTCGCTCGCGGTGGGGATGAGCGTCGTCGACGTGAGCGCGAACGCGACCGCGAATCTGGGCTACGACCGGGTGCGTCACCACGCGCCTGTCTTCCACGGCGACACCATCTTCGCCGAGAGCGAGGTGCTCTCGACGCGCGAGTCCGAGTCCCGCGACCACGTCGGTATCGTCACCACGGAACTCCGGGCGTACAACCAGGAAGACGAGAAGGTACTCTCGCTGGAGCGGACGGGGATGGTGCTCAAGCGGTCGCACGCCGAGCCGTCGGCCGCGAAGCCGGTGGGGTGGCCCGAGGGGATCGGAACGCAGCCGGAGGATCTCTAGTCCGGGCCGGTCGCGTTCCACTGCGGACGGACGACGTAGACCACGGCGACGCCGAGGAGCCACAGGAGTACCGGCGCGAGCGAGGCGGGGTTGGTCGCGGCGGCGATACCGCCGAGCAGTGCGACCGCGAGTCCGACGAGAGCGATCAGGGCGTCGAGTCGGCGGCGGAGGGCGGTGTCCACGTGCGTCCAGCCGGGGCGCGAGCGTCCTAAGTGTTCAGTCGTCGCCGAAGGCGCCCCGGTCGCGGAACCCCTCGACCGCAGCCTCGTCGAGGCCGGCCTCGGCCAGTACCTCGGCGGCGTGTTCGCCGAGTCCCGGCGGGTCACGGTACTGGCCGGGGCCGAACCGCTCGCCCGAGACGGGCGTCATCGTCGTCTGCGAGGAGCGCTCGTCGTCGACGTCGAAGCGGGCGAGCACCTCCGCGGCCGCCAGCCCCTCGTCGTCGAGGAGGTCGGAGGGCTGGTTGACGGGCGCGGCGGGGACGTCCTCCGCGTAGAGCGCCTCGAGCGCCTCCTCACGGCTCCAGTCCGAGAGACGCTCGCGCACCGTCTCGGTGAGTTCGGCCTTGTTCGACCGGCGCTTGTCCACCGTGTCGAAGCGCTCGTCCGCGAGCAGGTCCTCTGCGTCGACCGCGCGACAGAACGCCGGCCAGTGGCGCTCGGTGCTGACGCCGACGAACAGCCACCCGCCCTCTGTCGGGAACACGTCGTACAGCCCCCACGACGGGTGCGAGGCCCCGAGCGGTTCGGGGTCCTCGCCCAGCAGGTCGGCGTAGGTCGTCCAGTAGCCCATCCAGTGGGCGGCGGCCTCGAACAGCGTCCCGTCGACGCGCTGGCCCTCGCCGGTGCGCTCTCGCTCGCGGAGCGCAACGAGCGTCCCGATCACGCCGTACAGCGCCGCGCCCATGTCCGCGATGGAGGTACCCACCCGCACCGGCTGGCGCCCGGGTTCGCCCGTGACGCTCATCAGCCCCGACATCGCCTCCGCGACGACGTCCATCCCCGCCCGGTCGCCGTACGGCCCGTCGGCGAACCCCTTGATCGACAGGTAGACGAGTTCGGGGTTGCGCTCCCGGAGGTCCTCCGCGCCGATGCCGAGTCGGCCGGGCGCGCCGCGGCCGAGGTTCTCGACGAAGACGTCGGCGTCCGCGACGAGTTCGTGAAACGCCGCCAGCCCCGCGTCGTTCTTCAGGTCGAGCGTGATCGAGCGCTTGTTCCGGTTCAGGGCGGCGAACATCGCCTCGCCCGTCTCGCCCTGTGTGCGGATGATGTCGCCCGTCCCCGGCCGCTCGACTTTCACGACGTCCGCGCCGAGGTCCGCGAGCATCGACCCCGCGAACGGCCCGGCGACGATGTTTCCGAGTTCGACGACACGCAGATCCGAGAGCGGCAGGTCCGTGCGTTCGACCGAGGGCATGCCCGGGAGTCGTCGGGGGAGAACTAAAGACTCCGCTTCGGCGGCGAGCGCCGACTCCACGGCCGCGGGTGGGGGACCGACCCGGCCGTCGTCTGCGACCGACACGCGTCTCGCGACCTCCGGACGATCCGCGTGGGTGTCGCGAACCACCCCCGACCAGCACATACTTGTGGCGCGCTGCCGGGTAGACGACCAGTGTTCGTCACTGCGCTCGCGGCCGGACTCGCCTTCGGCGCGCGCCACGCAGTCGAGTCGGACCACGTCGCGGCGGTCGCGACGCTCGTCGAGGACGGCGGTTCGTCGCTCTCGACCGGCGCAGCCTGGGGGGTCGGCCACTCCCTGCCGATCCTCGCGCTCGGTGCGGTCTTCGTCGGTCTCGGACTACGGCCGCCGCCGGCCGTCGCGAGCGGCTTCGAGTTCGTCGTCGGGGTCGTCCTCGTCGTCCTCGGCCTCCGGGCCGTCGACGGGCGCGCTCCGGTCGGGACCGCCGTCGTGCGACACGTCCACGGCGACGCCGACCACGGGGACCGGCACCACCACATCCGGGTCGCCGGCCGGACCGTCGGGCTGACTCACAGCCACGCGGCGGGCGAGTCGTTCGCCGTCGGCGTCGTCCACGGCCTCGCCGGGAGCGCGGGCGTGGTCGTCGTCCTCGCGGCGACGGCCGGCGGCCCGGTCGACGGCGCCGGCTTCCTCGCCGGGTTCAGCGCCGCGAGCGTCGGCGCGATGGCCGTCGCGGCGTGGGCGTGGGGCCGGGCGGTCGGCCACGCCGCGCGTCTGCGCGTCCTCGCGGGCGTCGCGAGCGTCGCCGTCGGGGTGGCGCTGGTCGCCGCCGCGGCGGGCGTCTCGCTCCCGGTCTGACCACCCGCGGGTCGACCCCGTCTCGTCTCCGCCTCGCGGTCGGCGGCTCGCTACCGGGTGCGAGAGACACTTGTGCGCCGGTTGCGCGTCGTTCGCGCCCCGCGCTAGTCGTCCGCCGTCGCCTCGCCCGCCGCGCCGCCAGAGACCGAGGGGTCGCCCTCCTCGGCGGCCGTCTCGGCCGCGATACGGCCGTACACCGCCGCGTTCGTCAGTCCCGTCCCGCCGGGGTAGTTGTCGTAGAACAGGCCGCCGACGCTGTTGCCCGCGGCGTACAGGTTCGGAATCGCCTCGTCGCGGTCGTCAAGCACCCGCGCGTCGGTGTCCGTCGCGACGCCGCCGAACGCGAACGTGATCCCGCCCGTGAGCGGGTAGCCGACGTACGGCGGTTCGGTCAGGGGGACCGCCCAGTTCGACTTCGCGGGCTCCAGCGAGTCGTCCGCGCTCGTCCCGTCGAGCTGTTCCGGGTCGAACCGCTCGAACCCGTCGTCCGGACACGCCTCGTTGTACGCCTCTACGGTCGCCTGGCCCCGCTCGGGCGAGTCACAGCCGAGCTCGTCGAGGACTTCCGCGACGGTGTCGCCGTAGACCGGGTCCGAGGGGCCCTGTGGCCAGAGGTACTCCTCGGTTCGCGAGTCCGCGAGGAGGAACACCTCGTGGTCTTCCTCCTCGAAGAACAGCCGCCCGAACCGGGCGTAGGTGTGCGCCCGGGCGTCCTGGCCCTCGTCGACGAACCGCTCGCCGTCGTGGTTGAGGACGACGACGTACTGGTAGCCGTCGATACGGTTCGCGCCGCCGCGAGCGGGCGGGGAGTTGCCGTCGATGAGGCTCATGTGCGCGCCGGACCACTGCCCCACCGGCTTCGCGCCCGCGTCGAGCGCCATGTCGATCGGTCGCCCGTCGTTGTACGGGCTCCCGCGGACGGGCATCTCGTCGTAGCCGTCGCCGTAGTAGACCGTCCGCTTGCGCTCGTCGGACTCGTAGCCCCCGCCGGCGATCACGACCGGGGCCTCGTAGGCGACCCGCTCGCCCTCGACGAGCGCCTCGACGCCCGTCACCGCCCGCCGGCCGTCCACCTCTGCCTCGCGCAGGTCGCGCGCCTCGGCGTCGTAGACGACGGTCCCGCCGAGTTCCTCGACGCGGGCGACGAGGGTGTCGACGAGGTCCTCGCCGTCGATGAACGTCCGCGCGACGGTGTAGCCGACGTGTGGCGGCTCCATATCCCAGTCGACGCCGTGGTCGGTGAGCCACTCGATCGTCTCGGAGGAGCGGTCGACCAGCCGCCGGGTCAACTCGGGGTCGGCCTTCCCGCTCGTCTGGTGCATGACGTCGTCGTAGAACTCCTCGACCGTGTAGTCGTCCACGTCGAACTCGTACCCCCGCTCGGGGAGGCCCGAGTCCGCGGAGGGCGCCCGGAACGACTGGACGTAGCGGGTCTGTCCGCCGCGCTCGTCGCGCGGTGCCTTCTCCAGCAAGACCGGGTCCAGACCGAGTTCGGCGGCACGGATGCCCGCCGCCAGCCCGGCCATCCCGCAGCCGACGACGACGAGGTCGAACGCGTCGCGGGTTCGCATACGTCCCGCTCCGGGGCGAGGGGGTTAAGCGGCACGATGCGGGCACCCTGTGCCGTTTGTCCGGCGGTGCCGGAGCCAGCGGCCTTTTGTCTCCGGCCCGTCTCCGGGCGCCCGTGAGTGACACCCCCGGCGACCGGTTCCGGCGGCTACTGGACGAGACGGACGTGCTCCAGGCGGTTGGCGCCTTCGACGGCCTCTCCGCGCGCCTGGTCGAACGGGCCGGCGGCCCGCTCGTCTACATGAGCGGGTCTGCCGTCTCGACGAGCGTCCACGGCAAGCCCGACATCGGCCTCACGACGATGACCGAGATGGTCGACCGCGCCCGCGGCATCGTCGAGGCGGTGGACGTGCCGGTGTTCTGCGACGCCGACACCGGCTACGGCAACGCGCTGAACGTCTACCGGACCGTCGAGGCGTACGAGCGAGCGGGCGTCGCCGCCGTCCACATCGAGGACCAGGAGTTCCCCAAGCGGTGTGGCCACTTCGAGGGCAAGCGGGTCGTCCCGCGCGAAGCGGCCGTCGAGCGGGTCCGGGCCGCCTGCGACGCCCGCGACGACCTCGCCGTCGTCGCCCGCACCGACGCCCGGGCGGTGACGGGACTCGACGACGCTATCGACCGGGCGCGGGCGTTCGCCGAGGCCGGCGCCGACGTCCTGTTCGTCGAGGCACCTCGCTCGCGCGAGGAACTCCGGCGGGTCGGCGCGGAACTCGGCGACCAGCGCCTGCTGGCCAACATGGTCGAGGGGGGCAAGACGCCGCTGGTGCCCGCCGGCGAACTCGACGAGATGGGGTTCGACGTCGCGCTCTACCCGACGACCGGCCAGAAGGCGGTCATACGGACGCTAGAGGCGGTGTACGAAGAGATACTCGAGGCTGGCACGCAGACGGACGTCCTCGACATGGTCGCCGACTGGCAGGAGCGCAACGACGTGACCGGCCTCGAGGAGTTCGACGAACTCGAGGCGCGGTACGCGACCGACGACGGCTGACGCCGTGGACACCGCCAGCCCGTCGAAACCGAACGAAGTTTGAACGCTCTCTGAAAAACACATTTATCGGTCATCTCCGAACGGCCGGTGATGGCACCGGGACTCGCCGTCGCCGCCACCGCCGGCGTCCTCTCGTTCCTGTCGCCGTGTATGGCCCCGGTCGTCCCGGCGTTTCTCGCCCGCCTCGGCGGTCTCGACGCCGACGGACCGACGCCCCGGCGGCGGCTCTTTCTCCACGCGCTCCTGTTCGTGGCGGGGTTCTCGCTGGTGTTCGCCGCGCTCGGCGTCGCCCTCGAGTCCGTCCTCGCCGGGGCGTCTGCCGAACTCCGCGCGTGGCTCGCGCGCGTCGCCGGCGTCGTGGTCGTGGGGTTCGGGCTCCACGTGACCGGGCTCGTCGAGGTCCGGGGACTCGACCGCGGCGCGGCGCTCCCGGCGACAGAGGGAACGGCCGGGCTCGCCGGGTCGCTCCTGCTGGGGGCGGCGTTCGCGGCGACGTGGACCCCGTGTGTCGGTCCGATCCTCGGGAGTACGCTCGCGCTCGCGGCGGCCAGCCCCGTCGCCGCGTTTCCCGTCCTGTTGACCTACGCGCTCGGCCTCGGCGTCCCCTTCCTCCTCGTCTCGCTCGCCCCGGGACGCGCACGCCGGGTCCTCTCGGGGCGTGGCCGGACCACGCGCCGGCTCCGCCGCGGGTTCGGCGTCGTTCTGCTGGCGCTCGGCGTCCTCGTGTTCACCCGCCGTCTCGGGCTCCTCGGCGTCGCCGTCTACGCCCCGGAGGTGTTCGCGTGATCCGCACGCGGCACCCCGTCGCGCTGGTCGTGACGCTCGTCATCCTCGTCGCCGCCGTCGGCGTGCTCGACCCCGGGCTGCTCGGGCTGTCAGCCGGCACCGCGACAGACGCCGTCGAGCGGGTGTCGCCCGCGGCCGACCCGCCGGCCGAGACGAGACCGTTCCGGCAGGGCGCCGACCTCACCGACGAGCGCGGTCGGATACTGGCCGAACGGCTCTACAACGGAACGCCGGAGCGCATCGACCGCAAGCGCGCAAAGTACGACCGCGCGAGGGAGATCCGCGACCCGACCGGCTTCATCAACACCGGTCCGCTCAACCTGAGCCGGTACGTCGGCCAGCGGGTGATCCTGATCGAGTTCTGGACGTTCGGCTGCTACAACTGCCAGAACACGCACCCACACGTCCAGAACTACTGGCGGACGTACGAGGACGACGGACTCCTCGTCGTCGGGATCCACTACCCCGAGTTCGACTACGAGCGCAAGCCCGCGAACGTCCGCGAGTACGTCACCGAGACGAACACCACCTACCCGGTCGTCCTCGACAACGACCGGGGGACGTGGGGAGCCTACGACCAGCGCGCCTGGCCCACCCGGTATCTCATCGGCGTCGACGGGTTCGTCCGCTACAAACACGTCGGCGAGGGGCGCTACGAGGAGACCGAGCGGAAGATACGCGAACTGCTCGCCGAGCGCGACCGCGTCGTGCGGGAACGACGGGTCGCAGCCGCGACGAACGCGACGGACGCGACGAGCGCGACGACCGTGACGACCGCGGCCCGCTGACCGTCGTCGGTCAGTCCCCGACCGCACACCCGCCGGTGTAGGCCACCTCGGAGAGCGACTCGATGGCGTCGTCGCCACAGACCGGACACGACGACCGGGAGCGGTACTCCGCCGTCTCGAAGGTCGTCTCCGCGGCGTCGTAAAAGAGGAGACGGCCGACCAGCGGGTCGCCGAGGCCGAGGACGAGTTTCGCCGCCTCCGTCGCCTGTATCGCGCCGACCGTCCCCGGCAGGACGCCGAGGACGCCCGTCGTCGCGCAGTCCGGGATCGTGCCGGGTTCGGGCGCCTCGGGAAACAGACACCGGTAACAGGGCCCGTCGGGGACGAGCGTCGTCGCCTGTCCCTCGAACCTGTAGATCGCGCCGTGGACGAGCGGCGTCTCGGCCAGCCGACAGGCGTCGTTCAGGAGGTAGCGCGTCGGAAAGTTGTCGGAGGCGTCGACGACGACGTCGTGGCCCGCGACCAGCGTCTCGACGTTCTCGCGCTCGACCCGCGTCTCGCGGGTCACCACCTCGACGTCGGGGTTGAGCCGCTCGACGTACGCGCGGGCGCTCTCGACTTTCGGCTTCCCGACGTCCGCGTCGGCGTGGACCACCTGCCGCTGGAGGTTCGAGCGCTCGACGACGTCGTCGTCCGCGAGCGTCACCTCGCCGACGCCCGCGGCGGCGAGATACTGGATCACGGGCGCGCCGAGGCCGCCGCAGCCGACGACCAGGACAGAGGCGTCGAGGAGCGCGGCCTGTCCCTCCGGGCCAACCTCGTCCATGATGACGTGGCGGGAGTAGCGGTCGAGCTGGGCCGCGTCGAGAGCGAGGCTCATACCCGCTCGTACGGCCGCGTGAGAATAAGGGTGTGTCCCTCGCCGTCGCGCCACGTCCCGCCCCGAGGGCGTCGAACGCGCGCACGACCCCGGCCCCGGCTCCGGTGAAGCCGAACGGAGAGCGCCGGACCGGCGGACGGTCGCACCCCCGCGGCGGTCCGCTCGTCGTCTCGACGCCGCGCGCGACGGGCGACAGCACCCCGACCGTCTCCGGGGGGCGGTACTCCACCACCCGCGGGATCGTCCTCGACACGGGGGCTCCGACGACGGGGTTTACAATGACAGAGCTTCGGTAGAGCATACGTAATGGGCGCGGAGCAAGGCGACCGGTCACCGGCCGCGAGCCTGGGACTTCTCGACGCGACGATGGTCGGGATCGGGGCGATGATCGGCGCGGGTATCTTCGTCTTGACCGGACTCGCCGCCGAGATCGCGGGCCCAGCCGCGCTCCTCGTGTTCGCGCTGAACGGCGGCGTCACGACGTTCACCGCGCTCTCGTACGCCGAACTGGCGAGTGCGATCCCGAAAAACGGCGGCGGGTACGCCTACATCCGCGAGACGTTCTCCGCGCCGGTCGCGTTCGTGATGGGCTGGACGCGGTGGTTCACGTATATGGCCGCCGGCGCGCTGTACGCGCTCGGGTTCTCGTCGAACTTCGTCGAGTTCGTCCACCTCTACTGGGGCGGGCTGCCGGCAGGGCCGGTCTGGCACGTCGGGTACGCCCTGCTCGCGGTCGTCTCGTTCGGCGCGCTGAACGCCCTCTCGACGGAGGCCAGCGGCGGCGCGGAGACGCTCGTGACGCTCGTGAAGATCGCGATCCTCGCGGTGTTCATCCTGTTCGGGATCGGTGCCGTGTCGTCGTCGACGTTCTTCGGCATCGACCCCGGCGCCGCCCCGACGGTGTCTGACTTCTTCGCGAACGGCGCGGTGAAGGTTCTCCCGGCGATGGGGCTGACCTTCATCGCCTTCCAGGGGTACGACCTCATCGCGACGGTCACCGAGGAGGTCGAGAACCCGCGCAAGAACATCCCGCGGGCGATCTTCATCAGCCTCGGCGTGACGGTACTCATCTACCTGCTGGTCGTCGCGATCTCGATCGGCACGCTCGGGGCCCCTCGACTCGGCGCGGCTGGCGAGAAAGCCGTCGTCGAGGCGGCGATCAGCTTCATGCCCGACGTCGCGCTGTTCGGGGCCTCGATCGGCGCCGCGCTCATCGCCTTCGGCGCCGTCTTCTCGACTATCAGCGCCCTCAACGCCGTCGTGATCGGCTCCAGCCGCGTCGCCTTCGCGATGGGGCGCGAGGGACAGCTTCCGGGTCGGCTCGGGAACATCCACCACGACTACGGGACGCCCTTCTCGGCCCTGATAGCGAGTGGGGCTATCATGCTCGTGGCGACCGTCGTCGCCCCGATCAGTCTCGTCGGGAACCTCGCCAGCCTGTTCTCTCTGCTCGGGTTCATCGTCGTGAACCTCGCGGTGATCAAACTCCGACGCGACCAGCCGAACCTCAACCGGCCGTTCGAGGTGCCGTTCTATCCCATCCCGCCGATCCTCGGCTGTGTCCTCAACCTGCTGCTCGCCGCCTTCATCTCCCCGCTGACCTGGGCTGTCGCGGTCGGGTGGCTGCTGTTCGGTGCCGTCGTCTACGGCGGACTCAACCGCGACGAGGTCCGTGACACCCTGTCGAGGGGGGACGCCGCCGACCCGGAGCCCGGCTCACTCGAGGAGCCGGCCACGAGCGATCCGATCGAAGAAGACTGACCAGACGAATGATAGAAACACCCAACCTCGCGCACGCAGTCGGGATCCACGCATGAGCAGAGACCTCCGGATCGTCATCGTCGGCGGCGGGCGCGTCGGATACCACACGGCGGAGCGGCTGAACAACCGCGGCCACGACCTCGTCATCGTCGAGAACGACCAGGACCGCGTCAACTTTCTGAGCGACCAGTATATCGCCTCCGTGATCCACGGCGACGGCGGCCGGCCGAGCGTGCTCCGGGAGGCGAACCTGGAGCGCAGCGACGTCGTCGCGGGACTCACGGACTACGGCGCGATGACGAACATCGGGATCTGTATGACGGCACAGCGGCTCGCGCCGGACATCGAGACGGTCGCCCGGATCGACCACGGGGAACACGAGGAGTACGAAGAGATCGTCGACGCCGTCGTCTACCCCGAGGAACTGGCCGCCCACGCGGCCGCCAACGACATCATCGACGTCAGCGGCGGCGGGGTCCGGACGATAGAGGAGATCACCGACCGACTGGAACTCGTCGAGATCGAAGTCGACGAACGAGCGCCCGCGGCCGGCAAGTCACTGGAGGCAGTGTCGTTCCCCCGCGGGGCGGTCGTCGTGGCCGAACAGCACACGGGTGCGTTTCCCGGCCCCGACATGGTGCTCGAACCGGGCGTCCAGTATATCCTGGCCGTACAGACGGACGTGACCGACGAGGTCATCAGGCTTCTCCGCGGGTAGGGCGGCGGACGCGCCCGCGTTCGTCGCCCGGTCTGTACACGACGTCGTGTGCCGCGAGACGCGACAGGCCCCGTCAGACCGGCGTGAGCTGGAACAGGAGGTAGGAGGCGAGGGCGGCGAGACTCGGCGTCAGCACCCAGAGGATCACCACCCGGCCGGTCGTCCGCGGGTTGAACAGGTCTGCGGTCCGCGGCGCGTCGGGCGTCTGCTCGCCGATCGGCGTCACCTCCTCTGCCGGCTCGCCGCCCCCGCCGTCGCGGGCGGCGGCCGCGAGCGGCTCCGGGTCGCCGCGCACGGCCGCGGCGGTGGCATCAGAGAGGCGGACGACGCGGGTCGCGCGTCCCCAGCCCAACCCGACGATACTCATCGTCGCGCTGACGGCGAGGCTCGCGGGGATGCCGAGGGCCGAGAGCAGCGTGATGAGGCTCGCGGCCACCACCTCGACGATGAGTGCGGCGAGGAGGGGCAGGTCGGTCAGGTCGTTCCCGACGGTGTCGAGGGTGCGTCGCGCGATAGTGAACGCACCGAGGCCGATGGCGCCGCCGGCGAGCAGGACGCCCTCCTCGACGGTGAGCGGGCCGGTCCCCCCCGCGACCAGCGGCGCCACCGCGTTCGCGGCGTTCGACGCGCCGGCCGAGAACGCCATGTAACAGCCGATACCGACGACCAGTCCCTTGCTCACGAACGCCTTCGCGCCCGTCGCCTCCTCCAGCGCGAACCACGCGTCGAGGTACGGGTAGAGATAGCGCCCGACGACCGCACAGACCCAGAACGCGAGGATGGGCGCGACGAGCCACCACGAGACGATCCGACCCATCACCGCCCAGTTCAGCGTCCCCGTCGCGACGCCGAGGCCGGCGATGGCGCCCACGGCGGTCATCGACGTCGAGGCGGGGACGCCGAACAGGTTCGAGACGAGGAGCGCGACGCCGACGAAGAGGAGGACGGCGACGCTCGCTGCCAGCGTGAACTGGCCCGACGGGACGATCCGTCCGCCCATCGTCGCGATGACCTTCCGCCCGACCGTCCACCCGCCGGCGAGGGCGAACGCGCTCATCAGGCCCGCCGCGGCGACCTTCGAGAGCGTCTCGCTCCCGACGGCGGGGCCGAACGCGACGCCGGTGGAGGAGCCGCCGATGTTGAACCCGACGAAGACGGCGACGACGAGGCCAACGGCGAGGAGCAGTTCGATCACGGGCGCCCCCCGTGCGTCGTGGGGCGCAGTCGCTCCGTGGTCGGGTGGAATAACGGAGAGCGCGTCACGCTACTTCCCGCGGCGCTTGCCGCCCGTGCTGCCCGGGCGGACGTGTTCGGTGCCCTTCCCTCGGTTCTGGAGCCCGCGGTTCGAGCGCCCGGCGTTGGTCAGGCCGCGGAAGGCCCGGCCGCGCTGCGAGTCGTCACAGATCCACGAGAGGTCGTCGTCCGCCTGGATCGACGGGTGTTCGGGGTCCACGAGGATCACCTCGTGCCACTTCTGGGTGCCGTCCTCGCCGACCCAGTACGACGCGAGCGTCCGCAGATTCGGGTGCTTTCGCGACGCGCGCTCCTCGGCGATGCGCTGGATCGACTTCCGGCGCCCGAGCCGGTTGACGCCCTGGCGCTTCGAGCGCCGGCCGGCGCTGAACCGCTGCTTGCGCGCCCCGCCCTTGCGGACGGAGACGCGGACCACGACTATCCCCTGTTTGGCCTTGTAGCCGAGTTCGCGGGCCCTGTCCAGCCGGGTCGGGCGCTCGATGCGCTCGATGGCGCCCTCGGTGCGCCACTCCTGTTTTCGTTGCCACTGCAACTCGGCGAGTTTCCCGTCGTCGGGGTCCCGCCACGCCTCCTTGATGTGGGAGTAGAAGCTTCGTGCCATTGGTGTACCGCGGGCGCTTGCGATTCAGCAGACGCGACCGGAGCCACGCCCGCCACATGTCGTCCCGTGTGTACGGGTGCCCGCTGGTGCCCGCCCCCAGCGAGTTACATGTATATCTTCCGCTCTGGGCTAAAAGCGCGTCGGAACGCCCCGAGCGGGGTGGACCACGACACACAGACGCTTCCCGCCGACACGCCCTTGTCGCCCACCCGCCTCGCACCCCCATGGAGCCGACACGGATCGACCACGTGGTGGTGTACGCGACGGACGTCGACGCGACCGCCGCGTTCTACGAGCGCTGCGGGATGGAGCGGGAGACGTTCGACGACGGCCGCGTCGCGGTGCGGTTCGGCGAGGCGAAGATCAACCTCCACCAGGCGGGAGAGGAGTACGTCCCACACGCGCGCTCGCCCGACCCCGGCGCCGCCGACTTCTGTCTGGTCGTCGAGGACGGGGCCGACGAGACTGCGGCTCACCTCGAGTCGGAGGGGATCGACCTCGTCGCGGGCCCGGTCGAGAAGACCGGCGCGCGCGGCCCGATGGACTCGGTCTACGTCCGGGACCCGGACGGGAACCTCGTGGAGTTCGCGAGCTACCGGTAGCCCTCGGGGCCGTTTCGTATCGCGGCGTGTGGTGTATCCCGACGGAGCGAGCGGCGAGACGACACCACGGCGTCTCTCTCCCGGCCGAGGGGTGGTCACCCCGCGAACTCGCGGACCGACCCGAACGACCCGTCGGTCACCGCGTCGGCGACCCGCCGCGCGTCCACCTCGGGCACCTCGGCGGGGTGTTTCCGCTCGAAATACCGCGCGACGTTCTCGACGTCGCGGACGAGAAACTCGCGGGCGTTGTCGTGGTCGGTCGCGACGGCCTGGGGCCAGTCGAAGAGCGTGACGCCGTCCTCGCTCACGAAGACGTTGTACTCGCTCAGGTCGGCGTGGACGTAGCCCGCCTCGTAGGCGGCGCTCGCCTCGCGGAGAATCAGGTCGAAGACACCGGTCGCCTGGTCGGGGTCGAGTTCCGCGCGCGAGAGTTCGACGCCCCCGAGTTTCTCCATCACGAGGGCGTGGCGGTTCTGGTCGACCGGCTGGGGTACTGATACGTCCGGGTAGAGCGCCCGCAGGGTCTCGTGTTCTCGCTCCGCGGCCTTCCGCGCGGTGTAGAGCCACGAGACGTGGTTGTGGTCTGCGGTGTAGTCGCGCTCCTTGTCGACCGCGCGGAACTGCGTGTAGCCCTCGCGGTGGAACTTCAGGGCGAGCGGACGAAACGAGCGGACCTCGAAGACGTCCGACTCCTTGCCGACGCCGAGGGGCGCGCCCACCCCGTCGATGGTGTCTCGCTCCGCGAAGGTGTAGAGCGCGAGTACGTCGTACCCCTTGTCGGTGAGGGTGTAGCCCTCGTACTGGATCGTCCGGCGCTCGACCAGTTCGCGGCGCTCGCAGCGGTCCAGCCGGTAGTCGGCCTCCTCGGGCGAGAGGTCCGAAAAGTCCGGGAGCTTCTCCCGGTTCACCCACTCGGAGAAGCGCATGCCCTGTTCGACGCCGGAGAGCAGGTGGATATCCTCGGGGTCGAGTTCGGCCACCACGCCGGCGACGTTCCGCACCATACCCCTGCTGGCCGCCGCAGGGGGAAAGCGCCCGCGGTTCGAGACGATAAACGGGAGAGCGCGATACGGAACCGGGCGACCAACAGTTGAGACCGGCTCTCTCAATGCATACGGACTGAGCGAGAGTATTCCTTCCCACGCTGCAAATTCGAAACCCGCGCACCCAGCAACACATTTAAATGTTAGGTCCACTTTCTCCACAATGGAGAATAAATCGACGTTTCCATAGAGGTCAACTCCCCGAGCGCTCGGAGTTAAATACAGTACTATGCCACCTCACCACGACCCGCACAACGAACCTGGACACGAACACCCGCACGACGAACCACCGGATTCTCCGGGCCCTCCTGATGAAGAACCGCACACACAGGAACCGCCGCATCCAGAAGACTCCACTGAACACTCAAGAGACGCCGACGGCTTTCTGTTCGTCATCTCATATGAGGACGATGCGGAACGGAAACGCGCTGAATACCTATTCAACAACTGGGAAGACGGAAATCTATACAAACCAGAAGGGATCGTCCGCGTTGCGGAGGACGTCGATCACGAGGAATTATATGAGGGCCTTCTCGTCAAATTCCGGCCCGAACAAATCGATGCGTATTCGCTCTCGTCGCTCGACGCTCCACGTACGCCAGAGCAACGCTCTATCGAACGATCAATCGCCGCAGACCCGGACACAGTTCGTTCGATGCTCCAGTACTTGATTTCGAGGAAGAAAGGGACAGAGACGGGCGACGGAGCGTACGAGGTGTACACGAACAAGGGGCGTGCAGACGTGGAAGTATCGCTCTCGACAGAGGATGATGAGACATCGGTCTTCGTTCAGGTTCAGGGACACCCACCCGTTATCGACCAGTTGACAACCTATCTGGAAGAGGAACTCGATGAGTTCGAGGCGAGTCGCTGATGCCCTCACAGATTCTGGCCGTCGGCATTACTGGTGGGACGCTCGCACTCCTCGCGCGGCCGCAAATCGGCGAGATACCACTGAGTCGGGCGATCACCAGTGCTGTCGGGGCCCTATTGATCGTCGCTCTTGGCTACCTTTCTCCAGAACAGGCCCTGGCAAGCCTCGATACGACGACACTGCTGCTTCTGTTCGGGATGTTATGTCACGTCGAGGCGCTCCGCCGGAGTGGCTGTTACGAGTGGGCGGCCGCTGTCCTCGTCGAACGATCGGCCACCGCTCAGCAGCTGACGCTGGGGACGCTCGGACTCAGTGCGCTTCTGAGTGCTGTTGCCCTGAACGATGCGACGGTGCTTCTACTGACACCCATCCTGGTAACGGCAACCCGGGTCGGTGATATTGACCCGGTACTTCCACTGTTGGCCGTCATACTCGGTGCAAATATCGGAAGCTTGGCCACACCGCTCGGCAATCCCCAGAATGCGTTCATACTCGCAGAGAGTGGCATCACCACGGCGACGTTTGTCACGACGCTTGTTCCGGTGACGGTCGTCGTGCTTGTCCTGACTGCAGTCGTCCTGTGGACGATTGCTGACGGGACAACGGTACAGGCGGGTATCGACCGCCCAACGATCGATATCGGCTGGAGTCTCAGTAGTGGTGCGTTCGTTGTGGCGACGCTCGCAATCCTCGTTCTCTTCCCTTCAGGACAGCCGGGAGTATTGGCGACGACGATGGGGATCACTCACATTGCCTGGCTGCAGCTCTATCGTCGAGTGCCAGGCGCCAGAATCGTTCAAGACCTAGACTGGAGTATCCTGGTCATGTTCGCAGGAATATTCGTTCTCGTCGGCGCTCTAGAACAGGCAGGTGTCGCACAACTCTTGACTACGGCCACTCGGCAGTTCTCGCTCGCTACTCTCACGTTCGGACTCTCGAATCTCGTAAGCAACGTCCCCGCAGTCGTCCTCCTCGCGCATACTGTTGAGTCCACGGGCGAGTGGTTCATTCTCGCGGCCGTGAGCACACTTGCGGGGGTGGCGACACCGATCGGAAGTGCAGCAACACTCATCGTGCTCGATCAGGCACGGCGCGAGAACGTCGAGATCTCGCTCTGGCAACTCCTCAAAGTCGGCTTTCCAATCGCTGTTGTCACCTCGATAGCTGCTGTTGGCGTACTCAAAGTAGTTTGATTGGACAGTTGTAGTCTCCAGAGTAGATCTTCGTCGACGAATTATGTGAAATATGACTGTGACGCTCGATTCCCAGCGTACTGTTTTCCGGACGATAGCAGCCACACCCTTCCGTGACTGGCCAAGCTATGATTCGACTCCGTTGTATGATCGTACCTCACTCACTGGGCTGGAATCGGATGTTCAAGTGGTTGCGGGAACGTGGTTCGAACACGACGAGCATGGCTCAGTCGAGCAGTTCGTCTGTTCACTGCCGCTAGAGTATTTCAGATTCGACGCCCACGACCACTACGCGGACTCCGCTCACTACGCGATGGACACCCTCTTTCGGGTGTTCGTACTGAAGTAGCTCTACGGGTGGGACCACGAGACACCCTTGGTCGAGTATCTCGATTCCCACTCCAAACTTTGCGAGGAACTCGGCTTAGACACGGTGCCAGACCAGTCGACGCTGTGACGTAGCTGGAACCAACGCTTCACCGCAGACTTACGCGAGACGGTCAAGACCGCTGCTCGAACGGTTCTTGTCAAAGCCCAGAATGAGGGCGTCGACGTTCCGCGTGAACCAGAGCGAAAACTCCGACACCGTCTTGAGGATTCTAAGGACTCGGAAGAAGACGACAAGACTGTTCTAGAGCAGGCGAAGAAGCTTACTGACCACGTCAACCACGTCGTCTTCCCCGCGTTCTCACTGGACCGCGGTGAGGGCTGCGAAATACACGAGAGCGCATACTGGGACCTACAAACGTATCTGGGCCTCCGAGAGAACCTCGCTGCCAACGAGGGCGCTCGCAGCTTCCGTTACGAATCGACTAGAGAGCGAACACCACTCGGTCACGTCCATCGCGAACACGTTCGAGACCTCTCCATGGAACAGATTCGAGAGATGTACCGACAGGCTATCCGTCGACTGCTAGGCGAGGTTGCAGAGACAGAGGAGTTCTTCCGAGCCGGCATTGTCGCCATCGACATCACCGAAGCCGACCCCTTCACAGGTGACCGAACTGGCCACGAAGACGAGATTATTGGGACAAAAGAGCCGACTGACGAGTACGCCTACCAGTGGGCGACAGTACAACTGGTCAGAAACGCTGTCCCACTCGTCCTCGATACGCGACCAGTTCGACGAGGGGAGTCACGGAAGGAGATCGTCGAGGATCTACTGGACTCCGCTGAGAACCTCGTTCACGTCGATAACGTCCTGATGGACCGAGAGTTCGATAGTCAGCACGTCCTGGAGATGCTCAGCCAACGTGGGCTTTCATACGTCGTGCCGAAGC
>JBDGTD010000073.1:10264-21588 GCA_042217165.1 Haloferacaceae archaeon | reverse complement strand
AGCGACGACGTGTTCCCGAGAATCGTCGCCCGGTCGTAGCCGACCAACTCCACGAACTCGTCGTTGACGTAGGTGAACCGTCCCCCCTCGTCGACCACGTACACCGCATCACTGAGTGCCTCGACGATCGTCTCGTACTCCTCCAGTTCGGCCGTGCGGCGCTCGCGGTCGGTGATGTCTCGGCTGTTGGCGACGTAGCCCTCGACTGCTGGACTGTCGAGTTGGTTGTTGCCGCGGGTCTCCAGCCAGCGCCACGAGCCGTCGGCGTGGCGGGCGCGATACTCTACGACCGGATTCGCGTCCGGGTCGGCGACGCCGCGTTCGAACGTCTCGACGACGTCGGCACGGTCGTCGGGATGGACGTACTCCCACGCCGTGTCACCCACAGCTTCCGTCGGGTCGTATCCGAGGATGCGTTCGACCGACGGGCTGTGATACTGGATCACCCCGTCGGCGTCGAGAACGGTGATGAGGTCGGTGGACTCCTCGACGAGCGCCCGGAACCGGCGTTCGTACCGGCGGCGTTCGGTCAGATCCCGGCCGACGCCGACCAGGCCAGTCACGGTCCCGTCCGGGTCTGTCAGCTGTGCGCCGGTGAACTCGTGGGGGAGACGCTCGCCGTCGGCGGTCTGCAGGTCGGCTTCGACCGTGGTCCGTCCGTCCACCAGCGTCGTTTCGATGGCGTCGGCGACCGTCCCCTGTTCGTCCTCGGGGAACAGGTCGACCGCGCGCATATCGGCCAGGTCCCGGTCCGTGTAGCCCGTGATCTCGGGGAATCGGTCGTTCCACCGCCGGAGGGTGCCGTCCCTGTCGAGCACGTAGAACAGGTCGTCGAGCGTATCGAGTGCCTGCTCGATGAACCGTCGTTCCGACCTGAGTTCCTGCTGGCGCTCCTCGCGCTCGGTGACGTCGTGAATAGCACCCCGGAGCGTGGTGATATCGCCGCTCTCGGCGGCTGGCGTGATCGTCACGTCCACGAGGCGTTCGTCGCCGTCGAGCGCCTGGAGGCGCCAGGTTCCGCGCGCCTGCTCTCCAGTTTCGGCCGCGCGGGTGATGGCCCGTCGGACGTCTTCCCGGTCGTCTGGGTGATAGAGGTCGATCCCCTCGTCCAGTGTGAGGTGAGCGTCGTGTTCCAGGCCGGCGAGTCGGCAGGCGCCGTCGGTCAGCAGAATCTCCTCGCCCTCCAGGTCGATCTCGAAGCCGCCTGTATCACCGGCAAACTCGGTCAGTCGCATCAGCTGTTCCTGTCTGTCGGCCCGTCTCTCCTCGCGTCGTGCGCGGACGGCGTTGTGGATCCGGTTGGCCAGCAGTTCGTACTGCTCCGACCCCGACTCCTTCTGGAGATAGTCGGTGACGCCGGCAGCGATAGCCTCGCTGGCGACGGCCTCACTGCCTCTGCCGGTGTAGAGGATGAACGGCAACTCGGGGTGGTCCTCCCGGACAGCCCGCAGGAACTCGATCCCGTCCGTGCCCGGCATATTGTAGTCCGAGACGACACAGTCGGGCGGGCGGTCACCGACGAGTTGCAGTCCCTCGTCGGCACTGGTCGCTGTCTCAACGGCGAATCGGTCGTCCTCGCGTTCGAGAAACGTGCCGGTCAGGTCGGCGAACTGCGGGTCGTCGTCGACGTGAAGAACCTGAACGTCCTGTCGAGAACCGAACTGCACGACAGACAGAACCGTAACTACCGTCAAAAACGTTGTGACAGAACCAGGAATACGACAGCTCTCGGCGGCGATCGAGGGGTCAGATCCCGGGTTCGATCTATCACGAGTCCGTCATCTCGTGAACGTCGGTGGGGTTCCCGGCGGCCGCGCGACCGCTGGACAGCACCGGTATCGGCAGCGGGCAGACGCCCGGGACGGGCCCGCTGGCCCGACTCCGAGCCTCGACCGACGCCCGCCGCGTCCGCGAGCGCGCGACGGAACTTCTGCGAACGCACCCGCAGCGACCCGTTCGACGGACGTCTCGCCGGGGACCGCCCCTCGGCGTCGTCGCCGTCCGCGCGCGACGAGTTCGGAGCGGTCGGTGTCGTCGAACTCGCCGTAGCCCGGCGAACGGAAGGGGCTGGCCGTCTCGACGTCGAGGGCGAACGCAGACGGCTACTCGTCGTCGAACTGGTCCAGCAGTTCGTCGGGCGGAGCACCGCCGCGGCCGTCGGCGGCCGAGGCGTCGCCGAGGGCACGGCCGACGACGCCGAGCGCGGCGTGGGCGGAGAACGTCGCGGTCAACAGCCCGGCGAACTGGGTGATCGCCGTCGGGAGGAAGCCGGCGTCGTAGACCACCGGCGCGACGGCGAGCCACGCGCCGAGGAGCGCGGCGACGGCGCCGGAGGCGAACGACGTCGAGCCTGTCTTCCGGACCGACTGGAGGTTGTGCCCGGCGAACACCAGCGTGACGAGCGCCGAGAGGGCGATACTTCCCTGGAACGCGGTCGTCGGCCCGAGTGCGACAGCGGCGACCAGGGCGAGAGACGGCGCGACGACCGCAACGAGGACGGCGGCGGCGGTAAAGCGGGTTGCGTTCACGCGGGCACACAGGGCTGGCGGCCACTTAGGTACGACCCTCGACCGCATGACGCACGGCGGACGCCGCCCGCAAACCTCTTGCCCGGCCCACAAGAAACCGGCCCGATGGCGTCGCTCTCGGACGTAGCTGGCGATCTTACTGTGGACGTCGACGGGCTGGTGCTGTTCTCTCCGAGCAGCGGGCACTACGACCGCTACGGCGACCTCGACGACGAGACCGAGGTGATAGTCGTCGCGGGGGAGAACGAGGTCGACGCAGACACGTTCGTCGAACTGCCGCTGGCGTTCGACGACGTTCAGACCCGGGTGCGCTACGGGCTGGAGGGCGCGATGGACAGCGGATTCGTCGACGAGGGCGACGTGGTCGCCTGTTCGGCGGCGGTGTTCGGGGGGGACGCGGACGCGCTCGTCCGGGTCCGTGTCGACGACCGGATGCGCTCCGGAGTGTACGCCCTGTTCGCGGACTCGCGGGCCGACCCGAACGTCATCCGGGACGTGTTCGAGGTGGCGATCGAACTCGGGAAGAAGGGCCAGAAGGGCAAGCCGGTCGGCGCGCTGTTCGTCGTCGGCGACGCCGGGAAGGTGATGAACAAGTCCCGCCCGCTCAGTTACAACCCGTTCGAGAAGTCCCACGTCCACGTCGGGGACCCCATCGTGGACGTGATGCTGAAGGAGTTCTCGCGGCTCGACGGCGCCTTCGTCATCTCCGACAGCGGGAAGATCGTCTCGGCGTACAGATACTTAGAGCCCTCCGCCGAGGGCGTCGACATCCCGAAGGGCCTCGGCGCACGCCACATGGCCGGCGGGGCGATAACGCGGGACACGAACGCCACGGCCGTCGTCCTCTCGGAGTCGGACGGGCTGGTCCGGGCGTTCAAAGGCGGAGAACTCATTCTCGAACTCGACCCGGAGGAGTACTGACAGGATGCTCCAGACCGGCCTCGGGCCGCTGCGCCGGCTCCTCGACACCGTCCCATTTCGCCTGTGGGCCGCCGCGTTCGTCCTCCTCGCCGGCGTGTTCCTCGCGTACGTCGTCAGGCGGGTGACGGTCGGGGCACTCCGCCGGGCCGGGGTGCCGGAACTCATCGAGGGCACCGCCTTCGAGCGCACCGCACGGGAGTTCGACAGCTCGACGGTGACGATCTTCGGCTGGCTGATGGCGTACCTGACTCTCGCGGTCGTCGTCTTCGCCGCGCTCTCTATTGTCGGCGCGACCTACGTCGCGCAGTTCTGGTCCGGCGTTGCGAGCTTTCTGCCCCGGCTGTTCGTCGCGCTCCTCGTCGTCCTCGTCGGCCTCATCGTCGGGGACAAGGCCGAACTGCTGGTCGCAGACCGGCTGAAGGGCGTGAAACTCCCGCAGACGGGGGCGCTCCCGACCGCCGTGAAATACAGCGTCTTCTACGTCGCGGCGCTGGTCGCGCTCTCACAGATCGGCGTCGAGACGCTCTCGCTCGTCGTCCTCCTGGCCGCGTACGTCGTCGCCGTCGTCGTCGTCGCCGTCGTCGCCTTCCACACGATGTTGACCTCCGCCGCGGCCGGCGTCTACCTCCTGCTGAACGAGCCGTACGGGATCGGCGACGAGGTGCGGATCGACGGCAACGGCGGGGTCGTTCAGGAGATCGACCTGTTTGTCACGCACGTCGAGAGCGACGGCGAGGAGTATATCATCCCCAACGCCAAGCTGTTTCGCGAGGGGGTCGTGCGGGTGCGGTCGTAGGTCAGGCGTCCGTCTCTCCGGCCGCGTCGGACGCCGGTCCGTGTTCCGCCTGGCGCCCGTCGGTCGACACCACCTCGGCGGGCACGCCCGCGACCGTCGCGCCCGCGGGCACGTCGTCGGCCACGAGCGAGTTCGCGGCCACGCGTGCGTCCGCGCCGATTTCGACGCCCGGCAGCACCACGACCCCCGCGCCGACCATCGCTCGCTCGCCCACGACGACCTCGCCGGTGCGGTACTCCTCCTGGAGGAACTCGTGACAGAGCAGGGTGGCGTCGTAGCCGACGAGACAGTTCTCGCCGAGGGTGATCAACTCGGGCCAGAACACGTCCGGCGTCGCCTCCAGCCCCCACGCGACGCCGGGGGCGACCGACGCGCCCAGCCGTCGGAGCGCCCAGTTGCGCACCCGGAGCGAGGGGACGACCCGCGCGACCCAGACGAGGAGGTAGTTGAGCGCCACCCGGAGCGGCGACTTCGCGTCCGTCCACGACCACAGCGAGTTGCGGTGCCCGGGCGTCGGCGTCCGTGTCAGCCGCGCCGAGCGCCGCTCGGCCGGCGCCTCGTCGCCGTCCGCGCGCTCCGTGCGCTCGTCCATCTGTTCTTCCTGTGCCGGCGGGCCACAAACCGCTTTCGCGCCGGCTCAGCCCGACCAGCCCCGCGCAGCCCCGGCCGCGACCGCGGCCGTCCCGGCGAAGACGAACGTGCCCGCGAGCGCCGTCGACGCCGTGACGACAGCGCCGGCGATTCCGAGCAGCGTCAGTTGAATCCCGAGGAGCATCACCCGCGTCGCGGTCGCGTCGTCGCTCACGGTCCCGAGCGACCCGTCGGCGGTCTAAGCCTTGTGTCGTGTCCTCACTCGTCGTCGCGCTCTCGTTCGTGCTGCCAGACGGGGTCGCGGTCCGCGAGGAACGCCCGCATCGCCTCCTCCCGGTCGGGGAGCGAGAAGCAGGCGAGACCGGGCGCAACCGAGGACTCCACCGCGGCCTCCAGCCCGTTCGAGCGCCACGTCCGGGCGACCCGCTTCTGGTAGCGGAGGACGGGCGGGCTCTTCTCGGCGAGGCGGTCGACGTACCCCTCGACCGTCGCGGCGTACTCGCTCTCGGGCGGCGCCTCGTGGACCAGCCCCGACTCGGCCGCGCGCTCGCCGGAGAACGGGTCGCCGAGGAAGACGAGTTCGGCGGCGTCGCCGTAGCCGACGAACAGGGGGAGCAAGGCGCCGTAGAGGACCGTCGGGATACCCACGTCCACCTCGGGGAGGCCGAGCGCCGACTCGGCCGTCGCCACCCGGAAGTCGGCGGCCATCGCCAGTTCCAGTCCCGCGCCGATTGCGTACCCCCCGCAGGCACAGACGGTGACCGCGTCGAGGTCGCGGACCGCCCCGGCCGTCGCGTGGAGCCGCGCGAACAGTTCGCGGGCGTCCGCGGTCGAGAACTCGACCGCCTCGGTGAGGTCGAGGCCGGCCGCGAACCCCCGCGCGTCGTCGAGATCGCCGGCCGCAGCGACGGTCACGACCGAGACGTCGTCCGGGACGGCCTCGACGCCGGCGTGGATCTCCCCGAGTCGTGGCGCGGTCAGACGGTTCATCTCGTCCACGTCGACCCGCAGGTGACCGACGTGGGGGCGGTCCGGCTCCCGGTCGAAGGTGACGTTCGGCGGCGCCATACGGCCCAGACCGGGCGGGTCGGCTTGAAACCTGCCGGCCCGGCCGCGGTCGACGGGCGCCTACCGGTCCGCGCGGAGGTCGTCCGCGTGGTCGACCCGTCGCCTCACCAGCGCCGCGGTCCCGACGTCGTGGCGCGCCCGGAGCCCGTCGCCCATCGCCGCCAGGCCGTCTGCGGCCCGTGTCTCGGCGTCGGCGATGGTCTCGCCCCGCCCCACGACGGCGAACGACCGCGAGGTGGTCGTGTAGAGGCCGTCGGGTCGTTCGTCGACGCTCGCGTAGAAGAGGAGGCCGTCGCCGACGGAGTCCTCGTCTACGGTGATCCGCGTCCCGCCCTCGGGGTCGGTCGGGTAGCCCGCGGGGACGGCGTACTTACACACCGTCGCGAGGGGCGCGAACTCGAGGGGCGGGAGTTCGCTGCCGTCGCGGGCCGCCCGCACCACGTCGAGGAACGGCGTCTCCAGGGCGGGGAGGGTGTTCATCGCCTCGGGGTCGCCGAAGCGCGCGTTGAACTCGACGACCCTGACCCCCTCCGCGGTGAGCATGAACTGGCCGTAGAGGACGCCGGTGTAGCCGCCGAGGGCGTCGACGGTCGCCTCCAGAATCGCGACGGCGTCGTCGTACTCCGCGCGCGTGAGAAACGGGAGCGTGAGCGAGGCGTCCGCGTACGAGCCCATCCCGCCGGTGTTCGGCCCCTCGTCGCCCTCGTAGGCGCGCTTGTGGTCCTGAACCGCGGGCGTCGTCCGGAGGTCGCCGTTCGCGACGAACGCCTGGATCGTGAACTCTTCGCCGACGAGGCGCTCCTCTATCACCCAGTCGTCCCAGTCGCTCTCGCGGACGTAGTCGGCGGCCTCGGCTCTCGTCACCTGGTCGCCGGTGACGCGGACACCTTTTCCGCCCGTGAGCCCGGTCGGCTTGACCGCGACGTCGCCGTCGACGCCCTCGACGTAGTCGGCGGCCGCGCCCGCGTCGTCGAACGTCTCGAAGCCGGGACAGCCCGGGATCGACTCCTCGCGCATGAACCGCCGCTGGAACGCCTTGTCCGTCTCGAGCCGGGCGTTCTCCGCGTCCGGGCCGAACGCGAACACGCCCCGGGCGTCGAGTTCGTCCGCGACGCCGGCCGCGAGCGCCGACTCCGGGCCGATCACCCCGGCGTCCGCGCCGACCGACTCGGCGTAGTCCGCGACCGCCGCCGCGTCCGTCTCGTCGAGCGTCTCGACCCCCGCCGCGAGGCGGGCGATCCCGGGGTTCCGGTTCGACGCACAGCCGTACACCGTACAGTCGGGGGCGAGCGCACGCGCGATCGCGTGTTCTCGGCCGCCGCCGCCGACGACGAGCACCGTCTCCATAGAGGGGGGGCGGCGGGCGAGCGTGTAAACGTTCCTTCCTGTGCCTGTGCTACCGCAGACTGAGCCACCCGGCCACCCCGACCGCGAGCGCCACCCCGCCGCCGACGGCGAGGAGTTCGCGCGTCCCGCCGACGAGTACGCTCGGGGCCGTGAACGCAAGCGGCGCGACCGCCTGCGCGGCGAGGACGACGGATGTCCGGAGGCTCATCAGCGCGCCGCGCGCCCGGGGCGGGCCGAGGTCGGAGACGGCGGCGGCGACCGACGGCTGGAAGATTCCGTGTCCGACCGCGAAGACGACGAGACCGACCCCGAGGACCAGGAGCGTCGGCCCGGCGCCCGCGAGGACGAGACCCGCGCCGTAGGCCGGGAAGGCGAGAACGACGAGCGCGAGACTGGAGTGGCGGCGCGCGAGCCGTCCGTTGCCGAGGGCGACGGCGGCGCCGACGAGGCTCGCGGCGGTCAGGAGCGCGCCGATCCGCTCGGAAGGCAGGGAGAACTCGCCGGCGAGCAGGAACGGCGTCGCGGTGAGGAGGCCGCCGAAGAAGAGCCCGTAGCCGACGAACGTGGCGCCGTAAACCCCGAGCGCGCGGCCCGTCGGGACCGCGGCCCGGGCCGCCGCGAGCGACAGCGGGTCGCTCTCGCCCGTCGCCGACGGCTCCGGGAGCGCGAGGAAGACGACGACCGCCAGCAGGGCGCTCGTGCCGTACGCGAGGAAGACGGCGCGCCACGAGACGGCCGCGAGCGCGCCGCCGACGACGGGGACGACGGCCGCGGAGACGGTGACCGCCGCCGAGACGTAGCCGACGGCTGCGTTCCGCGAGGCGCCGTCGAAGTAGTCACTCGCGAGCGTCAGCGCGAGCGAGGCGAGGATAGAGCCGCCGACCACGCCCTGACAGCCCCGCAGGAGGAGAACGAGGAGGAAGGCGTCGGTCGGAACCAGCGCGATCCCGGCGCCGAACAGCCCGAAGAGCAGCGCCGAGGCGGCCACCACCGGACGCCGGCCGATCCGGTCCGCGAGTGCGCCGACGAGCGGCGCGGCCACGAGGCCCGGGACGGCGTAGGCGGTGATCACGAGGCCCGCCCGGCCGCTCGATACCGAGAAGGCCTCCGCGATGGCGGGGAGCGCCGGACCGACCAGCACGACGTCGAGCGGCGCGATCATCCCGACTGCTGCGATCAGGTGGAGGCGCAGAGACCGGACCGGGAGTTCGCCCACGCCGGCAGGGCGAGGGGGTGGCGCTTGAACGCTGTGATCGGACGACTGGAGCCCCACGACCCCGACCCGACGCGCACGGGAGGACGGTCGTCACCGTTTAGCGCCGGCCGACCCATAGGTCACCCATGAGCGACCACGCGGGCCGCAACCGACTCGACGAGGAGGCGAGCCCGTACCTCCGTCAGCACGCCGACAACCCGGTCCACTGGCAGCCGTGGGACGAGGCGGCGCTCGCGGAGGCCCGCGACCGGGACGTCCCGATCTTCCTCTCGATCGGCTACTCGGCCTGCCACTGGTGTCACGTGATGGAAGAAGAGAGCTTCGAGGACGAGGCAATCGCCGCGGTGCTGAACGAGAACTTCGTTCCGATCAAGGTCGACCGCGAGGAGCGTCCGGACCTCGACAGCGTCTACATGAGCGTCTGTCAGATGGTCACCGGGCGCGGCGGCTGGCCGCTCTCCGCGTGGCTCACGCCCGACGGCCGCCCGTTCTACGTCGGGACGTACTTCCCGCCGGAGCCACGCCGCGGGTCGCCCGGCTTCCGCCAGCTCCTGGAGGATATCGCACACTCGTGGCGCGACGACAGAGACGAGATCGAAGAGCGCGCGGACCAGTGGGCCGCCGCCGCGGAGGACGACGTCTCGCCCGGCGCGGGCGCGACGGGCGAGGCGCCCGGGACCGACCTCCTCGACGACGCAACCCGGGCGGTCGTCCGGAGCGCCGACCGCGAACACGGCGGGTTCGGGCGCTCCGACCCGAAGTTCCCGAAGCCCGGCCGACTCGGCCTCCTCCTCCGCGCCGCGAGCGTGAACGGCGACGACGACGCGCTCTCGGTGGCGGCCGAGACGCTCGACGCCATGGCGACCGGCGGGGTCTACGACCACGTCGGCGGCGGGTTCCACCGCTACGCCACCGACCGCGAGTGGACCGTCCCCCACTTCGAGAAGATGCTGTACGACAACGCGGAACTCCCGCGGGTCTACCTCGACGCCTACCGCCTGACCGGCGCGCCGCGGTACGCCCTCGTCGCGACGGAGACGCTCGCCTTTCTCGACCGCGAACTCTCGCATCCCGACGGCGGGTTCTACTCGACGCTCGACGCCCGGAGCGAGGCGGGCGACCGCGAGGCCCCGACCGAGGGCGCGTTCTACGTCTGGACGCCCGACGAGGTCGACCGTGTGCTCGACGACGACCTGACGGCGACGCTCGCGCGCGAGCGCTTCGGCGTGACCGAGAGCGGAAACTTCGACGAGGGCACCACCGTCCTGACCGTCGCGGCGAGTCGCGCCGACCTCGCGGCGCGTCACGGACTGGCAGACGACGAGGTGGCCGAACGGCTCGGACGCGCCCGCGCCGCGCTGTTCGACGCGCGCGAGGAGCGCCCGCGCCCGCGCCGAGACGAGAAGGTGCTGACCGGCTGGAACGGCCTCGCGATATCGGCGTTCGCCGAGGGCGCACAGGCGCTCTCCCCGGCGCTCGCGGACCGCGCGAGCGACGCGCTCGGGTTCGTGCGCGAGCATCTGTGGGACGCAGACGAGCGCCTGCTCTCCCGCCGGTACGCCGCCGGCGAGGTGAAAGGGCGGGGCTACCTGGAAGACTACGCCTTCCTCGGGCGCGGCGCGCTCGACGTCTACGCGGCGACCGGCGAGGTCGAGCCGCTCGCGTTCGCGCTCGACCTCGCCCGGGCCATCCGCGAGCGGTTCTGGGACCGAGCGGACGGAACGCTCTATTTCACCGACGCCGACGCCGAGGGCCTGATCACGCGGCCACAGGAGGTTCGTGACTCGTCGACGCCGTCGAGTCTCGGCGTCGCGACCGAGCTTCTGCTCGCACTGGAGCCGTTCGCGCCGACAGAGGGGTTCGACGAGGTCGTCGACCGTATCCTCGCCACGCACGGCGACCGGATGCAGGGGAGCCCGACGGAGTACCCGTCGCTCGTTCTCGCCGCCGACCGGGCGACGCGCGGCGGCGTCGAGGTGACGATCGCGGCCGACACGACCCCGGAGGCGTGGCGCGCCCGGCTCGCGGAGACGTACCTCCCGGCGAGCGTCGTCGCCCGCCGCCCGCCAACCGACGAGGGGCTCGCGCCGTGGCTCGACGCGCTCGGCCTCGACGAGGCGCCGCCGGTCTGGCGCGGCCGCGACGCACGAGACGGGGAGCCGACGGTCTACGCCTGCCGGGACCGGGCGTGTTCGCCGCCCACGGACGACATCGACGAGGCGCTCGCGTGGCTGACCGAGGACTGAGGGCACGGAGCCGGACGGGGGAAGACCCGCGGAGCCGCAGACGAGGGCGACGGACTGGGCCGCCCGAGGCGCACGGCCTCGCCGCCTGAAGCGCCGCGCTGTTCCTTACCCGTCACCGCTCTGTCTCGCGGCCCGACCCACTCCGCTCGTCGCCCTGCGCCCGGGAGAGCCGTGCCGCGAGGTGTGTTGCGATCGGCTCGTCGGCCTCCTCGACGAACCGCGCGACCTCCTCGCCGTCGCGTTCGACGACGACGGTCGGGATCAGTTCGACTCCGTACGCCTCGACCTTCTCGCCGGCCTTCGAGCCGTCCGCCTCCGTCTCGACCGGGTACTCGACGATCCGGTCCTCGGACACGCCCGCGGCCGCGAGCGCCGCCGCGAACTCCGGGAGCTGTCGCCGGCAGTCGCCACACCAGTCCCCGCCCCAGACGCGGTAGACGAGTCCGTCCGCGCCGAGCGCGGCGAGGGTGTCGTCGTCGAACTCGTCTGCCTCGGCAGGGGGTCGCATCGTCTCCAGCATACCGGAGGGTCGCGTGCCGCGGTGTTAACGCTCGCGGCGTCGGCGGTGACCGCTACGCGCCCCGTGTTCGGCACGCTCCGACCGACCGAGA
>JBDGTD010000073.1:0-10164 GCA_042217165.1 Haloferacaceae archaeon | reverse complement strand
GCGTCGGCGGTGACCGCTACGCGCCCCGTGTTCGGCACGCTCCGACCGACCGAGAACTCGGCAGCGACGACGGACTCGACGCAGAAGGTGTATGCACCGCCCGGCAGGGCCAGTCCGCAGAGACGAAGGGGCCGTCAGCCCCCTTCCAGAGGGAACTGACTCGCTTCTATCTGTGCGAGAGCCGCGTCGAACGCGTCGTCGGCCGTGTCGAAGGTGCCCTCGTGCTCCCACTCGCCGTCGGGAGACGCGGTGTACACGTCGAAATCGCCGCCCCGGTACTCGTGAGACTCGACGTACAGTTCTCTCTCGACTCTCCCCTCGTCGAGGAGCAGCCAGACACCCAGTTCCTTTCCACCCTCCAGGTCGCGCCGTCTCCGCCAGTGCATGTGCGATCATCGGGCGCCGGATATGTGAACGCCAGCCCTCCCGGCCACCCGCACGACCGACCCCGTCGGCCGACTGGTGAACCGGTGGAACTGGCAGACTGCCGAGCAGGGTCAGTGTTTTGTGACACAGCGGGTAGTTACGCTCGTGCTGAGTACGGCAATTGTTGGTCTGGGGAACGTGGCGAGATGGCACCACCGCGCGGTCGAACGAACCGGTGGAGTCACGCTCACTGCTGTCGCCGACGTGGACGAGTCGGTCGCACGGAGCCGAGCCACGGAGTGGGGGGTGACGCCGTACACGGAACTCGAGGATCTCCTGGCGACAGAGCCGGCCGATTGGGTACACGTCTGCACGCCGCTCGCCAGTCACGCCGAACTCGCGCGGCAGTGTCTCGACGCCGGCGCGCACGTCCTCGTCGAGAAGCCGATGACCGCGACGCGTCAGGAGTACGAGTCGCTGGTTCGTCACGCAGACCGCGTGAACCGTCGGATCACGGTGGTACACAACCAGGTGAACTACCCGCCGTTCGTTCGAGCGCGTCGGTTAGTCGAGAGCGGGCGGTTCGGAGAGTTACACGGCGTCTCGGTTCGCTGGCTGGAGAACAACGACCCGCGCGAGCCGGGACGAGGAGAGTGGGTTCTCGACCTTCCCGGTGGGGAGTTTGGCGAGGGGATCGTCCATCCGATATACATCGGCCTCCGGATGGCGGGCTACCCGGCCAGCGAGGAGGCAGTCGACGTCCAGCGCATCAACACCACCGGCGACGATACTGTCGAGTACGACGGAATCGCGGTTTCGTACGCGACTGCGGACGACGTGGTCTGTACGATCCAGCACCACTCGAACGTCCCGGGATGTCGGCAGGTCGAGTACTTTCTCGATGGCGGCCGGATAGTCGCGGACATCCCGACACAGACCGTCAGCGTGTATCCGGAAGGCTACGGCGGCAACGCCACTGTCGACAGACCGGTGCTGAACGCCGCCTGGTGGAGGGTTCGTAACGCTGCGGCCGCGGCCCGGTCAGCCGTCACGACGCAGTCCAAGCAGCTGCTCGCGGGGCTGCGTGGAGCCGAGTTCACGCCCCACGACACGCACACGCCGGTCGTGCGTCAAGAGGCCGACGCGATCCAGGGGACCGGAGCCGATCCGACGCCCCGCGCGGAGGCGGACTGGACGAACCGCATCTTTACTCGTATCAACGACGACCCGGTCGCGTGACGCAGTCGGGGGGTTGCCTCGCCTGTCGAACCGGTCGTCGCCCGTCCGACCGCGTGCCATCCGACGGGGCAGGGGACGCGCCCTGTCTCTCGCACGGCAGTCGCAGCGTCTCTTCGACCCGGTGGAACGGTTGGTGGGTGGCTCGCACGCCCGCGAGCCGGGCGGTTCGAGTCCGGCTGTCGAGACGCCCGGCAGTCGACCGCGGTGAGCCCTACCGCGGGCGTCACGCCTATCGACGCGGGCGGCGAGGGTGGGGCATGGACGACAGCGTACTCGACACGGTGGGGACGCCGCTGGTCCGCGTCGGGTCGCCCGCGGGGACGACAGTCGCGGCGAAAGTCGAGTCCCGGAACCCCGGCGGGTCCGCGAAGGACCGCCCGGCGATAGCGATGGTGGAGGCGGCCGAGGCCGCGGGCGAACTGACGCCCGGCGACGCCATCGTCGAGCCGACCAGCGGGAACACCGGTATCGGGCTGGCACTCGCGGGCGCGGCGAAGGGGTACGACGTCCGCCTCGTGATGCCGGAGTCGCGCTCGCCCGAGCGCCGGGCGGTGATGAAGGGCTACGGCGCGACCGTCGACCTCGTGGAGGGCGACATCTCCGACGCGCGCGAGCGAGCGGACGAACTGGAGGCCGAGGGCTGGGTCCAGATGCGCCAGTTCGAGAACGAGGCGAACCCGCGGGCGCACTACGAGACGACCGGGCCGGAGATACTGGAACAGCTCGAGGGCCGGCAGGTCGACGCCCTCGTCGCCGGCGTGGGGACGGGCGGAACGATCACGGGAGTCGGACGACGGCTCCGCGAGGAGTTTCCCGAGATGCGGGTCGTCGCGGTCGAACCCGCCGAGAACGCCGTCCTCTCGGGCGATTCGCCCGGCAGCGACGACTACCAGGGGATGGGCCCGGGGTTCGTGAGCGACAACCTCGACACGGCGCTTCTCGACGACGCGGTCACGGTTCCGCTCCCGACCGCCGAGGAGGAGTGCCGACGGCTCGCGCGCGAAGAGGGGCTCCTCGTGGGGCAGTCCTCCGGCGCGTCGAACGCGGCGGCGCGGCGCGTCGCGGCGGAACTGGCGGGCCACGACGACCCGACACCGGTCGACCCCGGCGCCCGTGGCGGCGAGCGAGCCGACCCCGAGGGCGACGGACCGCTCGTCGTCACCGTCTACTGGGACGGCGGCGAGCGGTACGTCTCGACCGGGCTCTACGACTAGTCTGGTCTACCCCTCGAACTCCGTCTCGGTCACGCGCACGCGGACCGTCCGCTCGACCTCGCGCAGGTCGTACTCGGGCAGAGGTCCCCCCGTGCGGGCGACGTACATCGGCTCGACGGGCCGCCCGTCCTCGACGCCGTAGAGCTTCAGGAATCGCCCGGTGTCCTCGGGCGTGACCTCGCCGTCCCGTACCGCAGTCGCGAGGGCCCGGGAGAGCCACTCCGTCTCGTCGACCGAGGGTTCGAGTATCCACGCGCCGTCGGCAAACCTCCGGAGATACCAGTCGAGGTCGTTACAGAGCGCGACCGCGGTCCCGAGGCTCACTGTCTCGACGGCGACGGTGTTCTCGAACGGCTCCGCGAGGTCGTAGGTCGACAGCGCGTCGCGTGCCGTCTCCCGCGAGAGCAGTTCGTACCGGAGGTCGGTGTCCGGACTCCCGACGAGACAGACCCGCGTCACAGGCCGACCCCGGGCGCCGGCGGCTAAGCGTTTCTGGTCGCGGGGTCAGAACGTCCCGATGTCGCCGTCGACGACCCGCTTCGTCACGTCGGTGACGTCCGCGAGTTCGGCGTCGATCCGCGCGCGGATCGCGTCGTCGATGTCGGAGAGGCGGACGCCGGGTTCGGTGACGACGTTCGCGTCCGCGACCAGCGGCCGGTCGATCGGCTGGCCAATCTGGCTCAGGAGCCGGATCCGGAGGTCGCGGATACCTCCGACCTCCGCGACGACGGCCTCGGCGACCTCGGTCGAGAGCAGGTTGTAGATCTTCCCGATGTGGTTGACCGGGTTCTTCCCGCTCGTCGCCTCCATGCTCATCGGGCGGTTCGGGGTGATGAGCCCGTTCGCACGGTTGCCACGCCCGACCGAGCCGTCGTCGCCCTGTTCCGCGCTCGTCCCCGTCGTCGTGAGGTAGATACTGCCGTCCTCGTAGTCGTCGGCGGTGTTGACCTCCACCGAGACCTCGCGGTCCGTGTAGTCGCGGGCCATCCTGTCGACGAACTCGCGCACGCCCGCGACGGTGTCTCGGTACTCCTCGACGCCCGCGAGGTGGCGGTCGATCGTCGCCGCGGCCACCGTCACGCCGATCTGGTCACCCTCGCGCTTGCCCATCACCTTCACGTCGGGGCCGACGGCCGGGTTCTCGGCCGCGTGTTCGGTCACCAGCCGTCGTTCGGCGTTCAACACGACGCGTTCTGTCTCTGTCAGGGGGGCGTGACCGACGCCGAAGCTCGTGTCGTTGGCCATCGGCACGCCGCCGCTCTCGCCGAAGACGTCCTGGAGGTCGCCCGACCCTTCGCCGATCCGGGTGTCGACCACGACCTCTGTTCCGAACTCCAGTTCGGGCACGTGCGCCGCGAGGTAGTCACGCGCGGCCGAGAGCGCGACCGAGTCGACCGGAAACCGCTCGCCCCCCCACTCGCGGGTCGCGCGCCCGACGACGAGGACGTGGATCGGTTCGACGACCTCGCCGCCGCCGAAGTCGGGGTCGGCGGTTCCCGCCGCTAGCTGGGTCTCGTCGGTGTTGTAGTGGAGCACCCGCCCCACGCGGTCCAGATACAGCCGGCAGAGCGCCCGGGAGACGGCCTCGGCGATCCCGTCACAGATGGAATCGGGGTGTCCGACCCCCTTGCGCTCGACGATCTCGACCTCCTGGTCCTCGACCGCGAGCCGGTCCGCGGTCGAGACTCGGATGTTCCGCTCGGTCATACCGACGCTCCGAGTGCGGCGGTGCTATAACTTGCGGAAATCTCCCAGCGTACAGTATTACTGAGGAGAATCTTCGAGGAGCAACTCGAGGTACGAAGTGCGGATGTTCGCCTCGGGGTCGAGTCCGAGTCGCTCGACGACCGCGGCGGCCTCGTCCCGCACCCGGTCGATCTCGTCCTCGGCGGCCTCGCCCTCCACCTCGACGAACTCGCCGACGCCCTCGACCGCGTCGAGCGTGACGAGGTAGCCGTCGAGTACGAACCGCTCGCGGCGTTTCCGGACCTCCGCGGCGGGGGAGAACCCGAGCGCCTCGAAGACCGCGGCGGCCGTCTCGCCGTCCTCGACGACCGTCTCGTGTTCGCGGCGGGTCTTCGAGTCGTCGTCGACGAGCGGCCCCTTGTAGGTGAGGCGGCTCTCGACGGTCTCGTCCCGTTCGACCCGCCGAATCCGGAGCGCCTCGTCGGTGACGTCGAAGTCACGGTGCGGGGCGTCGTAGTAGGTGTCGCGCTGGCGGACGGCTCCGCGAGCGGTTGCCCCCTCGGCCGCGAGTCGCTCGCGCACGGCTTCGTGGTCGGCGCGTAGCTTCAGTTCGACCTCGTACATAGCGGGCCGGTCACGCCCGAGAACAAAAGGCGCCCGGTCTGGCGGGCGGAAACGTGATTCTTATACCGGCCACGGGCGACCTCTGACCATGACCGACGACGCCAGCGCCGAGGAGGCGGTCGACGAGACCGAGGTCGAGTCCGAGGAGACCGACGCGGAGCCGGCGGGGCTCCAGAACGGCGACTTCGTGCGCCTCGAGTACACGGTCCGGACCGTCGAGGACGGCACCGTCGTCGACACCACCTCACACGAGGTCGCCCAGGAGGCCGGCATCGACGAGGAGGACCACGACTTCTCGCCCCGGACCATCGTCGTGGGCGCGGGCCACGTGTTCGAGTCCGTCGACCACGCCCTCGTCGGCGCCGAGGAGGGCGACACGGGGACGGTCTCGGTTCCGGCGGCCGAGGCGTTCGGCGAGTTCGACCCCGACGAGGTGCGCACCGTCAGCGTCGACAAGATCGACGAAGACGACCGCTACCCCGGTGCGCAGGTCCAGATCGACGGCGATCAGGGGCATCTCGAGACCGTCATCGGCGGGCGCGCCCGGGTCGATTTCAACCACCCGCTCGCGGGCGAGGACCTCGAGTACGAGTACGAGATCGTCGACGTCGTCGAGGACCGCCTCGAACAGGCTCGCGGGATGCTCGGCATCTACCTCCAGCAGGTGCCCGACCTCCGCATCGAGACCGCGGAGGTCGAAGAGGAGGCCGAGGACGACGAGGACGCCGAGCCGACCGTCGAGACCGTCGAGAAGGAGACGCTCTACATCGACGCGACGCCACAGATGACGATGAACCAGCGCTGGCTGTTCCAGAAACAGCAGATCGCGGGACAGTTGATCCAGCGCCTCGGAGTCGACCGCGTCGTCGTCGAGGAGGTCCTCGACGGCGGCGGCGGGATGATGGGCGGCATGGGCGGGATGATGGGCGGCGGCGGCGCGGCCGAGGACGTCGAGGAGGCGCTCGCGGAGGCGGACGTCGACGCCGACGAGATCGCCGAAGAGATCGAGTCCGCCGACGAGTAGGGTGACCGAGGCCGAGTCGGCGTTCGCGGGGGCCCGGGCCGACGTCGTCGTCGCCGGCGCCGCGGCGCTCGCGACCGTCGCGCTGGCGCTCCTCGGCCGGCCGTCGCTGTACGCGCTCGCGCCGCTGTTCGTGTACGTCACGTACCAGTTGGTCGGAGACCGCCTCGTCGAGGACCCGCGGGTCTGGGCGGCGCTCGCGGCCGGGGTCGGCGTCGTCGCCGCGCTGGTGTAGCCTACGCGATGTCTCGGCTGGTGTCGATACTGACGTCCTCGGTCAGGTTCAGCTTGATCGTCTCCTCCAGCGCGCTCCCGCCCCGGAACTTCGGCACCGCGAGACGGTTCTCGATCTCCGCGCCGTCGATAGAGGTCTGGAGGTCGAAGACGACGTCTGCCATGTGCGTCGTGTAGTCGCGGTTCTTCGGGGTCGACGACCCCTTCATCGCGTGAAGCACCGCGAGCCCTTTCGTGTTCACGAGGTGCGTCTGGAGTTCGTTCAGGAACCCGCGAAACCGCTCGGGGTCACGGCGCTCGAGCGGGTCCATCACGTCGACGATCAGGTTCGCGCCCTCGGGGAGGTCACGGACCAGCGAGTTGGCGCCGTCGAGCGGCGCGTCGCCGCCGATGTCGCGGACGGTCGGGTTGCCGACGCGGCCGGGGACGCGGTCGATCGCGTCCTCGACGGCGGTGCTCGACCGAACGGTCGTAAGGTAGAGCGTCCCCCTGGTGGTCGTCAGTTCGTAGAGGAAGAGTTCCGACTGGCTGGCCGGGTCCGCGGCGAGCAGGACGATACTCCCCTCCGGAATTCCGCCGTCGAGCTGTCGGTCGAGGACGGTGATCCCGGTCGGGAGCCGTTCGACCATAGCGTACCCGTTCGAGCCCCGCCGGTTATATGTTTTCGCACGCCTGACTCTTTGCGGCCTCACGGACGATCTGGGCGTAGGCGTCACAGACGGACGCCCGCGGCAACACGGGCGGGTCGACGTCGGGGACTGGCCCGAAGACCGGACAGCCGAACAGCCGCGCCGCCGCGTCCGGAGCCTCTTCGCTCCGGGTGAGAACCGCTCCGACGAGGTCCGTCCCGACCGCACGAGCCATCTCGGCGGTCTTTGCGGCGTCGCGAAGCGCGGCCGGGCGGCGGGTCGCGACGAGAAGCGCCGCGTCGGCCGCCCGGAGCGCCGTCGCGGCGTCCGGGCCCGCGCCGCCGGGACAGTCGACGACCACCCGGCCGTGGCCCCCGGAGAGGCGCGCGAGCGCGGGCGCCACGTCCCGGTCGGCGTCTGTCCCCGTCGGCGCCGGAACGACTGCCACCGACGGTTCTCCGGGCCAGGGGCTGGCGACGGCCGCCGGGTCGTCGCCGTCTGCGACGGCCGCGAGCGTCGGGTCGCGGTCGACGCCCGCGAGGAGGTGGAGGTCGGGCATGTCCGTGTCGGCGTCGACGACGCTCACGGGACCGTCGAGCGCACGCGCGAGTCCGAGTGCCGTCGTCGTCTTCCCGACCCCACCCTTGCCGCCGGCGATAGCGAGCACGGGGGGCGTGGCCTCCCGATCGCAGAAAGGGCTAGTCCATACAGCACCCGCCGGCTTCGCCGCCGAAATCGACGGCGAGCGGCGCCGAAATCGCGTCGTCGACGGCGTCGAGGGTCGCCTCTAGCTCCGCCTTTGCCTCCAGATACTCCGCGACGACCGCTATCTCGTGGAGTTCGGACTGGAGTCGTTCGAGTTCTTCGAGGTCGCCGCGCGTCGCCTCGCCGCGCTCGCGGTCCGCGACGAACGCCGAGCGCTTGCGCTCGAACTCCGCGATGCGGCGCTGGGCCTCCTCGTCGGCCTCGACTGCCGCCTCCGCCTCGACGAACGCCTCGTGTTCCGGGCTCGACGCGAGCGCCGTGCCGAGAGCCTGCGCGAGCGCGACCGGGTCGTCCTCGTGTGCCGTCGCCCCCGTCTCGTCGGGCGCAGCCTGCTGGTTCATGTCTGACGGTCCGGACCCCGCGGGCTTCAACCCTCGGCTCTGTCGAAGCCGCGGTGTCGGGGTCGCCACACGACCGTGCCGTGGACCCGCCCGGTCGACTCGACGGCCGTCGGGACTGTCGTCGACGGGGCTCGCCGGCTGTCGACGCGGCCGCAGTCCACGGCAGGCGAGACAGGTCAGCGCGCGTCGGTCACGAACGAAGCCACGTCTTCGAGTTCCGCACGGCCGATACCGTGGCCCGTGGGGTAGGTCCGGTAGGTGACAGACGCGCCGGCCTCGCGAAGGCTCTCGGCGGCGGCCTCGGCGCGGGAGACGGGGATCACCTCGTCTGTCTCGCCGGCGCCGACGAAGACGGGGACGTCGGCGAGGCCCTCGGGCGCGCGGTCGGCGTGGCTCTCCGCGAGGTAGCCGTGGAGGGCGACGACCCAGTCGAACCGGGTCGGGTCCTCGAGGAGGAGCGAGAGCGAGGCGATGGCGCCCTGCGAGAACCCGAGGAGGCCGACCGACTCGGCGCCGTAGGCCTCGCGTGCCGCCGTGATCGAGTCGGTCACGAGGTCGAGAGACCGCCGGAAATCGTCGGGGTCCGGCTGACTCTGGTGGAGGCCGCCGCCCGAGAGGTCGAGTTCGTACCACGTGTAGCCGGGCCCCATCGGCTCGGGCGCGCGCAGGCTGACGACGTGGGCAGGCGGGAGTTCCCTCGTGACGGGGAGCAGGTCCTGCTCGTCGGCGCCGCGGCCGTGGAGGACGACTACCATCCTGTCTGTCGGCTCGTCGGGCGCGACGTGGGCGTGGTCGAGCGGGAGGTCGGCGTCTGTCACGGGCGGGGGTTGGCGACCGGACGGCTTGAACGGCGCGGGACGGCTCGCGTCTCCGGCGTCGTCCCGTGGCCCTCGAAGCGCCGGGCTTAATCCCGCAGACGCTCACGTCAGGGTAATGAGTCAAGAGTCGGAGGACCGGACGCCGGGTGACCTCACCCGGACCGGCCTGTCGCTGCGCCACGACCGCGAGTGGGACTACGAGATGGAGCGGATCATCGAGGCGATCGAGGAACGCGACGCCGAGACGGTCGGCCTCCAGTTTCCCGAGGGGCTGAAGCGCCGCGGAACGCGCGTTATCGACGACCTGCGGGCGCTCGCGCCGGACGGCGTCCGATTCATGCTCTCGGGCCAGCCCTGCTACGGCGCCTGCGACCTCGACACCTACCTGATGCGCCGGACGGACCTCTTCGTCCACTTCGGCCACTCACCGATGAAGGAGTCGGACCAGATCGTCTACGTCCCCCTCTTCTCGAACGTCGACCCCTTCCCAATCATGGAGGAGGCGCGCGCGGAACTCCCGGACCCGGACGACGACCCGGCGGTCGGCCTCGTCACCACCGCCCAGCACATGAACCGCTTCGAGGAGATGACCGCGTGGCTGGAGGAGCGCGGCTGGGAGGTCCACACCCGCCGTGGCGACGACCGCCTCACCCACGAGGGACAGGTACTCGGCTGTAACTACGCGAGCGCGGACCTGCCCGTCGACACCGTCCTCTACGTCGGCGGCGGGAAGTTCCACCCGCTCGGACTGGCGATGGAGCACCCGGAGAAACACGTGATCATCGCCGACCCGGTGAACAACGTCGTCACCGTCGCGGACCCGGACAAGTTCATGAAGCAGCGCTACGGCGCGGTCCACCGCGCGATGGACGCCGACACCTGGGGTGTCATCTTCTGTACGAAGATCGGTCAGGGCCGCTGGGAGGTCGCACAGGACATCGTCGAGTCGAACGACGACGCCTACCTCGTCACGATGGACGAGGTGACGCCCGACCGCCTGCGGAACTTCGACGTGGACGCGTTCGTCAACACCGGCTGTCCGCGGATCACCACCGACGACGGCCCGCAGTTCCACGTCCCGATGCTGACGCCCGGCGAGTACGAGTGTGCGGTGGGCGACCGACCCCTGGAGGAGTTGTCGTTCGACACGTTCCACGGGACGTGGTAAGGGTGGCGCGCGAGCGAACGGAGTGAGCGAGGGGGCCACCAGACGGAGGCGGTGAGCGA
>JBDGTD010000025.1:20041-22524 GCA_042217165.1 Haloferacaceae archaeon | reverse complement strand
CGACCTCGCGGGCGGCGCGTTCGTGGCGATGGTGGGCGCGCTGCTGGTCGGCACCGGGCTGGTCCAGCGGGTCGGCGCGGGGTGGGTCCCGGCGCGGACGACGCCGTCGCTCGCGGACGCGCTGCTCGTCGGCGCGCTCCAGGGGTGTGCGCTCCTGCCCGGCGTGTCGCGGTCGGGCGTGACCGTCGGCGCCCTGCTCCTCCGAGGGCACGACGGCCCGCGGTCGTTCCGGCTCTCCTTTCTCCTCTCGATCCCGGCGGCGTTCGGGGCGGGGGCGCTCGTCCTCGTCGACACGGGACTGCCGGGCGTCGCGCCGACGGTCGCCGCGGTCGCGCTGGTCGTGAGCGCGGTCGTCGGCTACGCGACGATGGACGCGCTGCTCCGGGTCGTCCGTCGGGTCTCGTTCTGGGCCGTCGCCGTGGGGCTGGGGCTCCTCGCGGTCGTCGGAGGGTTCGCGGCGGCGCTGTAGGCCTCAGTCGTCTGTGACCGTCGTCGGCAGGTGCTCCTCGACGACGGTCTGAGCGCCGGACTGCGAGTCTGTGTACCACGCGCCAGCGCCGAATCCGACCGCCGACGCGACGACGAGCGGGAGGAGGACCGCCGGCCACGCGGCCGGCACGGCGAGCCAGGTGGCGAGCGCGAGCGCGGCGAGGCAGCCGCCGAGCGCGGCCGGGACGTGCCGTGAGCGCTCCTGGTCTGGCTCGTCACAGTTGATGTCGACCCCCAGCCGCTCGCCGTGGGCCGTGAGTTCGATCGCCCCGCGGCGCTTGTTGTACTCGACCAGACCGAGGTCGTCGAGTTTCGGCGCGTGAAACTGGTAGAGTGCCGTGTGGACGTTCTTGCGGTCGCTGTAGCCGATCTGGTCCGGGTCCTCCTCCAGTTCCCACGCGGCGACCTGTGTCGAGACGTCGGAGAGGTCGACAGGGGCGTCGTCGCCACGCTCCTGGAGATAGTGGATCGTGTAGCGCCGGCGGCGGTTGTCCAGCGCCTCGAACAGGTCGTCGCGCGTCAGCGGCCCGCTCGCGTCGGACTCGACGACCGGCTCGGGCCCCTCGCCGGCTTGGTCGGTCGTTCTCTCCTCCTGAACTGTCTGGCTGACTCCCCCCGAAGACATGTATGTGACTAACTGAGAAACACCAGGGGCATAGTTAGACGGTCTATTACCAGAAGTACGATAGATATGAAATCGTGAAATCCGGTATTACCGACGGGATCACCGGTCGGACCTCGATCGCCGGGAACAGGGATCGAGACGGGCAAGTTCGGCCGATTACCGGGGCTACGACCCCGTTCAACGGCGGGTTTCGGGGGTCGGTCGCGGGCTCACTGCGCCGAGCCGGTGAGAAACTCGACGGCCTGGTTCTCCCACTCCCGGCGCTCGCGCAACGCCTCCCGGCCCGCCTCGGTGACGCGGTAGTAGTTGGTCCGTCGGTCGATCTGCCCCTTCTCGACTAACCCCTCCTCGACGAGCGTGTCGAGGTTCGGGTAGAGCCGTCCGTGGCTCATCTCGCCCAGAATCCCCTCCAGCCGACCCTTGATCTCCTGCCCGGACGGGTCGTCCATCCCTGCGATGACGTAGAGGAGGTCCCGCTGGAAACTGGTTAGCTCGAACACATAGGATAGGTGGGGCCCCCAGTATTTTGTTAGACGATACCTATCGGTACGCGACGTCGGGTAAACGGGCCGATAAATTTCGTTCTCGAACGGCCTAATCTCTACCCCCCGGGTCGCCACGCGGGGAATCGGGGCGGAGCCGTCCCGATCCGGCGTGAACGAACCCCACCTATTTTACCGATATTCACTGTCGGTAACACGTGTGCGCCCGGGCGGACCGGGGAGTGCCACGAGATGACGACAGACCATCACGATCCGGCTCCGCAGCGGACGCCGGAGTCGAGAGAGGGCGACGGGGCCCCGGCAGACGACGCCGAGCGAGCCGACGGGCCGGCGTCGATCCCCGTCGACGACCGGTTCGCGATCCTCAAGAACTGGCGACGACGAGCCGTGCTGGCCCACCTCGACGACCACGGCGGCCACGCGACCCTGAGCGAACTCGCGGGAGTGCTCGGCGCGGAGGAGAACGGAGTCTCGCGGCGCGACCTCTCCTCGAGCGAGCGCAAGCGGGTGTACGTCGGGCTCTACCAGTGTCACCTCCCGCGGCTCGACGAGGCCGGTGTCGTCGACTTCGACGAGCGCAGCGGCGACGTGACGCTCCGCCCGGAGGCCGAACAGCTGCTCCCCTACGTCCGCGAGGAACGAGACGAAGACGGCGGGAAGGTGGCGACGCCCGACCGCCCGGCGGTGCCGGGCGGTGCGGCGGCGCGCGCCGGACTGGCGTGGACGACGGTCGCGCTGCTCGGACTCTCGGTCGCCGGCGTACTCGACACCTCGGGGGCCGTCGTCGCCCTCGTCGGGCTGGCCGTCCTCGCCGGGATAGAGACGGTCGCCGCGCTCCGGGCTGCCGAGGAACGGTAGCGGGGTCG